>DASXVB010000158.1:0-9065 GCA_036504475.1 Methanosarcina sp.
AGATGAGGATTTTTTCTGCGATCCGACGTCCTCCCCGGAACTGAATTCAGGATCAATTGACTCCAAACTTCTAGAAAAACTCAGAGAATATCTTAGAACAAGATCTGAGGAGGAGATTTCCGAGATCCTTAAAGAGGTCCGTAAAATTCTGGAGAGCAGAGGTTTTGAAAGTGAGTTCCAGAAAGCGTCGGAAGAGGAAATCCCTGTTAATCAAAAAGAAAGAATAAAAAGAATCTCAAAGAATGCTTTCAAAGTCTTTTTGGAAAACGCTTCTTATGGAAAAGAACGGATAGTAAGCGCCTCAAAAATAGCTTCTTCAAAGGCCTCCTCAATAGCATCAGAAGGAAAAGAATCAATAGTTAATTCCTCGAAAAAGCTTAATGATAAATGGAATAACTTAAGCCCCAGAGACCGTAAAATCATTTCTGAATTGATAGTTGTAGTTATCGAAATCGGGATGCTTAAAGGGGCAAGCCGAAGTAAACAGGCTGCGTTTGCTGTCCTGTCAAGTATATCCAGGCACCAAACTCCAGATCGGAAAGACCTAGAAGATTTTGGAGACGGTCTGCAGAAACTTTTCAAACGCAGGCGTTAAGGTAGCAGGCGTTAAAATCCGAGAACAGAAAGCATTTCAAGATGTACTAAGTTAAAAATATTCGGAAACTCAAAACCTGTAAGGTTTGCTTATAGCTTTCACAAAACTTGCAGGACTTTCCCCAACATCCCAGTTTTCGGCATTCCTTATAAGATATGTGTGGTCAGAAACCTGTTCCAATCCGCCAGCGTCACAATTCCCTAGAATCAGGGAAAAAATCCTGGCTCTTCTTTCGGTTTTTATCTCATTCCATTCCCTAATAAGAGGTATTTCTGATAGTTCGGAGTAGCCATCAGTAAGGAAAAGGATGTCAGCTCCTTCAAAGGCTTTTTCATTTTTCATAGCTTTGAGGCCTGCACGAAGTGCGGTATTGAAATCGGTGCCACCCCCAAAAGTTAATTTCAGAAACTCCAGAAATTCCTCTCCCATACGTTTTTTATTCGTAAGCTCAATTTCAACGGTCTGCCACTTCGAGGAGAAGAGAATTACTTTAACGTCCCTGTTTTCCTTCAGCATTCTTCTTGTAATTGCCAGAAGTACAGCTTTTGCAAGAAGCTCAGGGCTTCCTCTCATCGATGCCGATGTATCTACTAAGGCTACTACAGGTCCTTTTCTCTTTTTTCCTGCAGAATCCGAGTTCCAGTTCTCTCCTTTTAACTGGTAGGTCAAAAGTTTACCTTCCAGCATATCAGCGTAGAATTTGCGCTTCAGGAGAGGGTTTTTTAGCTTTACGGCTTCTGCTGGAAGTAAGGTATGGAGATCACCTGAAAAAGTAACCGAGTGAACTTCGCTTTTACTGTATGGCGATAGATTCAGCTTTTTTGATCCGTACTCAAGTTCGATTCTTCCTACCTGCTCAAGAATATCGTTAAGGTCCGAACTCTTTTTGAGAAACGAGGCATATTTTTCCAGGTTTCCAAAGTATTCTCTGTGAAGAGCCTTCAAGGAGTGATCCCAAGCCCTGCCAGGAAAGAGCATTGAAAGAACTTCGAGTATTTCAAGGAGGTCTTCAAGCACAGGGATAAGTTCTTCAATTTTTGCAGCTACACTTTCTTCTATAACAGAATCCAGCGCCTCTCCTGCATTTTCTGAAGCCATGAAGTCCAGAGTCATTGAGACAAGTCTTTCGGATCCAGCAGTTATTCCAGCCGACTGCTCTGGATTCTTCTCATTCTCGTACTCAGGGTCTGGTAGGGAACTTTCCTGTTTGAAAGAACTTTCTTGTTTTAGGGAGTTGCTCTGTTTGTTTTCTTGAGTTGCCTCTCGATTGGGTACATTTGGATTTTCCTGCAGTTGGAAGTTTCTCTCTATATCCCGCAATCTGTTTCTTTCCCATGATGATTGAGTTTCATCGATCAGATTTTTCAGGGCTTTAAGGCTTTTTTCGAGATTTTTTGCGAACTTTTTTGAAAATTCGGACTCTATCTTTTCATAGTCGTCCAGAAGTGTAAAGAGTTCCTCAAGCAGGGTTTTAAGGATAAAAATTCCTGCTAGGTTGTTGATTTCGGCAAGAGTTTTTATTTCGCCCCAGAATTTAAAATTCCTCAAACCGAGAAATATTGGATAAAAAGCTCCAAATTTACGAATAAATAGTTTTTCATCCTTTATTTCATACCCTTCTTCTGAAAAAAGCTCATAAATAAGAATTTCCGCAATTTCTTCCCTGATTTGCCTTGGAATTCTTCGTGGAGTTACCAGGACCTCTCTGAGTTCAATATTCAACATTGTAGAGGGGTTAAAAGCATAGCTGAATTTTAAAGATGAGCCTGACCCGGGAAAGCCTTCAAAATCTTCCTTCTGCTTTTTTAATTCCTGCATATCTTTCCTTTTCCGGAAATTTTCCTAGTTTTTATAGGATTTTATATAATTTAAAAAGGTCTTCAAATATTAAGCGAATTATATTCCAGCTTTCTCTTGTATCTCATCTCAAAGGTTTTTCTGTTTTAGGCTGACTCTTCTGCTTTTTCAAAGTTCACATCGAAAACACTGGGTTTTTCCAGCAAGATCCTTATTTCATTTAGATTGCTAGCAATCTCGTAAACGTCCGTGTTTTTGGAGCGGTATTTCATAAGGATTTCCTGGCTGTCTTGTCCTGAAACCCAGAGATTTTCCCTTAGAGTATTCTCAAGGGCTTTTTCTTCTTCCTGGATTTGCCTTCTGAAATAATTCAGTCTCTCCTCCAGATTTTCATATTCTTTTTCATAGAGTTTCTTATCTCCATAGTCGAGGCTGACCTTGAACTCAAAGTCATACTTCTTGTGGAATTGATCTACCAAGGATTCAAAGTTCAGGGAACTGTTAAGATTACTGTAATCGAGCCCAAAACTGTAAGTATGAGTTGGAAACTCTGCATGGTGTTTCAGCAGGTCAAGAGCGTTATCAAATGTAAGGTTCCTCTGGGTTCTCATCCCTGAAAACCTTGAGCTTTTCATGCCGTTTGTTGTTTTTTTCTCTTCTTCATAACATTTATTGCAGGAAACAAGATCCGGAAGTTCCTGCTGCAAGCAGTTGTAAATGGAATTTTTCAGGTCAAAAACATCCATTTTCAGTTTTCCAGTATCCGTCCCCCCTGAAACAACTCTATCCAGAATAAGCTTCCTGATCGCGTCCTTCTGTTCTGGCACTTCCCAGAGTACGTGCTGTAGCAGGACAGCAGTCATCCAGTCTACACTGGCATGCCCATTTACGACGGAGGCTACCCTGAGCATATTTACAATCTTTTTCCACCGTCTGTCCGAGACAAAAATATTCGAATTTTTAAGCTCTCTTCGGAGAGCCTTTATAATTGTCCTAACTTCGGGATCAACAGGAAGGTCTCTTGCCCTCTTCTGAGTTTCCTTTATATCCTCAATACTGAGTTTAGTTGAGGGTACGAAATCTTCTGTGTGTTTGAAGATTATGTCTTCCAAGTTCTCTTCGTGCTGGATATAATCCACTCTGTATCTGAACAAAAAACGGTCGTAAAGAGCTTCGAGGCTTTCATCTTCTTCGGGTAGCTCATTGGAAGCCCCAAAAACCGAAAAAAGAGGCACCTCAATAATCTCTTTGCCGTTATGATATTTCCTTTCATTCAGCACAGTCAACAGGCTATTTAAGATGGAACTGTTCGCCTTGAAAATCTCATCAAGCAGGGCTATATGAGCAGTCGGTAGGTAACCCTCTACTCGTCTGCTGAACTCATCCCTCTCAAGTGCCTTAAGGGAAAGCGGTCCAAATACTTCTTCGGGCGTGGAAAAACGAGTCAAAAGATAATGGAAAAAGTTTCCCCCCTCGATAGTTTCGCAGATCTTGTTTGCCAGCAGAGTTTTTGCAGTACCTGGAGGGCCAAGTAAAAGGACATGTTCGCCGGAAAGGAGTGCAAGAAGAGATCCGTTGATTTCAGCATCTCGTTCTTTAAAGTAGTCTGAAAACTCCTGTTTGATATTGATAACTGTATTTTTTAAATCCAGGGCTCTCATAAATTCCAAAACCTTTATAAATTTCTCTTTTTCAGCATAAAGCCTTTAGTATGCGAGAAAATGCAACAATAGTGAATTGCGATGGCCGTTAAAATAATGTTAAAAATGAACTCCTGATTTTTATGGGCCTTGCCTTAATTAATTTTTCTAAATATTCCTGTCCCTACCGCCAATATGTCTGCGGATTATGTTTCTTATCAGTGATATATTTTTCTGCCTTAATACTACAGCCCAGGTTTTTTAGCAGACCTCATGTACTGGTCTGGTATCTATCTTGATTAAAGTTCCTGCTCATTTTGCCTTTTACCATCTGGAAGTACTCCCGAGGAAGTCATGCATAAGGAAGTCGGTCTTTAAAGGAAAAACTGCTTTCTATGAATATGGATATTGAAGTTGAAACAATATGAGATGCTTACCGAATCAAATCTTGACTCTCTGATTCCTGAATGTTATGTCATAGTCGATGCACTTGATACTCTTGATACTCTTGCAACGAGACATATGCTTAACAGACTTCCGTAAAAAGAAGAATTTTTAATTCATGGAGCAGCTACCAGTTTTGATGGTCAGGTAACAACAATGGTGCCTGGAAAGACCCCTTGTTTTTATTGTATTTTCCCACACATGCCCAAAAGATTTTTTCGGTTTTAAATGCAACCCCAAGTATTATTGGTTCCATTCAGGCAAATGAAACGATTAAGTTCCTTACAGGGCAGGGGAAGCTTTTGGAAGGAAAGTTTCTGTTCTGGAACGGGTCTTCAGGAAATTTCAGCGAAATTTCACTTTTAAAGCCAAATACCTACCAGACTTGAGGATTTATATCAGATGAAAGAGAAAATAAATGAATACATTACCTTCATAAGGCAGGACATGCCTTTATTTCAATTCCCTGCTGCCTATTGGTCAATTTTTATATATCTTCAGTAATAATATCATATTGGGTATCTTGTGCGAGGGGATTCAATGAAAAAGAAGGCCAGACCAGTTGAGAAAGAAGTTAACGTTTGGGACTGGAACTCAAGTTTATGGTTTTATGGTTTCCAAGATCTAAATACTTCTGCGCCTGCTTCACTTTCTACTCCTATCCCTAATGTACCCTTTTTTGACATTCGGATTTATCGGGAGTCTATGATAAAGTCGTTGATCAAGGTACACAGCAAAGATATGTACCGACTTCTTGTGAAGGTTCACTTTGATGGAAACTATTACAGAGTGAAATGCGCAAGTTCAGGTGAGTTGGAGTACTGCTGGGACCTGGCTGTCAGGGTTCAGTTTTTTGGAAAAATGCTGGGAATCACACTTTTCCCGAAACGCCTGGTTTCACAGAAAGAAAAAAGGATTGTCTATCGGTCAATGATCCTGGTTAACCCTTATCAGCTCTGGGAAGAAGCTCTTGTAAATAAGTTCTGGAACTTGCAGGAGAGGGTTGAATATCTGATAGCCAGAATTCTTTTTCATGAATGCATACACGTTATGATCTCGCTTGGAAATATTTTGCATTCAGGCTTCGGACATACGGATATTTACCTTGAGTTCAGGAAGATGCTGGAAGTATCGGGCTCTAAGAAGCTTTCCATCAAGCTTCATAATGTACAGTTTCGCCTCTGGAATCTTGTATTGTTTGGAGCATCGGGCCCCGAAAGTGAAAAAAAACTGCTTGAAAGAGTTCAGGAAATATATGAGTTCCTTATCAACGAAAAGTACACTAACCAGAAAACTGGAAAAGCTTTTAATTTTCCTTCTAATAACAAAAAAATTGCCAGAAAATATGCATGGGTGGCTGCTGTCAAAGCCGGAGGAAGCAAACAGGTTAGCAAAAGAGTCTGGCAGGTAGAGGTTCACAGGCTCAGCATAGCACTGAGAGAACTCTTTGACGGGATTGATATAGAACTAGGTAATATAGGATTTACATGGAAGTAAATAACCCAGGTTACATGGAAGTAAATAATGCAGGCTAAGGTGTTGAGTAATTGTTGAGCCTGTGGGTTTTTTGACCCTCTCCAGTCATATCCTTAAAAGTCTTTCTTGGTATCCCTATTAATTAATTATTCTTTTCTGTTTTCTGTTTATTGAAGTTCTCAAATGGTTATACTTATTTTCCAGTTCTGTAAGCTAATTTTTTGCTTTTTCAGCTCCTTAACCGAATTTCCTTGATGCTTATTTTCTTAAAATACATTACTAATTTTTGGAGCTAAACCCTATATATTACTGTTCCAGAACTTTTATAATCTTTGCTATATCAGGAAGTTCATGAATGGGATATTCTTCAAAGAATATGACTTTCTGTTCCTCATCGATAATTATGTTCGCCCTCTGAGAGACTCCTTCTTTTTCCCTGAATATTCCATATGCTCTGGCAACCTCCCCATGAGGCCAGAAGTCCGAAAGAAGCTTGATGTGTGTTATTCCCAATTCTTTGGCCCATGCTCTCTTTGATGGTATGGGATCTACACTTATACCAAAAGCCACTGTGTTCAGTTTAGTAAAGATTTCGTAGTTTTCTTCAAGTGATTTCATCTGTTCTGCACACACGTTTGTCCAGGCAAGCGGATGGAATGATAGAAGCACCTTCTTGTCAGTAAAGTCATATAGGTGCACCTCTTTCTGCTTGTGGTCTTTTAACTTGAAATCTTGAATTTGATCTCCGATTTTAATCTCGCTCATGGTAAATTTCCCCATTTCAATAAATCATCTATATTTAATAAATTGTCTGTCTGCTGATCTATCATTATTTTTTACAGCAGGGAATAAAAATCTGAAATAAGAGAACGGATCAAAATTGATATAATCATAAAAAGCTGAACAAAAAAATAGTTTATATTTATAAACAATATAAAAAATAAAATATAAAAAGTAACTCTGGTAATAAGTAGTGGAACTCAGTAAAAGCAATTTTTAAAATTATTTATACTCAGCTTTTCGAGTTTTTTCCCCTAATTAGCTTCTTGCATTTTTCGATTATACTTTCATTATTCGGCCCTGATTTATTATTATTCACTTTATCGCGTTTCATTTGATCGTGTTCTTTACGGGATTTCGGTTTAGAAGTTGCTTTGGACATTGTTAAACACCATCTAAAATAATAAGGTTAATTTTCTTAGAGTTATGTCCGTGGATTAACAATCAACTATAAAAAATGAGTGTTTTTATCATCTAATCCTATGAAAAAGTAAGCTTTGAAATGAGAAATAGATAAGCCTCGTGCGTGATTTGAACACGCGACCTAGTGATTACAAGTCACTCGCTCTACCGGGCTGAGCCAACGAGGCGAATTGAAACTGACTGCGACTTATCTAAATACAATACTCACAGATAAACTTTATGGCAGATTTATTTTTCCGGATGCCAGATATTGTGCTTTAAATCTCCTCTTTTATCTTTTTTACCGGATTCCTGAAGTTATAGTACATAAACTTTAAGGAGTCATTTGTTTATATCTTACTTATGAACGAGGCATCTTAAGTAAGATACTAAGCTTCAAATAAACCGCTCAATAGGTCTCCCGTGCATCCTATTTTGCTATGCATCTTCATAGAACTTTATCTCTTCTTTTCAATAAGAGCTCTTACGCTTGATAAACGTCCCATTGTCGAGCTCGTCAAAAGCGATGCGTAACTCATTTTGCGTATTCATTACAATAGGGCCATACCAAGCAACTGGTTCACCGATGGGCTTTCCTGATATTAGCAAGAACCTAACATGATCTTTTTCAGTTGAAATCAGAACTTGATCTCCATCACCAAAGAGGACAAGATCTCCATTATCCAGGAAGGGATCCCGCTTCATATCAAAATAGTTGACTCCTTCCATCTCATAAGAAAATATTTCCTTCTCCTTGCAAAAATACCCTTTTCCCTCGATAACATAAGCCAAGACAGTATGTCCACGTTTTGTCGCATGAGAAAATTCTGATCCACCGGGAACAGTTATATCGAGGTATTCTGGATCTGTGACTATATCTCTAATGGGTCCCTGTCTACTTCCTATGCTTCCACAGATAACCCTGATTTTCGTGCCATTCTCCAACGATACCACTGGGATTTGATCTTTTTTCACGTCCCGGTATCTTGGGTCCATCATTTTGTGGGATTTGGGAAGATTAGCCCATAATTGAAACCCATACATCGAACCATCTGGATCTCCTTTGGGCATTTCTTGGTGGATAATTCCACTTCCGGCAGTCATCCATTGTACATCGCCTGATGAAATAATTCCTCTGTTTCCCATGCTGTCTCCGTGTTCTACATCTCCACGAAGAACGTAAGTGATCGTTTCTATACCACGATGAGGATGCCATGGAAAACCTTTGATATAGTGCTCTGGATCATCGGATCTAAAATCATCCAGGAGCAAAAAAGGATCGAAAATAGGAACCTGGCTGAATCCAAATGCACGTTTGAGGTGGACCCCTGCTCCTTCAATTGTAGGCTTGCTCTTCAGAACCTTTGCTATCTTTCTAGTTTCAATCATTATCATTCCCCACTGCTATGAATCAATATTGATGCTTTATTTATTTCTTGGGAATAATACCTTTCCTTAAACCTCTTTTTCATGAGTAATCAGTCGAAGACAACTCTCTTTCAAAGCTTCTAGAGGAAAAACGCTCATGTTATCTAGCGCAAGACTCTCAAAGGCAATATCTAAAAAAAGATTTTAAGCGGCTCATTTTCTGCCGCTTAAATAATACTCAATATACTCAGTTACTCTTTTGGAAGTCCGAAGGCAACTATATAGCCTCCTGGGTTGGCAGCTTCCATATTGTTTCCTGTTGGCACCAATAGCATATCGTCTCCTATAGATGGTCCACCTATGCTAATTGGGGCTCCTACATTGAATTCCCAGAGTTCTCTGCCAGTTTCGGCATCAAACGTCCTGAGTATCCCCGAGGTTATAAGCGGGGTTTCAGTTGGACCTCCATAATCTCCAAATGGATAAGTTACGCCTGTTTCATTATTTCCCACAGCCGTGATTGTACCTGAAAATACTACTCCATTTGTGACCAGTGGAGAAAC
>DASXVB010000159.1:0-2172 GCA_036504475.1 Methanosarcina sp.
TAATATTCAATTTTTCAATGAATAAGAAAAATAACAGTGTTAAGTAGCTCCTAAATAGTTACAAAAAAGAAATTCATAAGTTGTTATTTGAAAAAAAGCGGGTTGTGTTGCAAAAATTTCCGTCACGTACTTTGAGGCTATAATTGAAACCTTTATGTACTATTTTCCACGTGATGAGAATGATTAACTTTCCTAATTGTGAAGGTTTATGCTGATTTTGTAAAAAAGCCAGATTTTTTGCAATAAGAACCTTCATATCAAAAAAATTCCGTATATTGGAGTATCTGCAAAATTAGAGTTCTAGAGTTCATGTCCACAGACCTCCTGCAGTAACACTCAACGAAACTCCCGAGGAATTCCATATTTCCATTGGACATTGTCAGAAGATTTAAATCAAATTTACTGTGGAAGGTCTCTGGACATGAACGTTAATCCAATGTTAGGATTTCAGTCCTTTCGATCTGCCAACAAAACTTTAAAAGGAATTGAAGCTAAGAATATGGTTAAAAAAGGACAAATCAAAAATTTTAATTATTCTGGTCTTAATGAAGCTAAATATATTAATCAATTATTTGGAATAGTTCCATAAATTGATAAATCTTCTTGAATATTTTGGTTTTTGTTTATTGTCTATAGATTTACATGCTTATTCTGAGATTTTTTGCAACGGGACCCCTTTTTCTTCAATGAGCCCAAGTTTTATTTTCCCATCTTCGATTTCTTTAATTTCCGAATCAAGAGGACTATCAAGGACTATCTGGAGAAAGCCACCACCTTGATTGAAAACGAAACCTTCAGGAATTCGTTTTAATCTGCTTGATATGGTTTTCCTACTTCTAATTGTTGCATATCGGATACATTTACGTTCAGAATGTTAACTCTTGTGTTTTTTTCTTTTTAATCTGGAAGTTCTCCAGCACAAAATAGAAAAGAATTTAATAGACATATTCAAAAATACACAGGGCTTACGTGATACTACCACCTAGAAACACATCCTTCTAACCAATTTCTCTGCAAGCCCTGTGCAATATTCTCTTTTTAGGAAAAACCTTTACATATTGATTATAGCCTGTCCCCTTGTCAGGCCTGCACGGATCCGGGGTGGATAGATGGTGCAAAAAGGAAAAAAAGAATCAATCCTGTATTTTCTCTTCAAGATGTGAGTCAAAAATTGAATATAGTTTCAATTTTCGAAGATTCTCATCAATTTTGTTGAAATTGTCTATAAGTGTCGTATAATCGGATACGCTTTCAAGTTCCTCGAGGGAATTTTCACAGAGTTTTATTATATTTGATAAGTATTCTCTTATCTCATCTTGATTTTCCATCCTTCAACCTCCGTGTAATGGGGTTTATTGCTAATACAGATATTTTAATGGTTATTACTCTGTTTCAAGCTCTTTTATCTGTTCTGCCAACTCGTTAAGCCGTTCATGCGTTTTGATGAACTCAGCCGTTAGTTTCTTTATTTTCCCTGCCTTATCTGTGCCATCCACTGCCTCTTCTTCAATCTCCACTAGGTCTTTCACAATATAATCACAAGTCTTAGAAGGACAACTCCATCCAGCACCTATATACTGTTGCTTTCCGTTGACTACTTCCCTGGTATAATTTCGTTTTAGAATTTCCCCACATTTGGGACATAGGGGTTTAGGGGTTGCCTTCGTGCCATTTGCTTTCTTTTGGCCTTGCCTTCTTTTTGGTTCAGTCATTTGTTAACCTCGTTTCTTTTCAATAGTGGAGCGCAACATATACCACTTTCGGAAAAGAAAAGAATTAAAATTTCGAAAGGTACTCGTTTTCGTATTCCCTTTTGAAATCTGCACAAGTTCTAAGCATTGGGACTTTTCCAGGAGCCCGGATTCTCATTAAGCTAGGGTTCATGTCCACAGACCTCCTGAAGTAACACTTAATGAAACTCCCAAGGAATTCCATATTTCCACTGGACTATGTCAGAAGATTTAAATCAAATTTACTGCGGAAGGTCTCTGGACATGAACCCTAATTCATACATTTACATGCTTATTTTGAAATTTTTGCAACGGAACTGCTTATATATATACATGAAGTTAAATTTATTATGGATGCAAAGTGGACGAAAAAGTACAAATTAACAGATGGAAGAATAAAAATAAAATAATAGGTTTCAGCTTGATTCTTGTTTTTATAATC
>DASXVB010000160.1:0-14443 GCA_036504475.1 Methanosarcina sp.
ATACAGTTCAGGCTCAACACTCATTATAAACTCAACACGGTTTCCTTTCATTCTAGGCATATAGTCCCCCCTTGGACGTGACTAAGTCTAATATTACTATATACGTCAGGAAACTATATAAAACTTTCTACAGAGTATAATTTAAGATATATAAAAAGAGCAATTGAGTTGGCATACAGCCGTTAGTGTTTTTCGAATTTTCAGCGTGCTTTGACTTCGTATGAATTTTAAGTGAAGCTTGAGGGTGGTCACAGACTCACCCCCGAAGCAAGTTTCAACAGAATTGCAGCCTTTGCACGATCTAGCGGTGTGCCAAATTGTGTTAGGTAATCAAGAGTTGCCCTGTGATTCTCAACGAACTGAGCAAAATCACAAGTAGCGGAAGCCGCGTTTTGATTTGCGTTCGACCCATTTGTGAAAAAATTGTTGTGGTTCAACATCCTCGTCTCGTTTTTAACAGCACAGGTCGAATCGGTAAAAAAGAAATGAATGTATGACTTTAAAAACTTATTTGGTTTTATTGTTTTGTATTTTATTCAATTCCGCCGCAAGGGCTTCTAATACCTTCGGGTTTGCTGCAACTGCTTTCATGATTTCTAAATCAATTTCAGCCATATCTTTTTCGTATTTCTCCCGCATATCATCTTTTAATGGTAAACCACATTTTCCACAATAAGCGGACGTTTCGGGATTGAGCTCCTTACACCTCGGGCATCGACCTACTTTGAAGGTATCTTTATCCTCAGTATATGACTCTATCCCATACGATTTGAGCACAGCAGTTTGAATATCCCTCTGTGACAGGTGCACATAAATAGCAGCCATATTTGAGCCTGCAGTCCATCCTAAAAACTGTTTGAGTTGCTGTTCTGTAAATTGATTTGCGAGATGAGAAGCTCGTGAATGTCTGAATAGGTGAGGATAGACTTTCTTTTTAATGCCTGTTCGTTCCTGTAGTGTCTGCATTAAATGCTTCAACCCTGAAAAAGAAAACTGTGAAAAGGGCTCCTGTAATGAACAAAAAAGCGGATCGGATTTTCCTTTCGTCGGGTGACTCTCAACCCACTGCCGGAGGTAGCTAGCGGCATATACAATTGGAATAGTACGCGGTCCAGTCTTGCCTTTGGGTATAGTCACAGTTGCACCGTATTCGGTAAATGTTACATTCTCCAACCTGATTGAAACTAGTTCACCCTTTCTGCAACCGGACTCATAAAGAAACGATATTAGTGCCTTATCTCGTGGATTTCTGCAGGCATCTATTAATTGCTCTACCTCTTTCTGTGACAGTATAATAGGGGGCTCCTTACGTTTAACTTTAAGTTTTATACTTCGTGCTTGTTCTGGTGATATCGTTGATAGAAACTTTTTTAAAACGGCACGGTATTGATACAGAGTACTATCACTGTAATTTTTGGGCTTTAATGATCTGAGGTAAGCCAAAACAATTTTGTCTGTAATTTCCTGTCCATCAAGCCATTTGATAAAAGGTTTTAATATGAATATGTTGTTATCCAATGTTCGTTTACTTAACCCATCATCCTCTAACCTTTGCAAATATTCATCTAAGATTGACTCATTCCCCATGTTTAGATATATAAACTATCACCTATAAAAGATGTCACGTTTGGTGTTCTTCTATGATAAAAGAAATCACTGCCAAGTATAATGCAGAGAATATTGAAAAAAAAGTAACGCAGCTCTGGGAAGATAACGATGCTTATCGAAAAACCCGGGAGAACCGCAAGACCGGAAAAAGGCTTTTTTTTGTTGATGGACCTCCGTATACGACCGGACATATCCATCTGGGGACTGCCTGGAATAAGATCATCAAAGATTCCATTCTCCGCTATTACTCTATGAATAATCGCAATATTCTAGAGCGTCCTGGTTGGGATATGCATGGCTTGCCAATAGAAGTCAAAGTTGAAGGTGTTCTTGGTTTCAAGAACAAAAAGGATATTGAGAGCTTTGGGGTAGAGAATTTTATTGAGAAATGTAAAGAATTTGCCATCAACCAGAAGCAGGCAATGACTGCACAGTTCCAGAGACTTGGGGTCTGGATGCAATGGGAAGACCCCTACATGACCTTAAAAGACAATTACATTGAGGCTGCCTGGTGGACCCTCAAGCAGGCCAGTGAAAAAAACCTTCTGGATGTAGGCAAACGCTCAGTCAACTGGTGCCCGCGCTGCGAGACTGCAATTGCAGATTCTGAGGTTGAATATGCCGAGCGGACTGATCCTTCAATCTATGTGAAATTCAAGATCAAAGGCGAGGAAAATACCTTCATAGTCATCTGGACAACTACCCCCTGGACAATTCCGGCAAACGTAGCTGTAGCCGTACATCCCGGTTTTGAGTACTCAAAATTCAGGGCAATCAGGCAGAACGGTTCTGAAGAAATTTTGATTGCCGCTACAGACCTGATCGAGAATGTTCTTAAACAGGGCAGGTATGTTGACTACGAAGTGCTTGAGACAATGCTTGGGGAAGACCTAACGAAACTCGAGTACGAAAGCCCTGTTGGGGATCTGGTGCCTGTTCAGAACGAGATTAAGCATGGCGTTTATCTTGCCGATTATGTAACTGCAGAAAACACAGGCTGTGTACATATTGCTCCAGGGCACGGTATGGACGACTTTAACGTTGGCGTGAAGTATAAGCTTCCGATTCTCTGCCCAGTGGGCCCGAACGGTTCCTATACAGATGAAGCCGGAGAATATGCAGGCAAGAACGTCAGGGAAGCAAACCCTATTGTGATTGAAGACCTTAAAAAACGCGATCGTCTGCTTGCAGAAGGAACTGTCACGCACAGATACGGGCATTGCTGGCGTTGTAAGACTCCTATAATCTACCTAGCAACCGAACAGTGGTTCCTCAAGGTTACAGATATAAAGGACAAAATGCTTGAGGCGATTGATGCCGTAGACTGGTACCCTGACTGGGCAGGTTCAGCCAGATTCAGAACCTGGGTTGAAGGTGCCAGAGACTGGTGTATTTCCAGGCAGCGCTATTGGGGAATTCCAATTCCGGTCTGGAAGTGTAAGAAATGCGGAAAGCTTGAGGTAATAGGAACCAAAGCTGAACTACTGGAAAAATCCGGAACAGACAGCGATGTTGAACTTCACCGCCCCTACGTGGACAAAATAACTATTCCCTGTGAGTGCGGTGGAGAGAAAAAGCGTGTCGAGGACGTTTTCGATGTTTGGTTTGATTCGGCTGTTGCTTCCTGGGCTACCCTGAAGTTCCCCCAGACCAGGGAGGAATTTGATGAATGGTGGCCTGCCGACTTTATCACTGAGGGACATGACCAGACTCGTGGCTGGTTCTATTCACAGCTCGGAGCAAGCATGGTGGGCTTTGGACGAGCTCCGTACAAGAGTGTGCTCATGCATGGCTTTACGCTTGATGCAGGCGGAAAGAAAATGTCCAAGAGCCTCGGAAACGTAGTTTCCCCAATTGATATCATCGACAAGTATGGGGCTGACACCCTGCGTGCCTATGTGCTTTCCTCAAGCGCACCCTGGGATGACCTTAAGTTTAACCAAGAAGAAGTGGAAACTGTCCACCGTTCAATCAACATCCTCTGGAATGTCTTCAGGTTCCCGCTGCCTTATATGGCGCTCGATAATTTTGATCCGCTGAAGGTTAGCCTTGATTCCGTGAAAGACGCGCTCAGGGAAGAGGACAGGTGGATTCTCTCAAGAGTTCAGTCCGTTGTCAAAGCCGTAGATGAAGCAATGAGCGGTTATCTCCTTCATAAAGCCGTGCGTGAAATTCTGGAGTTTACTCTGGAAGATCTTTCTCGCTGGTATATCCAGCTTATCCGTCCAAGGACCTGGACCGAAGCCGATGATCCTGATAAACTTGCAGCTTACTGCGTGCTTTATGAAGTTTATGTGACCCTTACAAAATTGATTTCTCCTTTCATGCCCTACCTGGCTGAAGAGATGTACCAGAACCTGATAAAAAACGTAGATCCAAGTGCACTGGAATCGGTCCATATGTGTGACTGGCCAAAGGTCAATGAAGCCTATCTTGACCCTGAGCTCGAGGCAGCCATGAATACTGCACGTTCTATTGTGGAAGCCGCCTCAAACGCCCGCCAGAAAGCAGGACGAAAGCTCAGGTGGCCTGTTTCCCGAATAATTGTTTCCCCAGAAAGTGAGAACGTAGCAAAGGCTGTCGAGAGACTCCGCTCAGTTCTTATGGACCAGACCAATTCCAAGGCAATTTTCCTGACAGGTGTTGCTAAGAGCTGGGATGAACTCGGGCTTGAAGTAATTCCTGATCCAAGTAAAATAGGCCCTGTGTTTAAGAAAGATGCAGGAAAAGTCATCCTTGCCCTGCAGAAGATTGACGGTTTTGCTTTGAAAAAAGCCTTTGCCGAGACTGGTGAGTTTGAACTCTCACTTGCAGACGGAACAATGGTTACAATAACTCCGGGCATGGCAAATTTCAAAGAAACTCTTCCAGAAGGTACCGCAAGTGCAGAATCCGATGCCAGCCTTGTTTATGTGGATGCAAACCTTACTCCCGAACTGGAAGCTGAAGGGTATGCAAGAGAAGTAATTCGCAGGCTTCAGGACATGCGGAAGGAACTTGATCTTGTAGTGGATGAAAATATCCGCGCCTCTGTTAGGATCGGAGACGAAAAGGTCTTGAAGCTCGTTGAAACCCTGAAAGACCTGATAGCAGAAGAGGTAAGAGCCGATATCCTTGACCTTGGTAGTGATATTGATATCTCTGGATCTCTTGTAAAGGATTGGGATGTCGAAGGCATTGCCATGAAGATGGGGATTGCAAAGAAATAAACTCTTAAAAAGGGTCGAAAATCAAAAAAAGTTTAAAACTCGAATTACAAAACGGAAAGGGAATTGATTCATATGGATTTTGCTGTCTGGGAACCTATTTATGAACAAATTCTTGAAGATTTCGGATTTGATCGAGCAGGGGATGAGAAGGCAGCTCTATTCCTTTCCCGCATGCTGACAGAAGAAAACACTACCAATCTGTCTGAACTTAAAGCCGTAATTTCCGAAAAGCTTGTTCTTGTGTGCGGAAATGCTCCCATACTCAGGAGCGATCTTTTGGAAATTAATTTTTCTGATTTTACGGTAATTGCGGCCGATGGAGCAGCTGCTGTATTAATGGATATGGGCATTGTACCTGAGGTCATCTGTACCGACCTTGATGGCAATTCTGAAGCGGACATCGAGAAAGAGATCCTTGCCTGTGAATATGGCTCAATAGTCCTAATTCACGCGCATGGGGACAATATCGATAAGCTTGAAAAATATGTGCCTCGCTTTAAACGATTTATTGCAACTACCCAGGCAAGACCTTTTGATAAGGTCTACAATTTCGGAGGCTTCAGTGATGGAGACCGGTGTTTTTTTGTAGCTAGGGAATTTGGAGCTAAAAAAATTAGGTTGGCAGGTTTTGATTTTGAAGATAGCGACGTAAACCCAATTAAGAAAAAGAAATTGAAGTGGGCAAAGAAATTGATGGGGATTTGTGATTTTTAAAAATCGTGAAGTCTAACTAAAAAGGGCACATGTATAATAAATTAACAAGTTACCTTATATTTATTCCAGTTCTGAGTTGAAAAACTTAGTATATTGAAAAGTCGTCCTTTATATGGATATTTTGCATAGTACGAAAAAGACTGAAGTTATAACGTTAAATAATAAAAAGAGTTATGCAACTTTTTCAACAAAATTCACGCCTTTTAAGGCCTTAAATTGGATTTGACTACAAAATAGGGCTTATTCAGATCATTGAAACAATATTTTTTGGCTGAATATTCAATTACAGATTTTTATTCCTGATTTGTTGAGAGCTTTTCTAAAACTAAAAATTGTAGAATAAATTCAAAAGTAAACTTGTTTTATTGACAGAGGGCTTGTTCAATTTTATAAAGACTATTTATATTAAGAAACAGTTATTCTAGGTCTTTTATATAATTTATAATTCTATGTTTTATTGTACTTTCATGGCAAGATTGTTTCTCTCTAAAAGGAAGCAAGTAACTCTAATAACTTTTAAAAAAGTCGCTGTGAAAGTATTATTGGGGGTGGGTGAAGACTTTTGATTAGAAGTGTAATTCTCCAATCTAAAAAGCCCCCTATACAGAATCTGAAAAATATAAAATAACATAGCAAAATATTGGAGGTAAATCTAATGTGGTTTGGAAACTGTGGCTGGGGCGGCTGCGGCTGGGGCGGCGGCTGGCGTCGCTGGGGCCGTGGCGGCTGTGGCTGGGGCGATTGCGACTGGTGGTAAGAATAATTGCCAGGCCAATCGCTGAGCCCAAGAAATATTGAGTATAGATGAAATAATAATAGCCATCAATTCAAAACAGGAAGATAACTTCTGATTAATTGCCTTGAATTGATGGCTATAATTTATTCCCTGCAAATTATCAACTCCAATTTTCATGTTTTTGAAGACGAAGGGGTTTTTATTTAGGCTGAGATGCGTGCAGAGCATTAACAGATCTTCAAATTCAGCCACTAGTCGAATGAAAATTTGCCATTTCCAACTTGTAAACAAAGGTAGTGGAGTACTAGAGTTTAAAAATAGTATAAGTAATACTATTTTCTTTCGCTAAATGCATGTGTTTTAAGTCTTCAAATAGCTTATAATTGAAAAATATAGCGTGTTTGTATCTTAGGGGCTTTATTTTTGCATAAATTTTAATTTCAGACTAAAGTTTCTGATTTTATTGAGTTTTTTTGAAAATTACACTTTGTAACTTAAATATGAAACTAAACTTATCTGCTCAGCGTATGGTTTCCCATCTTTTTTAATGACTATTTTATATTAAGGACATATTATTCTATTGAGTTTATATAATTTATAATTATATTATTGATTGTACTTTCTGGCAATTAAAGCTAAATCTACTTCTTTTTAAGTGAGAGTGGATTACAATGTGATTGCTAGGGGTAATAATATAGTTGAAGAGTAGATACAAAATTAGATTGGCAAGAATATACTCTAATTTTACATTATATCTACTCTAATGTATAAAAAATCATGTAAATATATAAAAAAGACATACAACGATAAAAATCTAGAAAATATGGAGGTAAATATTATGGGTGGAGGATTTGGATTATTTGGAAGAGGAAGAGGGTTTGATGGTTGCGGCGGCTGCGGTGGCTTTGGCGGCTTTGGCGGCTTTGATGGTGGATGCGGCTTTGATGGTGGATGTGGCCGCGGAAGGGAGCGCGAAGCATCATGCATAACAGCAATTCGTGCCTGTAAGTTTGAAGACGAAGGCCGCCGCGGCTGGTGGTAAATAGCGATTTTTTGATCAGCTATCTCAATAGCTGATCAAAAAATCATAAATTAAATAGACAGATTTAAAATGTAAAACCGACGATGGCTCATTCATACAGTCCTGCGCCGATAGAAGCAGGAGAACCTTGATTGCATCAGAATATTGAAATGCACTTAAAGGTCTCTCCTGTGATTGATAGGCATTTTGTAAAAAGGAACAATGAATGAGTCCATCTCACTTTATCCATCCAAGTCAAATTTGGGAATGCTTTAATTTGATTGAAAATTAAGTGTTTAAAAGAAGCAATCATCTTTATGAATAACTCACTTTTTTATAAAAAAGTTAGAGTATTAAAGTTCAAAAATCATATGAGTAATACTATTTTTGTTTGCTAAATGCATATGTATTAAGTCTCTAAATAGGTTATATTTAGAGAATATAACTTATGTATGCTCTAGAAACTTTATTTTTGTCTAAACATTGAATTAAAAGCTTGAACTCCCAATTTTATATGAATTAACGGAATTAAAATTCATAAATTAAACGTAAAATTAAGCACGTTTTATGGAGCATGATTTCCCAGCTTTTTTAATGACTATTTTATATTAAGAACATATTATTCTATTAAGTTTATATAATTTATAATTATATTATTAATTGTATTTTCTGGCAATTAAAGCTAAATCTACTTCTTTTTAAGTGAGGATAGATTACAACGTGATTGTCAGGAGTAACAATATAGTTGGGGAGTCGATATAAAATTAGATTGGCGAGAAACACACTCGAATCTTATATTATATCTGCTCTAATATATAAAAAATCATGTAAATATATAAGAAAAACATACAACGATAAAAATCTAGAAAATATGGAGGTAAATATTATGGGTGGAGGATTTGGATTATTTGGAAGAGGAAGAGAGTTTGATGGTTGTGGCGGCTGCGGCGGAGGCTGGGGCGGCTTTGGTGATGGCTGGTGGGGCGGCCGCGGCTGCGGAAGGGAGCGCGAGGCTTGCTGTGTAACAGCAGTTCGTGCCTGTAAGATTAAAGGCGGCGGCCGTGACGGCTGGTGGGACTAAATAATTGTTTCGCCAGTGATCTCAATAGCTGACTACTGACTAATCAACCATTAAATAGATAAATATAAAATGTAAAACCGATGATGGCTCATTCATATAACCTTTCGCCGATAGAAGCAGGAGAATCTTTATTGCATTAGAATCTTGAAATGTATTGAAATGTCTCCTATAATTAACCGGCATTCCTTAAAAAGGACCAACGAATGAGCCCATCTCACTTTATTCATCCAGCATTAATGTAGTTTAGTTGAAAAACAGTGACTATAATTTAGAAATATTTGGACATAAGTGTTTATAACAGCTCTGTTTTCAGATCTGCATTTACTTTGATTTTTCATGAGTTATCCTAACCTTTCATACTATCTAGCCACTAATTATATATTAATAATATATCAGAGCTTCATCTCACTACTTTAATTACAGTTGGCCCTTTCAAAAATTGGTGTAACGTTGTTGTCTCTGTTAATTTTATAACTCCGAGATTTCAACTTTCAGATTTCTCCTGATTTCAATTTCGAGTAGTGGGTCTGAGTTACTGAAAACGTATACACAAGACTCTTTCTACATTATTATCAAATAAGATGAATGTACTTGCTTTTTCGGAATTGATCAATAACTCATGGACACGACCCAATTTCGGAAAATGCTTTAATTTAATGGGAAATTATGTATTTATAAGAAACACTCAACTTACGAATAATCAACTTTTTGATTAAGATATTAGAGTGTTGAAGTTCAAAAATCGGATGAGTAATATTGTTCTTTTTTGTTAAATTCACATATTTTAAGCCTTTAAAGAGCCATTAATTAGAAAATTTAACTTATTTATGTCATAGAAGTTCTATTTCTATGTAAATGCATAATTAAAGATTAAAATTCCTGGTTTTAGAGAACTTTATAAAATCAAAATTTGTAAATTAAACTTAAAATTAAACGTATTTCCTGGAGCATGATTCCCCAGCTTTTTCAATGACTATTTTATATTAAGAATATATTATTCTATTATGCTTATATATTTTATAACTATATTATTGATTGCACTTTATGACAACTAAAGTCAAATCTGCTTTTCTATTCTCAAAAGTAGATTAACACAATTGTCAAAAGTAATAACAGAGTTGGGGAGTCGATATAATATTTGATTAGAGGATTATATACTCGAATCCTTAAGTTATATTTGCTCCACTATATATAATTACAAAGATAAATAGAAAAACTAAACATAAAATAACAAATATAATATAGGAGGTAAATACAATGGGAGGATTTCCATTCTTTAGAAACAGGTTCGATGGCTGCGGTGGCTGCGGTGGATTCTTTGGCTTTGGAGGCGGTGGATGTGGCTTTGAGCGCGGCTGTGGATGTAAAAAGGAGCGCGAAGCTTGCTGTGTAACAGCAGTTCGTGCTTGTAAGATTAAAGGCGACGGCTTTGACGGCTTTGACGGCTGGTTCTAAGCGACTGTTTGGCCAGCGATCTCAATCGCTGACTGCTGACTAATCAACCACGGATTAAATAAACAGGTATAAAACGTAAAGCCTGTAGTGGGCTCATTTGTACAATCCTCCGCCTGGATACAAAAGCAGGAGAAGCTTAATTGCATCAGAACGTTGAGATGTATTGAAAGGCTTCTCCTGTAATTAACCGGCATCTCTCTAAAAGGACCGACGAATAAGCCCCTTCTTATTTTATTTCAGTCGAATACCCCGCTAGCTTGCTGCGGGGATGTAAAACTTCCCCTGTAATCGTTGATAATAATATGATTCTCAATTCCGTTTTTCTATTGTTAACTTCTGCTCAAGCTAAATTGTTTAGGGTTATTCTCCTTTAACGGAATTTCGCGCTAGCGCAACTTTGATTTTCATGTAAGTTGGTAATCATTTATTCTTTAAGAGCATTCTTTTTTCAATAAAGGATAATTTTTGATAAATATATCTTTAAAGAATTCTTTCTTTTTTGCCTTATTTATCTATATTGTTGCCTTTAGCAGTGAATTTCACTTATCTGTTCATTGGGCAAGAATGATGCTTTAATATTGCTGCTTTTCGTGTTTGTAGTTATAGGCATAACTTTTAATCAGGAAAATAAAGCAGAAAAAATGTTAGAAGTTGCTTAACATTTACCCTACTCGCGAACTTGTAAAAACAACAAAAGATTATTTATGTAAAATCAGATGAGATATAGTTTTATCATTTTCATAGAACTTATTTCCTTTTTAACTTTAGGAGGTCAGATATGAGTGAAATTATTGGGTTCCAGAACTTCTTATCAGGTTTCCGGAAAGCCTAAAAGAAAAAACATTTTATGTCTTATAGGGTTGCATAAATGGAAAAGAAGTGGTGGTTTGAATATTTATACTTCAAATGTTAGAGAAAAGTATTTCGTATGTACGCGCTGCGGGAAGACAAAAACAGTTTATGAACCAAAAAAGAATGAAATTTAATAAAGTCTCGAGAAAATAATCCCTACTTGCTTATCGGATTCTTGCCTACTGACTAAATATTACCTGCTTACTTAATTATTACTTATAAAGGGGTCATATTTACTCCGTTATTTATATGTTTCTATGAATTTATTTTAACGCTATTAAATTAACACCTGACTGATTCAAGTTCGTATAAAAAAACGTTTTCTGTCAGCTAAAAGTTCTAAGCTCACAAACTTGCAGGATGATTTTTGCTAATTTTCAGCTTTATGCAATAAAGTTATTTTTGCATGTAGTGTTTATTCCTGCCAGAAAAACTATATAATTACATTTCACTAATTATTTTGATAAATATGCAAAAATTAGAACTTCTCCCCCTGATATTCAGTCACCAGGTTTTTTTCCAAAATTTCTTAGATTTAATTCCCCGTAATATTTCCCCCTGGTGTTCCATGGAAGGCAGTGAAATTAAACTGATCTCAGGACCCCCTCATGCAGGTAAAACTTCCTTCATGAGTCAGGTTGCCAGTAACCTTGATGGAGTAAAAATTTATATTGATTTTGAAGACAGTCGAATGCAGGGACTCGGATCTGGAGGTTTACAGGCTATTGAGGAGATTGCAGCCGAAATTTGCAAAAAAGAATCTGACCAAGTTGAAGCAGGCCGGATTTTCTACTTTTTTGATGAAATCCATAATCTACCTGAATGGGAGAACTGGGTTGACAGGCTTTACAGACAAGGGGCAGAAATTTTTCTAACTTCATCGAAATCAAAAGTGATAGATGAATTTTCTACCAGGTTTGCAGGTAGAGGCAGAGTTTTAAAGCTTTTCCCATTCTCTTTCAAGGAATATCTGCAGATAAAAAATACCGGTATACCAGAACCAAACTCTCTTACACCTTCTAGAAGCGATGAACTATTATGTATGTTTTTGCAGTATTTTGAAAATGGCGGTTTTCCGGATGTAATCAAAAACAATGACATCAGTCTTTCCCGAAAATATTTTGAAGAAGGGTTGCAAAAAGGTGCTGCAGCTGATTATGATGTCCAGAAGTTAAAAAAGCTTTCCATATTCCTGATTTCTAATATGGCTTCGGAATACTCCCCCGCTACCCTGAAAAAAGTTAGTGAAATCGAGAGTGAGGAACTTATAGACACCTATCTGGACTATCTAGAAGACCTTTTCGTACTGTATCGTGTCCCAAAAATCAATCGTCTCCAGGGAAGCGGGAAGGAAAAAGACATTCCCTGCAAAATTTATGTGGGCGATACCGGACTTTTCAAGGCGGTATATCCCAGTTACCCTGACAGCCTCGGGCTGAGATTTGAAAATCTTGTATTCCTTGAACTTCTGAGAAGGGAAAAACAGGTATTCTACTTCCGGAACAAAAGAGAATGTGATTTTGTTATTAAGGAAAAAGACAGCCAGGAAGTTTCGGCTGCAATTCAGATTTCGATTTGCTTCGGAAACCCAGCAGTGAGGGAAAGAGAGATTCTGGGGCTTACGGAAGCCATGAATGAGTACGGCCTTGAAGAGGGGTTTATTCTGACAATGGATGACGAAGAAACCGTGAAAGTTGAAGGCACAGACGGGAAAAAAATAATCACGGTTAAATCAGTGTGGAAATGGATGCTTGAATAAAGAAAAGGTAATAAGAAGGGCACTGATATTTAATATTTATCAAGCCTATCCTGTCTTCAGCTAATAAAAAGATAGAACCTGAAAATGGTTCTATTCTCTGGAATTTCAAGCACAATGATTGTTACACTGGCAGAACTCAGTCCGCGATAAGAACGGTTTCGTGCTTCTGTGCAGTCCTTAATTCGTTCTGTAAGTGGCCCCACATAGGTACATACAGGAGAAGCACAACAAAACCAACCACTGTGGCAATCCATCCACTTTCCAGAGTGCTGATATATACGATCCCAATCAGGAAGAAGGGGATGTTCAGAATTCCGGTTGCAAGAGCTATCTCGGTCCAGCCGCGAGGAGCTTTGAAGGGCCTTTCCAGTTTTGAAAATTCAGGGTCCTTTTTCGATTTAACGTAGGCAAAGAGACTCATCCCATTTGCGACGATGTATCCAACTGCAGAAGCTGAGAGAATTGCAGTCGGACTTCCAAGAAGAATCAGGCACATATTAAAGAGACCATCTACGATCATTGCATTCACAGGGTTCCCGTTAGCGTTCAGTTTTCCAAAGACAGCTGGCAGGTTACCTTCAATTGCCATTGAGTAGATAGATCTTGCCGAGGATAGGAAGGCAGTCTGGATGATCAGGATCATGGCTGCAACCAGCATGATGATAGCAATCGATCCTCCTACCTGACCTAAAGAAAGCTTTGCAAGGGGAAGCATTGGAGAGATAGGGTCTGCAAGTACGCCTTTAACTCCGAGAGCTCCTATAACTGATGTCTGGACGAGCACATAGAGCACAAGGCAAATTAGGCCGCAGACCAGCAGAGCTTTTGGTGTGTCGGTATTGGGATTCTTATACTCGGGCCCAAATATTGCTGCACTTTCCCAGGCAACAGCACTCCATTCGGCCATTGCGAAAAGCCCGAGTATAATTAAAATGTGCTTTAAGTCCCAGCTCCAGTCCTGAGGCAGCCAGGCCCCTGTAATATTGGTAAGGTGGAAATCTCCAGTAAAGAATGGGGCGAGGGTGATAATAACCAGGGGTAACAGGGATACCACAGCCAGAATATATCCAAGTGTAGCTCCATTTTTAAGCCCTTTGGAATTTATAATGATCATGGACCCAAACACTACCGCTCCGACTACTAAGTTGAAGAGGGTTTGGGGAATAGCGCTGAAGATCGGAAGCAGTCCGTGGAGATAATCCCCTATCAGGATCGCATAGATTCCAATTACTGGGCTCCAGCCTAACCAATAACTCCAGGCACTAAAACCTCCGATGAATTTTCCTATCAACCTAGATTTTTCACTCGCGTTTTTATCTGTATTTGAACCAAAAACAACCTGAGTATAACCTGGTAGCCCTGAAGCCTTGGGTAAAACAGTTGCAAGTTCTCCAAACGAAATGTTCTGGAAAAAACCCAGAATGACAGTTAAGCCCCAGACTATTATTGAAAAAGCCCATACATAGTTGGTGAGGTAGCCTATGGAAGGCAGAATCAATAAAGGAACACCAAGAGCTATTGCAAGTCCTTGTTTCCAGTTAATGCTTCTCTCAAGCTCTTGTGGCTCGCAGTTTGCCCTGCTGCACTCTCTTGCGGATTGCAAGTCTATTTGAGAGTGAGTTTGATAGTTAGGAGGATAATTATCGTTGTCCATAAAATCACCTTTTCTCCAAACTCTTTTTTTCAGGCAATCTGCTTTCTGAATAGATTGCATGAATTAATTTTAATATCGAGTAACTTTTCGATATTCATTTTTGCGGCAATTCCTTTTGCAGCCCCTGGTACTGAAGTTATGACTCCGATATTGAGTTCCTCACGCAGTTCGCGCATAACGTGTTCGTCCGTAAGGGACAGAGTATCGACCCCTAGCTTCTTTGCCACGTATTCTTTTGCCTCTCCTATGCGCATGTTTTTCGAGAACTCCATTCTTGCAACAAGGTCTCCAGCTGCTCTCATTCCAGTCATACCTGAAGCCATTATGTGGGAAATCGGCATACCCATCGGGTCG
>DASXVB010000161.1:0-22507 GCA_036504475.1 Methanosarcina sp.
CGCATGGCATAATGTCCTCCTCCAAAACCGATGGCTACAGGCACTTTTTCAAGAGAAACTGACAGGATAGCTTTTGCAGCAACCTCGCCTGCCTCAGGATCTTTCCACTGCATTTCAGTACTTCCTATTTCAGCATAAAGCGATGGAACTGAAAGTTCAGTAGGCCCATGATGGGTCACTTCGAGAGTAACATCGTATTTCAGTCCTTTTTGTTCAGCTAGACGCTTCATTTCCATAAGAATAGATTTCATAGCAGCCGGAGAAGAGACTGCAAGAGATTTCGGGGAGCCTCCAAGCCTAGCATCTTCCGAGGGATTTCCTGTGCAATGTACGGTAAGGGAAGAAATTTCTTCTTTGCTCCGGTGTTTGGATGCGAAAATTATAAGGGAGGCTGGCAGCCCTGCATTTTCAAGTTTCCTATCGAGTCCATCCTGGAAAACATGTATTTCTTCAATATCAATAAGCCTGAATTTTCCGTTTCGCGATTCTCTGGCCGCAGAGAGTCCGGAATTTTCAGGAAGCTCAAGGAGTTTCCATTCCGTAAGGCTCAATAGATGGGTCTTAATGTTCTGGCTGGCAAGGTCGGGGGCAGAACAGATGATTGTTATTTTTGGGATCGGATTTTCAAGGCGGTTTTTTTCCTGGTTACCGGGTTTTTCTGGATTGCTGTTATCTTTCATTTTTGATCAATCCGAGTACATATCACTTTACGCTCCCTATAGATTTCGTTAAGATAGATAAAGTCAACCCCGAACTACATTAGATATATAAATCTGAAGAGGCATGAAAATCACTCTGAAAAGCTCGAAAAGAGAAAGCCAGAAGAAGAAAGTCATTGGAAGAAGAGCTGGGGTAAAAAGCTTTAAGTGAAAGTAAAAATAAGTTTGAAGTAAAAGCAACAAAAGCCTTAAGCGAGAAGTAGTAAAAATCTAAAGTAAAAGCAGCAAGAGCTTATTTTTTCCAAAAAACTTAACAGAAAAGTACTTTCAGAAAAATATTATTTGCAGACTCCTACTTCTTGAGAAGCAGAAGTCTGCATTTTTTCTTTTGGAAAAAAAATTTAAAGTGCTGAGACAGGATTATCCAATGTGGATATAGGAGTCCACAAGTTTCCTGATTTCTTCGTTCTTGCCGTAGAGTCTCTCACTGAGCTTGTTGTCGTCGAGACCTTCAAGGTACTTTACGTTGTCGTTGATCATACCTTCGGTGAAGACATCGTACTCCAGGAAAACGTCTTTCAGTTTCTTCAGGGCCTGAGCGGACTCGTAGCAGGATGCAGGCAGGTGCTCAAGCTGGGCAAGTCTGTCCTTGTGTTCGTCCTTGAAAATGTTGACATCGATGTAGAGCTTCTTTGCAACTTCAAGGGCGTTGTCCATTTCAAAGCCGTGGCGAATACCTACAGCAAAGGCTGCCATGAGGAGGTAGAGGTCAGCTGAGGGGTCTGCGGCACGGAATTCAAAGGTAGACTTGTAACTGTGGCTCTTGAACTCTTCATTATAGTTAGGGTTGGCGATAGCTACCATCTTGCTGGATTCTTCAGAGAACCAGCCAAGAGGCACACGGACCAGGGCAGAGCGGTTCCTGTCTCCCCAGCAGATATTGGTAGGAGCTTCCTGGTGAGGTACAAGACGCAGGTAGGATGTTGGAATTCTGTTTCCAAAAGCAGTAATTCCTGCTGCAACGTCAAGGAGGCCGGCTATTGCAGTTTTTGCAGTGTCGCTAACTCCACCATTTTCGACCATAACGCTCTTTCCGTCCTTCAGGAGCTTCATGTGGACGTGCAGCCCGCTTCCGGCTTTTCCGACAGTAATCTTCGGAGCAAAGCTTACAATTACACCGTACTGGTCGGCAAGCATCCTGAGCATCCACTTTGCGATAAGCAGACGGTCTACAGTGTTCTCAAGTGTATCAGTCTCGAACTCGATTTCGTTCTGCTCGTAGTAGTATTTGTCGTCAGTAAAGTTTCCGACTTCAGAGTGTCCGTATTTGATTTTTCCGCCAGCTTCGGAAATGTACATCATTGCTTCCTTTCTGAGCTGGTCGAATTTGGTGAAGGGATTGGATTCGTGGTATCCTTTCTGGTCAACAGCCGGGAAACCCATACTGACATCTTCTTTGTTGGCGATGATGTAGTATTCGAGTTCACCCATTGACTGAAGTTCATAGCCTGTCTTCTCGGTCAGGACCTGGGCAGCCTTCTTCATGACGGTTTCGGAAGAGCTTGCGAGAGGTTGTCCATCCTTGTCGAAGTAGGAACAGAGGATATCCAGGGTTGGGATTTCTTCAAAAGGATTCACGAAGGCAGTCCTGTATTTAGGAAGGACATAGAGATCGCTTGAGTCTGCTTCGATGTATGTAAAAAGGCTTGATCCATCGACTCTCTCACCAGCGGAAAGTAAGTTGTCAAGGTGTTCTTCATCTCTGATCACGAAGGCGAGGGCTTTAAGCCTCCCATCTCCACCAACGTAGCGGAAAGTCAGCATCTTAATGCCGTTTTCCTTGACAAACTTTATGATATCCTCTTTGGTAAATTCGCTTGCTGGCTTATTGAGGTACTGTACCAGTTTATTAGGATTCAATTCTATAGATGATGTTTTCATAATTATCCCTTCTTTTTTAACTGCAATGTTCTAAGTAACTGCAATGTTCTAGGTATTAAAGCCTCATTTCAATACCGAATATTTCCCAGGCTCATGGATTGCCACAGTGAACATAATTTTGTGAACTCTTGCCTGCTAGGAAGAAGATAACTTACTGCTGTCTATATAAAGTTTTTCTTTTTTTTATTTTTCTAAAAAAATACTATAAAAAAGGCAGTGCCGCTCTATTATAGTTTTGCTACACAGTTGTTTTGTCCTAATTGAGTTAAGACATTAGTTATGATTTAAGATTTTGTCAATTAAGAGTTTTACCTAATAAATATATTGGACGAATACAATATAGTCACTAAATAAATCCTTGTCATTAACAAATCTGACTATCAGATTTGTAGAGCAGACAGAGATTTCTATCTGCTTTTATTTCAAGCCCTTTCATATTATATAAGGGAGAGTGGAGGAAAAATATGGAGATTTACAGTGTTCCTGAAATTGCTAGAGATGTGTTCTGGGTTGGGGCAAAAGACTGGAGTCGCAGAATGTTTGATGCTTTGGTTCCGTTGCCTCAGGGAACAAGTTACAACGCTTATCTTGTGAAAGGAAAAGAGAAAACAGCCCTTATAGATACCGTAAATCCTGGTTTTGAAGAGGAGCTCGAGGAAAAGATAAATTTAGTCTCTAGCCTGGAAAAACTTGACTACCTAATTATGAACCATGCCGAACCCGATCATTCCAATGCAATTCGTTATATTATGGACAGAGCTCCTGGTTCGGTGCTTGTTACGACGGACAGAGGCGTAAAAATGGCAAGTCTTTACCATGACCTGCCAGATGCCCGGATTAAAGTTGTTGCTGAAGGAGACATCCTTGAACTGGGAGGAAAAACTCTACGCTTTATCGAAGCCCCATGGCTTCACTGGCCTGAAACAATGTTCACATACCTGCCTGAAGATAAGGTTCTTTTCCCATGTGATTTCTTTGGAGCTCACACAGCCCAAGGTGTTTATGATGAAGATCTGGAAGATCTTGTTCCTCTTGCAAAACGCTATTACGGGGAAATTATGATGCCTTTTGGAAAAATGGGAGCAAAGGCTCTTGCGAAAATAAAGGATCTTAATATTGAGATTATCGCGCCAAGTCATGGACCTATTTATAAGAATCCGCAGCGTATACTTGAGCCCTACGCAAAATGGACTGCAGGGAAGACTGAAAATAAAGCACTTATTGTCTATGTGAGTATGTGGGGTTCTACAGAACTAATGGTCAGGACAATTGCCGAAACCTTGTTAAAAGAAGGTATAGATGTTAGAATTTATGACCTTGCAGTCTCGGATACAGGGGATATTGCAAAGGAATTAGTTGATTCCCGTGCTATTATTCTTGGGGCTCCTACTGTTCTTGCGGGTATGCATCCTCTTGCTCTTTACGGCACTTACTTGGTAAAAGCCCTCAATCCACCTGCAAAATATGGGGTTATACTCGGGTCTTTCGGTTGGGGAGGAGGCGCTCTGAAACAGGCAGGAGAAATTCTAGTTCCCTCTAAGATGGAAGTTGTAGGAACACTTCAGGTAAAGGGCAAACCCAAAGAAGAAGATTTGAAAAAGGTTGAAGAAATAGGTCGAGAACTTGCTCAAAAGATGAAGATTTAACTTAAAATCTCGAAATTTAGATCTGAAAAACCTTATTTAAGCCCTACATGTAAGGCTTCTCTCGTCCCAATAAATCCGGTCACAATCGATCTGGGAGAAAGACCTTACGTAGCATCTTATCAGCAGCAATCTGATAAGTTAAATAATGGGAAATTTTCAAAAATATTCCATTCTTTTTTAATTTTCATTTATATATAAATTTATAGATATAACTTCCGGCAGAATAGCAACATAAATTTCTTAGACTACGACACGATTTCTGAAAAAATTTCTGTAGATATAATGTATGGAGTTAAACGTAGCTCAGGAAACTAACATTTTATTGGGATTAAAGCATTCTATAAAATGGATAATTTTGAGGGCTGTATAATCAAAAATGAATCATAATATTTCAAAAGATGGTCTTTCTAATAGGCCTTGTGTCCCATTTTTAAAGTTATTTTATTGTCCTTAATTTCAAGTTTTGGGCATGGAGTTTCTTATGACCGGGGAGTCTAAACTAAAAAAGGAACTGAGCTTACTGGAGATTACTCTGGTAGGAATTGGCAATATTCTTGGAGCCGGAATTTACGTGCTTATAGGAAAAGCAGCAGAGCTCGCAGGCAATATGGTCTGGTTTTCTTTTCTGTTTGCCGGTGCTACGGCTTCACTTTCTGCCTTTAGCTATATGGAACTCGCTTCTATGTACCCAAGGGCAGGCGCAGAGTATGAGTTTGTAAAGAGAGCTTTTGGAGAACGCGCTGGGCTTTTTGTGGGGCTGCTTGTCATTTATTTTGTGGTAATAACAAGTTCTGCAGTTGCCCTCGGATTTGGGAGGTACTTCAGTAACCTGTTCGGGAACGGAGACTTAACAGCGGCGGTAGTACTGTTTATCTTTCTCAGCCTTATTATGATTCACGGAATTAAGGAATCTGCACAGCTGGCTATTTTAATAAGCTTTATAGAAGTGTCTGGACTTTTAATTGTCATTTACACAGGTTTCCCTTATCTTGGAACGGTAAATTACCTTGAAACTTCAAGTTTGGCAGGAGTCTTTGAGGCCTCGACTCTGATTTTTTTTGCATTTCTTGGTTTTGAAGATATTGTGCGATTATCTCAAGAAACAAAAGAAGCCGAAAAAACAACTCCAAAAGCCCTGCTTATAGCTATCTCTTTTACGGTTTTCCTATACATGTGCGTGGCAGTAACTTCCGTAAGTGTGCTTGACTTTCGGGTTCTTGGACTTTCAGGAACTCCACTTGCAGATGTCGTGGCTGTATCTCTGGGGAATGAAGCTTTTGTCCTCATGTCCTGGATCGCCCTTTTTTCGACTATGAATACTGTACTTGTGGTTATGCTTGGAGGGTCAAGGCTTGTTTATGGTATGGCATATTCAGGATCGCTTCCGAAAAGTCTATCCCGAGTGCACCCTCATTACCATACACCATGGGTCGCAATTTTAGGAGTTGCCGGTCTCTCTATCCTGTTTGTTCTATTCAAGGATATTGCGGTCGTAGCAAATATTGCTAATTTTATGATTTTTATTGTCTTTTTTATGGTCAATCTCTCCTTGATAAAGCTCCGTTATATTGACCCTGGAAGAAAACGCCCTTTTAAAGTTCCCCTGAATATTGGCCATTTTCCCTTGCTTCCTTTTCTTGGCTCCCTTTCTACTATAGTTCTTTTTTCTCAGCTAAATCTGGAAGTCATAACTTATGGTCTTGTGCTTGTAGGAATAGGGATACTGATAGTACTACTCAGAACCAGAAAAAGCCCACCAATAACAAATAAAAATTAGTTTCAAGGTACATAAATTCGGCCTTACGTAAAAACGATTTAAAGTAACTTATTCACCAATAAAACCATTATAAATAGATTTTACAGCCTTTAAATCATTTAATTCAGCTTTAATTCAGTTTTAATTCCTTAATACCCTTTTTTAAAGTAAAAATTGTTTATGTATATTCTGACAGTATCTATGGTTTCTTGCTTCTTTTATGAATGTAAAAGGAGTTTTAGTACCTTTAATAAGAAAAAGGAGCTAAATTAGGGGTATTTCCATAATATGACTATTTATGTTAAATATTTATCGATTTCAGTTATTTTTGTGTCTTTATATTCATCGATAATTAGTTTTATATACATAAAATCCTATTTGAATCGCTTTCTTTCGCTTATTATCAAAATAATTGATTCTAAACTTAATAATCATTACAAATTCATAGGATACTAAAAATTATTAACCAGTAGGTATATAAGTTTGATGGCAAATCAATTTCAATTTTAAAAGGGAGTAGATATGAGAAAAGAGCACTATGTGTTTCCGCTGGAGGATTTTGTCTCAAGAGATGAGTTTAATCAAATCAGAAAATTCTCCCGGGATAAAGATACCCCATTTTTAGTAGTTGACCTGAAAAAAATAGAGCAAAGCTATGAGGAGCTGATAGAGCATATGCCCTTTGCAAAAATTCACTATGCTGTAAAAGCTAATCCCATGGATGAGGTTGTGCTTGCCCTGAAAAACAAAGGCTCTAATTTTGATGTGGCAACGATCTACGAACTTGATCAACTTCTCAGGCTTGGGGTAGAGCCTGAAAGAATCAGTTACGGAAATACTATCAAAAAAGAGAAGGATATAAAGTACGCATATGAAAAGGGAGTGAGGCTTTACGTTACTGATTCTGATAGCGATCTGAAAAAATTGGCTAGAAGAGCCCCGGGATCAAGGGTGTTTTTCCGTATCCTTACTGAAAGTGACGGTGCTGACTGGCCACTCTCAAAGAAGTTCGGTTCGCACCCTGATCTAATATATAAGCTCATTATGAAGGCCGAAAAATTGGGACTTGAGCCTTACGGGCTTTCTTTTCATGTTGGTTCCCAACAGAGGGATATTGGCCAGTGGGACAATGCCATATCCAAATGTAAATATCTTTTTGAGGCAGTGGCTGAAAAAGGCATACATCTGAAGATGATAAATCTCGGTGGAGGTTTTCCTGCAAAATACCAGGCACAGGCTCACGACCTAGAAACTTATGCGGGAGAAATACGTCGTTTTTTACATGAGGACTTCGGGGAGGAACTGCCTGAAATCATTATAGAACCGGGACGCTCCCTGGTCGCCAATGCCGGAATAATAGTAAGTGAAGTTGTTATGATCTCCAAAAAAGCCAGGTTCAATCAGTACAAGTGGGTGTATCTTGATATCGGAAAATTTGGGGGCCTTATAGAAACCCTTGATGAGTGCATTAAATATCCAATCTTCTGTGATAAAAAAGGTTGTGCAGAAGAAGTAATCCTTGCAGGCCCGACCTGCGACAGCATGGATATTCTATATGAACATTATAAGTACACTTTTCCCCATACAATGCGAGAGGGAAACCGCGTATATGTCTTCACCACAGGTGCGTATACCCAAAGCTATAGCTCTGTCAGTTTTAACGGCTTCCCGCCACTCAGATCTTATCTTATTTGAAGGTTTATTCGAAAGCTTATTTAAAGGCTTATTCCAAATCAGAATAGCCTTTTTCTTATTCAGTCACATGACTAGTTATTTATATCTTTTACTTTTTACATTAAAATATGATAATTTTGGAATAGTTTAATAATGCTTCCAAATTTAAGGTCTTAAAAAATAGTTCTGAGTTTTGGAATTAACTCCAAAAATAAAAAGTAGCTGAAGGAGAAAAACTCTCCTTTTGCACTTAGAACTTTATTTTACTGTAATATACTTGGATTTTGTTGTTGTGTTATTTCCAATAGTATTCTTTACTGTTACACTAACTGAGTAAGTTTCTTTTTTAGTGTATTTATGTGATGGTTTTTGAGCTGTTGAAGTACTTCCATCGCCAAACTTCCACAACCAGGAAGTAGGATTGTTTGTACTTTTATCAGTAAATTTTACTGACAAAGAAGCTTTCCCTGATGTTGGAGTTGCAATCAGGGCAGCAACTGGCGGGGCCGCGAAACCCAGTCACGGGCCAAACAAAACAAGTAAACTAGAAAAGCTTTCTATCAACCTTGTCATGAGACTTGAAGTTTAGGCCCTGAGTATTTGGGCTAGCCTTCAGCTAGCTTAACAAATATCCCAGAATCCAGATAAAATCTGCTAATTCCTAGCTATATATTATACAGACCTATCTAAGTCTGAGTAAAATCGATCCTCATTAGATGCGCTGCCATAAATATAGAGAGCAATTAGGAGAAGCCAGAGATCACCTACATAAATTCCATAAATTGCCATGAGAATAGCAATAAACTTTCCAATGAAGGCTGCACTATGAGTAGCCTTTACATAAGACATTTTCCTGGCAAAAAATGAACGGAGTATCCGACCCCCATCCATTGGAAAAGCAGGCAGCAGATTGAAAATCCCAAGCAATAAGTTCATTGACCCAATAATCCAGATAATAAGATATATAGGGTTTTGAGAAAGTGCAGGGCTAGAAGAAATAAGATTTCCATATATAAAAAGACAGACAAAACCTATGATGAGGCTGGTTAAAGGCCCTGCAAAAGCTATTTTTGCTTCTTGTCCAGGTTTCGGTGGAATTTCCATAGAAGCTACACCTCCAAAGAGGAGGAGAGTGATGCTAGCAATATTCGCTCCATAACGCTTTGCAAGATAAGAGTGCGCAAGTTCATGTAAAAGTACTGAGGCAAAAAGGAAGATAGCAGAAAGAGCAGAAAGAGCATATCTAACTATAGGTGGTTCAACTCCCGCAAAACCATATGGCTGTGAATTGATTGCAAAAAAATATGCAGATATTGGAAGTGCCAGAACGAAAGATGTGTCTAGTTTGATAGGTATATTCATTATACTTCCGATTTTTAAAGATGATTGCATAATGAAAAAACTCCGTTTTATTTTTTTAAATGTTAAACAATTAATATTTTAAACTTGAGTCCTAAAGGATCTCTAAAATTTATATCTTTACTCGACATATATAAAAGAATTTATTTTATGTCTAAATTTATTAAATTCCTTTTTTACCTTATTACACCATTCTAAATGCTTTTTTTCATTATTAATTACGCTAAGTTCTTCAGATAGAAATTTTTCCAGAAATTTAATTTCATTTTCTCAGTTGTAAAATATATTCAATAACCTGTATTTCAATAGTTCCTGTTCAATAGTTGATTTTTTTGGGAAATCACTAACTATAAGCTTGTTTAAATGCATCAAACAATATTGATACATTAACTTCTCTTCACAAACTTCCTTTAATACATTAGGGTGTCTTTCCTCAAAATCCGTAACAATAAACACAGGCTCTGATACATCGAGATTTTTCCGTGGAAATTTTTTGATAGTTTCTGGACTCTTATCTTCGAAAATTTCATCTGCTATTGCTCTTTGATTTTTTGCATCCAATAAGGTTAGTATTTCTGACACTTTTCTTCTTTTGGATGCTGTTCATCATAATGCATTATAATACGAGTACTACAATAGGACAAACTGGGGGAGTCTTTCTACGAAAAACCCCTCTTATGGTATTCATAATCATTGCTAAAACTATCAAAAATGTCTAAGAGGGAAAGGAACTCTGAAAAGTTATTAAGAGTAAGATTTATAGTTACTATTGTTGTGCCGTAACATCATTACATAGTTTAGACTCCTCAAAAATAATTATTTTTTTAAGGGTTATTAAGCCTTATTTTTCCAATTAAATATAGTGTCAGTCCTTTTCCAATTAAGGTACAGCCATTAAATGATTTATTTGCTATTTAGAGAGCTTAAGTGCTTCAATTAATTGATTAAATATCATTCTTTTCTTGCATTTATCATTGAATTTTGGATGGATTAAAATGACATCATGCACCTTAATTATAAATAAAAATAAATTGTGAACAAACAAAGGTATTATATTAATTATTTACTGATTTTAAAGACTATTATAAACTATTCCTCTAAAAAAATAGTTTTTAGAGTGTACCTTAAATGGGGGAGCTCTAAATGCAGATATATTGTCAAAAATAAGCCTTATATATCCTTAGTTTTAAGGCTGATTTGGAAGGACTCTATTACATAGTTATAAAATTATAAATCTATGTAGTAATGTTACACTTATTTTCCTCACTAAATTTTGGAACTGAGTCGCTTGCCTCCAATTTGAAAATAAATGTTCCAGAAAGGCGGATTATCTTCTAGGTGGATATGTACAGTTTCTTTGCGTCAGTTAAGGTAAAAGAAAAGCCGGAACTGAAAGGGCTACTTATAGTTGTAGGCTTCGACCTAAAAGGAGGATCAGGAAGGGGAGTTGTGAGCACCTGCTAGTACGAAGCGCGAAAATATGGGATTCATTCCACAATACCGATCTCACAGGCTTACAGACTAAAGATTACTGGTCTCTTGATCTGCTTGTAGAAAGTGTGCACAGTTCCCTACGGAAACATCGCTTCCTTTTTAAAACTATAACCCTTACCGTGCGTTTTTGAAGATTTCTCTACCTATACACGCTCAAAAACCATTTCGAACGTCTTTGTGATTAAAGGATGGCCACCTTTCTGGCGGAAAGCTTGCCCACAAGCCTTTTCAAAAAAGGCTTGAGCGAAAACGTCGGCATGATCGAGCAGCGCAATGATTGCAATTGAGATGCACCGTTAGAAATTGTCATACTTATATCTTTATAATAGAAAACCAATTAAGTTTGATGAAAAAAAATGTAAAGATGGCTCTGGCTCTTCTCATAATTGCAGTTCTGACTGTGGTTATTGCTTATGCCACGCTTCCTTACCTAAATTACATTTTTGGAGCCCTGATCCTTTTCATCATATTTAGATCTCTTTATCATTTTTTCGTAAGAAAAACCAGGATTGGGAAGCAATTTGCAGCCATACTGGTGATAATAATTTCTATCTTTGTTGTATTGATTCCTCTTTATTTTCTTTTAAGCGTGATAGTAAGCGAAATCCAGCAACTTTTATTTGATCAGGCCTCCATTAATGCGTCTATTCAAGCTGGAGGTCACTTTTTAATGGAACTTCTCTTAAGGCTGAATATTCCTGCAGATATATTCCAGACCAAAATAGAAGAAAAAGCAATGGAATTAGCCTCGCAGGCCGTTAATTACACGAGTCTGTTTATTCTGGGTTCTATCCAGAGTCTGAGCCACCAGTCTATTGGTCTATTGATAATGTATTTTTTGCTCTATTACCTCTTTATCGGCGAAGATTCGGACTTTATGCGCAAGATGTCTGTTGCAGTGCCTTTCAATGAAGAAAATACAGCTACACTCCTAGAAGAGTTCAGAACAATTGTCCGAACAACTCTTATAGCTACCGGGGCAGTCGCTTTTGTCCAGGGGGCGATTCTAACCATAGTATTTCTTATATTTAATATTCAGGGGGCTTTCCTCTGGGGAGCTCTTGCAGCAATTCTGTCCTTTTTGCCTGTTGTCGGAGCACCTTTAGTATGGGTTCCTATAATCATTATTCAGATTATGCAGGGCAATTACATTGCAGGAATCTGTATTCTTGCCACAGGGCTTTTTATAAGTGTAATTGACAACTTCCTTAGGCCTATTATCCAGAAGAAAGTTGGAGAAATCCATCCTTTTCTATCCCTGCTTGGGGTTGTTATAGGGGTATCCCTTTTCGGGTTAATAGGAATCGTGATAGGTCCCCTCCTGCTTTCCTACTTTGTTCTGACCGTACAGATGTTTTCCAGAGAGTATCTTTCTTGAAGGAGACAAAATATGCAGATCGAAATACTCGGGTGTGAATCTCTTGGAGCAAGATCTCTCGCCTGCGTCGTAAAGACAGATGAAAGAACGATTCTGATCGATCCTGGAGTTGCTCTTGCACGCTTACGTTCAGGCTTGCTTCCCCACCCGATAGAAGTTGCTGCTGCTTTCAGGATAAGAGAAAGAATTCTTTCTGCGTTTGAACAGGCTACAGATGTTGTTATCAGTCACTTTCACGGGGACCATATGCCAATGAGGGCTCCAGATCCTTATCAACTTCCAATGGAAGCCCTTCCTTTGATGGAATAAACTTCTGGTGTAAAGGCTCGGAAAAAATCTCCGGCCTGTCTTTAAAGCGAAGGCGTGAACTTTCAGATTTCCTGGGTTTCCCTCTCCAGGCTTCGGAAGGAAGGAAATTTGGCAATATGGAGTTTTCATCTCCTGCTCCTCATGGGGTCAGAGAAAAGGGCTTTGGAACTGTAATGATGACCGAATTTGCGAGGAAGATGAGGTTTTTGTCCATAGTTCGGATATTCAGCTTCTGGACAGGGAAGCCGTCCTTAAGGTGCTCTCTTGGGAACCTACAATTGTTTTTGCCTCTGGTCCTCCTCTCTATCTTTCTCAACGCATCCCTGAAGTAGGAAAAGAGGCCTCTGAAAATGCTCTCCTTCTGACTAGGCATGTGGATACCTTGATTCTGGATCACCATGTGCTCAGATCTTTTGAAGGGTATGACTGGTTAAAAGAACTGGCCGGAAAGGTTGAAAGCCGGATACTCTGCGCTGCAGAATTTATGGGAAAAACACCTGAACTCCTTGAGGCTCAAAGAAAAGCCCTTTATGAAAAAATACCTATTCCTTCAGGCTGGCACGAAGCCTATGCAAAGGGTGAAGCAGGTTTTTTGGAGTATCTATGACGTGAACTTTTGAACTCTGAACTTTTATTCTTTCCTTTATTTTTCAGGGATATTTGTCAGGAAGCATGAGTATAGTTGTCTATATTATGTATCTGTTCAGAACGCTGTTCATAATAGTCATAGAGTTCTTTTCCCCAAGCAAGGGCTCCAGGTTCAAAGCAGATAACATACCTCCGGTCAAAAACTGTATTTTTTGGGAAAAGGGCCATTGCCATGAAGTTATCTGCTGTTATAATAGCAGGAACTCTTTCACAGTCCCTACAGACAAAAATTTTGGCATTTTCCTTTTTAAGATATTGCTCGGTCTGTTCCCTGTAATCTTCAACCCATCTTTTTAGGACAGACTCAGGAAGAATAAGCGAAATCGGTATTCCTTTTTCGGCAATTTCCAGGTAAAAAGAAGGGAAAAGAGGATGAAAATATGGAATTGCAGCCTCCAGCTTTTTTGCCATCCGAACGTTTTTGACGTACTCAGGAATCATCTCAAACATATGGTCTACCGAAGGTTCGATTATAGTGCAGTGTCCAAGCTCGTTGATTCTTCGAAGGAGAAAAGGTGGAATCTCGCTCGTTTTCCGGTCTATCCAGTAATCCACATTTTCTTCGAAGACGGCAAGCGTATCCACAAGAGGCTTCATCTTCTCGACCACAACTCTGCCGATCTCGCTCAGTTTATAGAGATTTTTTTCCTGGACTACAAGATGATGTTCCTTGAGCTTTTTTACCTGGGGTTGGACTGCGGTTGCGCTGGCGTTAAGGGCTTTTTTTAATGTTTCGATATCCTTTGGCCCTTCAAGTAGAAGAAGTAACACATTCTTTCTCTTTTCAGAGAGAAGAATCAGATCGAGTAGAGTGTTTTCCATGTCATACACCTTGACCGGCTGCCTGCAGATTTATATATCTAAATTATGCATATGCAGGAAATGTTTACAACAAGGGAATATTCACACAAAAACTTAGTATACCTATGTATTTTATAAAAACTTGAAAATTAATCGTTAATATATCTTTCTCTCCAATTTATAAATACAGCGCATTTTTTATCCAATTATCTTTCTCATATGTACTTTTTCCTGAGCAAATCTCAATTCCGAAACTCAATTTCAAAATGCATATTTTGTTTAATTAATTACTTCTAGCGCTTTAGTGAATTTTCCTGTTGTTTTTATGGCAGTTTTCTACACGAATCGCTATTGTTATTTTCGTTGGACCATGACACATAATTCCTTCGTAAAAATCCATCAATGGTAGTATATAATAACAAGTAGCAAAAGGATCTTACCTTATCTGGGAGATCCGTGGACAAAGGCTTTAGAAGTCTGAATATCCAGAATGAAAGTTATTAACAGCAGGAAACAACTAGCTTAAAAACTATTCTGAATATTTTTTGAAAATCTGCTCTATTATTCAATTGAAAAAGGATATATAAATTTGATAAACCTATAGGAGGTAATAAGTAAGGAAAAAAGAAATATTGAGATCCTGACCTGGCATATTTGACCCCGAAAACGGTTCGCTTAATCTTTCAAACTCCTTATAACCGAACCGTTTTCGGGATGTAACCCTTTTTATCTTCTGGGGAACAATTTGTTTTTATACCCTTTTTCATACCTTTTCCATATCTTTTATTACCCAGTGTTCTTTGTTTTCGGTCCTCATGTACAAGACATTCTGGAGAAGTTGCAGATCCTACAATTCTAATAAAACCTGCAAGTACTTTTTAATACTCTCAAACATAAATAGTTATTTGTTAAGGAAGTGATAAAGCTAACAGTAGGTATAAAATTCGCAGTATAATGCCACATAGTAGTGATTTTTTAGAAATCTCTTTTATTTTACTATGTAATAATAGTTATGGATTTATATCCAATAAGGAGAAAAGGATAAAAATAATTCAGAAATAATTATAAGCACTTAAATCCCGGCCCCGGAAATCCTGGAAAAAGTCGGTTTTAGTCGGTTTCAGTTAATATAATTAATTTTAGTTATTTTCAGTTACTTTCAGTAGTTTCAATTATTTTTGGCTAGTTCCAGACGGTCTCAAATATAGAGCTTCTCAACAGCTTTGTTCGCCGCCTTTCTCCTTTTTCACAGTTTTTCTCAGGCTCAAGTTCCACAAAGAGCAGGTCTTCGGGATGGATAATCTTCCCGTAAGGATCTTTCCAGAAACGAAACTGTGTAGAAATTTTTTGCATCGTATTCAAGCTGAACTACATTTTCGGAAACATATTTTGCAGGTCAGTTCTCGTTTAGGATCCAAATTTTCTGGGTGTATTTAGCTGAATCAAGTATATCTCAAACACGAGAAAAAACTCAAGACAAAAAACACTCCCATTTTTCCATGTTTAGAGTCGGGCTAAAGCTATTGTTCGTCTGTAAAAAGCTTCAAAAAGGCTCAAAATTCTTTCAGAATCTCTCTCAATTTTTATTACTCAATTAAACTTTAAAAGTATAGTGTTATTTTTTTCAACTCTCTGTCGAGGACCTCAGCAATGGTTTTCATAACTTTAATTTTAGAATATCGTTTGTCGTTTGATTCTACAACAATCCATGGGGCATTTATTGTGCTTTTTTTCTGAAGCATTTCGTCGGTAATTTTCCACTTTTTTTCGGGGTCAGCCTGCCGGCTTTTAAACCGTTCCAGTTGAGTCTCCTTATCAATGTGAAGTCATACTTTCAGTACAATAGATCCGGCATGTGTAAGGTTTCTTCAAACTCATTAATCTCCCTGTAAGCCCTTTTCCATTCACTCTCGCTGCAAAATCCTTTAACTCTTTCGTTCCAGCCTTCAAAAACCACGATTAAGGAACGCTTTTTCTTGAACAGCTCGTATTGTAGAGCTGTAAGCTTTTGCTGGTACAACTTTTTTGATGCCTTATATTCATCGGCATACATCTTTTTGGGAAGATCAATCTTTTCCAGAATCAAATTGTTAAGTTAAGAAATCCCTTGGGCCTCTATATCCAGATATTTAAGGGTCTGTTCAGCTGGAGTTCTTGTTGCCTGTTCAATAGAGGTTTCAATTTCATGAATGACCTTTATCATGATTTTAAGGGTTGCAAATTTCCTTTCATCAGCCTCCACAATTGTCCATGAGGAGTCAGGATATCGGTTTTTTTCAGTAGCTTCTCAACAAATGGTAGGTACTCATTATAATTGAGGGCAAGATCAAGGTCCTTTCTTGTTTCCTTCTAGTCTTCATCAAATATAAGCAGATGCCCATCTTTTAGAATATAGTTAAAATGTTCGTTATGTTCTTTTTCATTTATATGAAGGAAAATTTTATTATAAGATGCCCATCATCGGCAAGCTGCCTCTCAAAGTAGTTTATTTTTTCTAGACATTTTTCCATTTTTTTTGGGTTTTTCTTCCCCCAGACACTCTACCGGTTTTGCATATTGTATACTGTAAAAATATAACGGGTACCCACTTTTCGGATAGGCTCATAGAGTACTTAAATCATATAGGAAAATCATACAGGGTGAAATAGTATCTTTAAAGCCACTATGTACCTGAATTAATGTAAAAAGAGCATTGGTATAAAGATATATCTTCTTGTGGTTACCTACAATTCTTATTTCTGCAATTAACCGAAGACTTTTAACATAACCATGTATCATATTATAATATAGAAAACGAATATGAAAATGATGAGGTATGTTATATGAACGGAGTAAAAAGAATGTGCAGAACAGGTGCGAAAATAGTTTTTAGCGTTGTTGTGGGCGTTGGCTTAATTGGTTTTGTTAAAGGCTTACTAATAGGTTATTATATTGGTCGTCATAAGTCTATGCCAGTTGGAAACATAAAATGTAACTGAGCCTGTTTCAAAATTACCTCCCATCCTTCTGAATCAATATTTTGGAGTAGAGAACCACAAGCAATAGGACTAAATGAAATACCTATTTGCGGTCAAAAATATGAATAGTCGGGATTTTGAAACCAGCTCACTGATAAGACTGGCTAAAAGCAAAATAATAGATTTTTTTGCTTTTCAACTTCTCGTTTTCTTAATTTGTTTTTTGCTGACTTATCAGTGGAGTGCTCTTTAGTAGCGTACTTCTTTTAGTTATGGTGTAAAAAGTATGGTTTTGTTACAAAAACAATGTAAACTTTTACAATTTGGATCAATAAATTTACGGTTTAAATTTAAAGTTAACGTTGCCTATTATCCAATAGTAGAAATGATTTGAATTAAGACAGACTCTTAGGCTCGTACTTTTAACTTATGAAAGCTTCCTGAAGAAAATATATCATTTGCCGGGCTCAAAGCATTAAGTTCATTTGCAGTCTCGTTTAGAGAAAGCATAAAATCCGTCCTTATCCTGAAAATAAGCTCTTCAGGCTCTACGCAGCAAAAAAGAATTGGTTCACTCTCAATTATCCGGACATATCCTTTTTTCTCCATTCTTCTGAGCGTTTTATAGATCTTAGGCCTTGGGACTCCTGCATTTTCTGCAATTTCACTGGCTCTTGCCTGTTTAAGGCAGACAAGCACTGTGTAGATTTTGGCTTCGTTTTCAGTAAAGCCCAATTTCTGAAGATTTTCTACAATTTTAAGAGTCACTCTATTTCCTCCTTCCACCCATCCTCTAGTTAAATTCATTTAGCTTGTTGGTTAGCAGCTTTTCTTAAAATTCTCACCATTGTCTCGAGACTCTGCACATAGTCTTCTATATCTTTCTCATCTACAATCTTGAGCAGCTCATCGATAATCTGATTAGAATAGTTGTAACACTCTAATCCCTTTTCAGTTAGTGAAACGAGCACTTTCCTTCGGTCTTCAGGATCAGTTTTTCGAAAAACCATCCCTTTTTTCTCCAGATCATCAACCATCCTTGTGAGGCTACTTTTATCCATTCCTGTGTACTTTCCTATGGTTGAGGGCATGATTTCACCTTCCATACCGATGATCTTAATTACCATGGGTTGATTCTTGCTCAGATTTTTAAACCTACCAATAATTCTCTTTTGAAAAGTTTGTTCAAAAATCAAATTATCAAGAGCATCTCTTTCTGTCATCAGAAGAATTGTCTTCTTCAGCGTCGCTTTATCCACTTTATTCACTATTCCTTTTTACACTTGATTCTGCGATCATAAGCATTTTTTGAGGCAAATAATTTCCGAATGTATAATGAATTATGAATAATATTGATTTTTCAATTATTAAATTTCATATAATTGAAAAATCAATAGTTGATAAATCAACAATGCTGTAAACATATTTAAGGTTCACGGTTTACTTGTAAACAACAGATTCTGAAAGTGCAAAAACTGATTTCTTTAGTTCTGTAAATAAAAAACTCTAATTATCTGTTCCTTTGAACTCAAAAAAATTGGTTAACAAAAGATTAATTAGAAGAAAAAGATTTAAAAATCCTTTAAAACACAAAATAAGGAGATACATTTCCAAAAATTAATTTTTTGAAAAGTCATATCCGATTAAAAGGTTTAAAATAGAATCAGATTAAAAACTTAAAACCTGCTGCAAAATTCATTTTATCCTTCGACTATCATCTTTTATCTGGGGGTCTATCCCTGAAAGAAACACTTCTTGAGCTCAAATCTTCATTTATGGATTACTTTAAAGAGAGAGAAAACGAAATTAATGGCTCTCTCCTTGCTGTACTGTCTGGAGAAAATCTTCTCTTCCTCGGACCGCCTGGAACGGCGAAAACCCAGCTTGCGAAAAATGTCTGCCAATCAATTGAAGGCGGGAATTTTTTTAATTATCTCCTGACAAGCTTTTCCACTCCTGAAGAGCTTTTTGGCCCGCTTTCCCTAAAAGCTCTGGAAGAAGATAAGTTCCGCCGAAAAATCGATGGCTGTCTTCCGACTGCCCATATTGCCTTGCTGGACGAGATTTTTAAGGCAAGCAGTGCGATCCTGAACAGCCTTCTTACTATCCTCAATGAGCACAAATATCATAACGGGCAAGAGCTTGTAGATGTACCTCTGCTCTCGGTTTTTGGAGCATCCAATGAGTTTCCTGACGAAAATGATAGTCTTGAAGCTCTTTATGACCGTTTTCTCTTCAGGTACAGGCTCGATTATATTCAGGACGAAGAAAATTTTAGGAATCTTCTTTTCAGGAGTCCTGAGGAATTCAAACCTGTTTCAAGCATCAGGATTTCCACAATATATGAACTTAGAGCACGTGCAAAAGATTTGTCTGTTGACCCTGATGTTGAGATTATCATAACGGAACTTCGAAAAAGCCTTCAGCTTCAGGAAATCGAGATCTCGGACCGGCGCTGGAAAAAAGTCGTTCAGGTACTTAAGGTTGCAGCTTGCAGCAGCGGATGCCCAACTGTGAATAGGACAATGATACTTCTGCTTCAGCATATGCTCTGGAACCTGCCAGAAGAACGAGAAACAATAAGAAAAAACGTCTTTGAGTTAGCAATTTCAGGGGGGGTCAACACTGAGAAACTGCACCAGGAAGCTGAAGACCTACAAGCTGCGGTAAGTATTGCCCTAAGAAACGAACTTCCTGTAAAGATTGTCTGTGACAGCTGTGGAGAAGAATTTCGGCTGAGGCAGGAAATAGAAACTCATCATATTTCTCACCCTAACCACAGTTATACTCTTAAAACTGAAGGGCCCTCAAGGATATATCCTTATGACAACCTTGTGGGGGAAATTGATTCGCTTCATGAGGTAGCTGAAAAAATGAATACATTGCCTCAGGCTCAGAATAAAGTTTTTAAAACAGAATTGAAAGCCTTGGCCGATCGAGTGGAACGCGTAAAATATAGGCTTGAAAAAGAAAGAGAACTTCTCAAGAATCTTATGGAAACAAATATCTGGCTCTCAACTCTTGATAGAAACGAAGCTCTCTTCCTGCACGATACCAGAAGTATCGAATTATCCGAGCTCGACGACCTTATATCAAACAGTAGGTCAATGCTTGGACTGCAGAGCAGGCAGACAAAAACTCGGTTCCAGTCTGAAATCCAGCCTGCAAGAGTAGCAGGAAAAAAAGAGACAGAAAAAATTTCCGTATCCAATTCGAGCGATTCAAGCAGTAGTGTCAACAGCTTTATGAAAGGGATTAGTTCCCGATTAAAGCTTAGATAAGGAGTTCATAATGAAATTAATTTTATTCTCAAACCGTTAAAGTTTGAGAACTATTTAATGGTTAGAAACCGAAGAGCTGGAATTAATACTTACATAAAAATTAAGAAATTACGTTTCATATATTAAGCTATGAAAAAGAAGTTTAATACTTTTTATTACACAGATTCAGTTCTTCAAGATAAAAAACTCACTACTTTCAATTATGTGTGATAGTGTATACTTGCACTATATGTCGCCTGATTATTATTTTACACCATTTGAAGAAAGATAGGAAAAAGAAAAAGAGTTACCGATATTCAAAAAATGTTCAGTTGAAATTTCCACAATGACAACAAAATATTCTGATAGTTATTTTAAATTTCTTGAAGAAAACAAAGATCTTATTGACTCGAGGATTATTCAGCTTATTTAAACAAAAATAAAACCTTCTGGCTGGGAAAGTTTAGAGCAATACGACAAAAAAACTGTTGGAAAACTATTCTGGACTCATGTTTGGAGATTTTTGGGATAATAACTGGGATTATCCCAAAAGATAAAGTCTATATTGATTCTCCATATTTCTCCATATATCGTCTTCAAAGTATCTGTGGAAGTCTTTATTTTGCTTTAAAATCACAAATTACACCTATAAGTGATAAACCCTATTTTAAGTTCGTTTGCGCAAGATTCAACCAATAGCTATCCAGATTTAAAGTTAAAGTATACACACGAAGACCTTTCGAAAATACTTGCTTTAAAATCCTTTCAACAACTTTACCATATTTTGGATATTTAACCTATGATCAAATTTTTGAAATTCGTGAATATATGAAAGATGAATTAAGAAATTTTAGAGATGAGATGTATTCGATGACTATTTATTTTTCGAAACAAAGAGAGGATATTTTCAATAGAATTGAGTTTTACGTAATTGAAAATAGTATCAACTGAAGGAATTTTTGTAGTTGGTATTTTTGACTTGAGATCATTACTTGCAGATTCAAGTGAATCGGTAGGAGATGTTGCCGCATGAAGTAAAACATTAAGTAAATCTTGATAGCTGTAATCTGCTTCATCGGGTAAAGTTATTATATTAATGATACTAAGGCGCTCAGAAGACATAGCCAGTAAACTGGCTGTGTCTATTTCAGATATGGATTCATTTTTTTGAGTCATAACAAACGACTACATGATTTTCAATACCTTTTTTGATATATCTTCATTTATAAAGAGTAGGCTTCGGAACTAGGGAAAGTCGAAAATACTGCCCTCATAGAGAAGTTTATATATGATAAGAGCTTGAGACATAGTGGCAGTAAAAATAAAGAGTCATATCATCTGTTATTAAAAACTTCATTTTTGTTTTTAATAAAAGAATGTATAGATCTTATTTTTATAGCAACATAGATTATATCCGCTATAAGCGGAGGTGAAGTGAAAATGAGTTTTAATGACAGAGGGAGCTCTTTCAGGGGAAGAGACAGCAACCGGGGAAACAGAGATAATAACCGCGGAGGTTTCAGAGGCGGCAACAGTGGTCCCAAGGAAATGTATCCCGCAGTTTGTTCTGACTGTGGTGTAGAAACCCAGGTTCCATTCAAGCCAGCTGAAGGAAGACCGGTTTATTGCAGAGACTGCCTACCAAACCACAGAAAATTCTAAATCCAGAAATTTCAGAATTTTCAATTTTAATTATATTTTTGGGAACTTTTCCCGTAATATAAATTATCAAAGTGTAAATGAATCACTTCTTTTTTTCTTTTCTTTGTGACAGGAAGGACACACAGAAAAAAGAAAGGTTGGTAATTTTTTCACCTAAAAGCCTCATTCTCTCATTAATTCCTTCCTCTCCAAGCCTACGATTCACAAAAATGACGAAGGATTCCCCCGCAAAAGTTTAATCTGATCATTTTTCATCAAAGAACAGAGCAGGATAATTTTGTCTTCTGTTAAGGAAGAAATGGTTTTATCATAGGATAGTTTATTGCAAAAATGTATATATCTTTTTCGAGAACAAAATTTGGTATAAAGTGATAAGAGGGTTCTAAACTTGGTTGGTTCCACTTCACCAGTTTTCAGCAACCTTAAAAAATTGAGCTGTGTTGACACTGTTTTGAGGAATAGAGATATATGAGATATAGCCATGCCCGAAATCACTGAACAATATTGAAAAAAAGTACAGAATCCTATTATTTGTATTAATAGAAGGGGTCGGCACCCTGCCAAGTGCCCGTTTTTCGGGTTTCGGCAGATTTTTATTGTAATGTGGTGTGCTTGGACATTCCCCTTTGTCCTGCTGTGCACAAATATAATTGATTTTTATTATATATTGGATTTATGGTACATAGATCGAATGTATAAATGAGTTTTCAGAAACGGCACCGCGATTGGTTTTCGGGTATCATTTATTCTCTGGCTGAGATATAATTTTAGCCGTTCCATGAATGTGAGAATCCGGAACAGCCGAAAATGAGCCACGCGAGAGAGAATGACATGCCTGTTCCGGTAGGAGAGCCGCAGCGAGATGATAACTGCGGTGTGAGTGCGCTGTTGCGCTTTATCGTGATCGGCAAAGGGCAGACAGCCAGACTGCCCTTCCTGACCTGCACTGAATCAATTAGGGTT
>DASXVB010000162.1:0-2168 GCA_036504475.1 Methanosarcina sp.
TTAGCATCATTTAAGGAGCATTTCAATGGTAAAACCCGAAAAATTCATTCCAAAGGCAATTGAAAAAATTAGCAAGGAAATAAATGACGGGAGAGCAATTATTGCACTTTCGGGTGGCGTGGACAGTTCTGTTTGTGCAGAGCTGGCTTACAGAGCTATCGGAGACAGATTACAGCCTATATATATAGACACAGGGCTCATGAGAAAAGGAGAAACCGAGAGGATAAAACATATTTTTTCCCATATGAACCTTGATATTGTCTATGCAAAGGATAGGTTCCTTGCAGCCTTGAAGGGTATAACTGACCCTGAAGAAAAAAGAAAGGCTATAGGCGAGACTTTTATCCGCGTGTTTGAAGAAGAAGCAAGAAAGCTTGCAGCCAATTATCTTATCCAAGGCACGATTTACCCTGACAGGATCGAGTCTGAAGGCGGAATCAAGTCCCATCATAATGTTGGAGGGCTACCTAGCGTAATGGACTTTAAAAGTATAGTTGAACCTATAGAGGATCTGTATAAAGATGAGGTCCGAGAAGTTGCCTGGACGCTCCAGCTACCTGACGAAATCTGCGAGAGGATGCCTTTTCCCGGGCCTGGTCTGGCTGTGCGGATTCTTGGAGAAGTTACAGAGGAGAAACTTGAGGTTGTACGGGAAGCAAACTTTATAGTTGAAGAAGAACTTCTTGACAGGTTCTGCCCCTGGCAGACCTTTGCCGCTGTGCTTGGCAAGGGAACAGGCGTAAAGGGCGATATCCGGGCTTACGGCTGGATCGTAGCTGTAAGGGCTGTAGGTTCAAGAGACGGAATGACGGCAGAAGCGCTCGAACTCCCCTGGGATGTACTCAAAAAGCTGGAATCTAGAATCACCTCCGAAATTCCAACAGTAGCTAGAGTGGTTTATGATATCACGCCTAAGCCTCCTGCGACAATTGAATTTGAGTGAAGTACAGGCTATAAAAGAATTAGAATTATAGAGTATAATAAAGTAAAAATATGAATTAAAGTAAGAATATAGAATATAAGGAAAGAATAATGAAGCTGTTTTTCAGCTTCGAAAATCTTTTTTACAATTAAATAACAAGCCAATAAGTGAGTTTTTACGCCCATGACCCTGAATAAAACAGTAATGGAAATCCGGAAGCGGATTAAAGTTAGACCTTCCCCTACCGATGAACCTGCAGCAAGCTGGAAAGGAGTTGACCTTGTAAATGGAATTCAGGTAAAGACTTTAACTGTAATCTTCAAGAGCGCAGGCTGTCGCTGGGGAAAAGCCGGAGGGTGCACTATGTGCGGCTATGTCTATGACTGCGCAAGTGAACCCCCAACTCTAGAGGATTACAGGGCCCAGCTTGCAAAAGCAATGAAAAAAGCTGAAAAATTTCCTGAATTTATGGTAAAAATTTTCACTTCAGGCAGTTTTCTTGACGAACAGGAAGTTCCTTCTGAGGCAAGAGATACGATCCTCAGAATTCTTGCAGACGATTCCAGGGTAGTTAAGGTACTTGCGGAAACTCGCCCTAACTTCGTAACCGAAGATAACGTGCAAGAATGTCTTAAGATTCTGAAAAATAAGCCCTTTGAGCTTGCTTTCGGACTGGAGACAAGTTCAGACAGGATCCGCAAGGACTCCATTAATAAAGGATTTACCTTCAGGGATTTTGTCCGTGCCTCAGAAATCGCAAGGAAAAATGGTGCAACCGTTAAAGCCTATCTGATGCTAAAACCTCTCTTCCTTTCCGAGAGCCAAGCCCTGGAAGATATTGTTCGTTCTATAGATGATGCAGCCCCTTACTCTGATACAATATCTATCAACCTCTGCAATGTCCAAAAAGGCACCCTTGTAGAAGCACTCTGGGAAAAAGGACAATATCGCCCTCCCTGGCTCTGGAGTATTATAGAAATCCTGGAAAGAGCAAAAGCAGCCCATCCTAACCTTCCTCTTATGTCAGATCCGGTTGGTGCGGGCTCAAAACGTGGCCCCCACAATTGTAAAATCTGCAGTTCGGAAATCGCAGACTCTCTAAGAACATTTTCACTTACTCAAAACCCGGAAGATCTCAGGATAATAGATTGTGAATGCAAAGAACTCTGGAGAAAAGTCCTGGAACTTGACGACTTTACCTATGGAGCGCCTATTTTAGATTAAAACCCGAGTCCCGTCTCGGGAA
>DASXVB010000163.1:0-12632 GCA_036504475.1 Methanosarcina sp.
TTACTCAAGTTAGGATGGGAGCATGAGACTAACAAAATCTGTTTGCCCAGAATGCAAAAGAGTAATTGAAGCTTCGATCTTCGAAGAAAATGGGAAAATAATAATAGGAAAAGAATGTCCCAATCACGGAAATTTCAGGGATGTCTATTGGTCAGACGCTGAACTATACAGAAAGTTTGAAAGGTACTCATATATAGGAACAGGAATTTCAAATTTCCAGAGTTCAAATTCCTCAAACTGTCCTTTGGGTTGCGGGATCTGTCAAGATCATAAATCAGGAACTTTGCTTGCAAATATAGATGTCACTAACAGATGTAACCTTCAATGCCCGGTATGCTTTGCAAATGCAAAAATAAAAGGCTTTGTTTTCGAACCAAGTTTCGAAGAAATTCGAAAGATGATGGAAACACTTCGAAACGAGAGACCTGTTCCCTGCTCCTCCATTCAATTTTCAGGTGGAGAACCAACAGTAAGAGAGGATCTGCCGGAGATTATTGAACTGGCCCAAGAGCTCGGGTTTGCACATATCCAGCTCGCAAGTAACGGGATTCGCCTTGCGAATAGTCCTGAATACTGCAAAAAGTTAAAAGATGCCACATTGCGTACTATTTATCTCGCTTTTGACGGAGTCACTCCATATCCTTATATAGAAACTCGAGGCTTTAATGCTCTGCCTTTGAAGAAAAAAGCTCTTGAAAATTGTAGGAATTTCGGGCCCGAAAGTATTGTGCTTGTCCCAACTCTCGCAAAAGGTGTAAATGACTCCCAGATAGGAGGGATCATCCGTTACGCAGCCGAAAACCTTGACATTGTTAAAGGAGTAAACTTCCAGCCAATTGCATTTACAGGAAGAATAGATCAATCTCAGAGAGAACAGAAGAGAATCACCATACCTGACATCATAAAGCTTACGGAAGAACAGACTAACGGAGAAATTCCCTGTAATGCTTGGTATCCGGTATCCTTTGTGGTTCCTATAAGTCGTTTCCTATCAGCTATGAGAAAAGTTCCTATTCCGGAGATGACAGTTCACCCACACTGCGGTGCTGGAACCTATGTTTTTTTTGAAGAAGGACACTTTATCCCGATTACAAATTTTCTTGACGTGGAAGGTTTTGTTGAATTCCTAACAGAAATAACTCCCGAGATAAACGGAAAAGTTAGTAGAGTTCTAGCCCTTGCAAAGGTTATCAGACAAGTACCAAGGTACATTGACGAGATAAAGGGACCTAAATCAGTAAACGTAGTTCAGATGATTCTTGATGTCCTTAAAAACGGTGATATGGAAAATATATCAAGCTTTCATAGAAATACATTATTCATCGGAACAATGCATTTTCAGGATTTGTACAACATGGACCTAGAAAGAATCAAAAAATGTGGGGTGCACTATGCCACACCAGACGGTAGAATAATTCCTTTTTGCACATACAACATATTTCACAGAGACTCCGTTGAATCAAAGTTCTCGATGCCCTATATACAAGAGCATATCAAATGTGAACAAGAATAACGTATTCACGGAGATTGGAACAAAGCTTAGTGACTTCCAGTAGAGATTCAGTTCAAATCATAAATCCTATCTCAATATCTCAATTGTAAAATCAAACTAATTTCCATATGGGTTTTTAATCATTTTTTTACAAAAAGTGAGTTTCCTGTCATCTCTTGTGGCTTAGGAATTTCAATAAGTTTGAGAAGAATCGGCGCATCGTCACACAGTTTTCCATTAAACCGGATTTTTGAAAAAATCTCCATTCTTGATAGAAATATTTATTCGGGTAAGGTCCTGATACACAATTCGAAAACACCAGGGATATCCCTTTTCCAATCGGTTAAGGTTTGGAGTTTTGGCTGCCAGGACAGTGTTTCCTTCTTTTGCTTCCCTGTACCCTCAGCCATCAAGAATAATAAGCATAAGAGTATTCTTGCCTGAGACATACCACGAAACTCCATATGTTCATAAATGACTTGTTGTGATATTACAACAGGTCTACGTTCTGAGTATACTTTCAGTTTTGCATGTACCTGTTGTAAGGAAAGTGCATCACAACACTTCAGGATAGCCCTTATCCATCATGGACTAGTAGCTATTTTTCCCGTTTCTTTACCTTCCAGCTCCTTTTCTGCTTCCAGAACTTTAAGAGTGACCTTCATAACTGAATCTGGATTAAGTGAAATGGAATCTATCCCCTGTTTTACCAGGAACTCTGCGATTTCGGGATAGTCGCTAGGTGCCTGTCCGCAGATTCCGCTGTGCCTTCCATTCTGCTTTGCTCCCTGTACGGCCATTGCCATTATTTTCATAACCCCTGGATCCCGCTCATCGAATTCTGCAGTAAGAATTTCCGAATCCCTATCAACTCCAAGGGTCAGTTGGGTAAGGTCATTTGAGCCTATGGAGAAGCCATCGAAATATTTACTGAATTCATCAATTTGAAGAACGTTATTTGGAATCTCGCACATAACATAGACCTGCATCCCGTTTTCTCCCCTTTTTAGCCCGTTTTTTTCCATTTCAGCAATTACTTTCTGTGCTTCTTGAATTGTCCTGCAGAAAGGAATCATAATAATGAGATTTTTAAGCCCCATGTCTTCCCTGACTTTTTTCAGGGCCCTGCACTCAAGGGCAAAACCTTCCCTGTAATGCTCATTAAAATAACGAGAAGCTCCCCTGAAACCCAGCATGGGATTATCTTCCTTCACTTCAAAGTAACTGCCTCCAAGGAGGCTTGCATATTCATTGCTTTTGAAGTCACTTGTACGGACTACAACATCCTTTGGGTAAAAAGATGCAGCAATGGTTCCGACGCCCTGAGCAAGCTTATCTACGAAATATTCTTCTTTATTCTCGGAATTCTGGGCAAGTTTTTCAATTTCCTCAAGGACTTTAGGATCTTTAACCTTTTCTGGATGCACCAGAGCCATTGGATGGATCTTGATATAGTTTGAGATAATAAACTCCAGCCTTGCAAGCCCGATTCCGTCGTTTGGAATCATGGAAAGGCTAAAGGCCTCGTCAGGATTTCCAAGATTCATCATAATTGCGGTTTTAGGGCGTTTTGTGCCTTTAAGGCTCAATGTATCTTTGTGGAAAGGAAGGATTCCTTCGTACACAAGCCCATCCTCTCCTTCCGCACAGCTTATAGTAATTTCCTTCCCTGTCTCAATAACCTCGGTTGCATTGCCTGCTCCCACAACTGCGGGAATTCCCAATTCCCGGCTGACAATAGCAGCATGGGCAGTCCTCCCTCCTTGATTCGTGACAATTGCAGCTGCTCTTTTCATCACAGGCTCCCAGTCCGGAGTTGTGGCATCAGCAATCAGGATTTCTCCTTGCTTAAAAGAAGGCAGATCTGAAACGTCAGGAATTACATGTGCCTTTCCGGAAGCAATTTTGTCTCCTACACTCCTACCTCTGACAAGGACAGTTGATTTTTTATCGAGCACATAGGTTTCCAGAATCTCTCTACTTTTCTGAGACTGAACAGTCTCCGGTCTTGCCTGTACTATAAAGAGATCCCCTGTTATCCCGTCCTTTGCCCATTCGATATCCATGGGCATGGATTTCTTATTTTTATTTGAGTAATAGTCTTCAATGGTAATAGCATACCATGCAAGTTTAAGCACTTCTTCGTCATTGATGCAGAAGCGACGTCGATCCGCCTCAGGAACCTCCACATTTCGGGTAAGCATTTTGGAGCCACCTTGCCCATAGATCATCTTAATTTCTTTGTCCCCTAAATTCTTCTCGATAACCGGCTTATACCCTTCCTTGAAAGTTGGCTTGAAGACATAGAACTCATCTGGATTGACCTGTCCCTGCACGATATTTTCCCCAAGTCCGTAAGAACCGGTGATGAAAACTACATCTCTGAAACCTGTTTCTGTATCCAGAGTGAAAATAACGCCGCTTGAAGCCAGATCAGACCTGACCATTTTCATTATCCCTATTGACAGTGCCACTTTAAAATGATCAAATTGATTTATTACCCGATAGGAAATAGCCCTGTCCGTAAAAAGTGAGGCAATACAACGTACGCAAGCATCCTTAAGAGCGGGATAACCACGGATGTTAAGGTAAGACTCCTGCTGACCGGCAAAAGAAGCAGTGGGGAGATCTTCAGCTGTAGCCGAACTCCGTACCGCTACATCCGTATTTTCTCCATACTGCTTACATAGATGGTCATATCCAGATTTAATTTCCTGCCAGATGTCATCCGGAATTCCTGCTCCAAGTATCAAGTCCCTTGCAGCCTTTCCTTTTTTTGCAAGTTCAGTTACGTTTGAGGTATCAAGTCCTTCTAAGGTTTGCTTGAGCTTTTCGAGAATTCCTCCGGCTTTGAGGACATGCCAATAAGCTTCAGCAGTCACTGAAAAACCGTTTGGAATCTTTACTCCTTTTGGTGTGAGCTCCCTGTACATTTCTCCAAGAGAAGCATTTTTCCCGCCCACAAGCGGAACATCTTCAATCGAAGTCTCATCAAACCAGCGAATATACTTGCTTTTATTCCCAGACATTTCCCAGAAATCCCCCTTAAAAATTAGTTACGCATTAAATTACCAATTAAGAACTTATCTAAGCTCATACATTAGTTAGAACATTTCCCCAGAGCGTTATGATATTCTTGAATCAAAAGGCTCCAATCTACAATTTATGCATCAATGACAGAAATGAATTTCCCTTATTTAGGCTGTTCCGACTTGGATCAAAGGTCTGAAACTTATAGGACTTACGCAGTTGAACTGAAAAATCACTAGCATCAGACCGTTAACTGTCTAAAACATGATTTCAATCTACAGTCTTTACAGTGATTGATTTTGTACCTCAAGTGCGTAAGTTCTAATTTAATAAAATTGATATAACTCTAAATGGCTGTCTTAAAATTCAATATTTTTTTTCATTACATATTATCTTTCAGATTTTCCTACTTTTTACATATCTAATTATTCTCTAAATTTTAAATTAATCCATATATACAATTTTTATTTTTTTCGGAAGGTTTATTTACTAAGTTTTTCTAGGAAGAGTCAAGGACATTTTCCAAAGAAAAGTTATTTTATCATAGAATCTAGCTCGTGTTTGAATGAGATAAGAACATATAATAAACATTCAATGAATGCTTTTCAGCAGTGCTACTTGGATGCTTACATGCTAAGTAATCTAAATGTATTGTTAATTAAAACCTGCATAAGTAAGTAAAGTTTCAAAGAAGAGGTTTTATGGAACAGTCGGAAACACGTGTAATTTTTCGAGAGGTACAAGATCTGCACAGCAATTTTTTTCTTGTTTTTGTCCTTTATCCTGCGCTTCTACTTTGGTATATCGAAATCCATAGCTTGATCTTTGGAAGACCTGTCGGAGTTCGTAATATTCCTGAGATTTACCTTTTTGCGCTTTGGGTTATCTTTGGGCTATTTTTCCCTCTTGTAATTTACTATACAAAGCACATAACTGAGGTCAGAAATGACGGAATATACATTCGCTTGATACCCCTTAATCTCTCCTTCAAAAAGATCCCCTTCCACATAGTAGAAGATTGCAAAATTAAGGTTTATGATCCTCTAACTGGAAACGAATTTGATATATCGCAATCTTCCAAAAAAGTCAATCCGGTTGTAATCTTAAAACTTATCTCTGGAGAAAGAATGCTTATCAGCTCCAAGAAACCAGAAGAACTCTGCAGCGCAATTAAGCAGGCTGCAGCACAATATTAAGAATTCCTACATTTTGAGAACGCCTGATGTGCAAACTCTGTATTGAAAGTTCCTGCTCTTGTGCCATGTTACAAATCGGCGTTTTTCTACTTTTGAAGAAAGCCTACTGAACAATTTGCTTTCTGAGAGCTTCGTTATTGCTAAAGTCCTCATTATAATCAGCTGGGGAGCCATGTAGAAATCAGTATTTATTTTTCTTAATGGTTGGTCAGTCTGGTTTGATGTCGAACATACAAAAGGCAAATCTTTATATGGAATCGAACAACTGTATTAATTATATTTTAAAGATCGTCATTTCTAAAGTCATAATAGATGTTTATAGAAGGTAGATAAAAGTGGTTTGGGGAATAGACTTTTCCCCTAAAGGAACAGAAGCTCTCTACAGAGAGCGGAATGGCAAACTTCTTATTGAACTTGAGCTGAACAGCTTAATGCAGATTTTTAATTCTTTTGATCCTGCGCCCTTTCGCGAAAAAGAGCTTGATCCGGAAGCTGAAGAATATATTTATAATACTGTTGGAGAGTTCCCTCTAAAGAAACCCCTTGAAATTCTAATTTATATTCCCTCTTCTGAGTTTGATGAAGAAACGGAGCATACCCTTAAAGAGGCAGTCCGAAATCATTTTTCTTACAAAAAAGTTCTCATGGACATAGAGCTGAGAAGACTTCTCCAGCGAGGAAGGAGAAACGTGGAAATTGCAATCGTCTTCCTCTTTCTCTGCCTGCTAATTATCCAGCTTCTTTCAACTTTTGAACAAGGCTTGATAAACACCACGCTTTCCGAAGGCCTGACAATCATCGGTTGGGTTGCCTTGTGGGAGCCTGTTTATGTTTTCCTCTATGGATGGTGGCCTATTATACAAAAAAGAAACATTTACAAGAAAATCCTCAGCATGGATATAAGTGTCATACCTGGTTCTCCAAGCAGGGTAAAACTGACAGATACTCGGTTTTCACCGAATAAAAGCCAACTGCAGGTCGGTGGTCTGGAATTTGCCAAATAAAGGCAAACTGTGGGATGGCGGCTAGAAGAACCTGGAACTAGTCTTATGAGTGCCGTCTTATCCCTTTAGTACCCTTCAATCCCTTCTTTAAACCGTAAAAGGGCAAAGAAGACATTTCCTAATTAGAAATTAAATTTTAAATTTTTATTCGAATATCCGCGCATCCACAACTACATGCATAACCCCAGGAGAGTATTTTTTTATCCTGCGAGTCTCCAGAATCTCCACCTTCTTTCCCAGCTCGCAGGCAGCTTTTCTTATTCTTTCCTGAGGTCTGGTTCTGGTGAGTCTCTCTGGGACTGTTTCGTGGTAATGCAGAATTCCCCCGCTTTTTTTCAGGGCTTTTATAGCCGGCTCAAGATAGTGATGTGTTGTTCCCACATACCCCATAAGCACGCGGTCGGCTGTTCCTTCAGGAGTAACCTTTGAGCAGTCCCCACAGATTGGAACAAAGATTTCTTCCACCTTATTTAGCCTGATGTTTTCCTTCAGATAGGCAAAAGACTCAGGATTAATTTCTATCCCGGTAATTTTTTTCGGCCTGGAATGCACAGCCATAGGTATTGAAAAATACCCTATTCCTGCGAACATATCAATAATAACTTCCCCTTCTCCGACCCTACTCATCCGCTTTCTTTCTTCAAGGTTGCCTTTGGAATACATTACTTTTGTTACATCTTGCTTAAAAAAGCAGCCATGCTCTTTGTGGATAGTTTCGGTTTCGCTGCCGATAAGAAGTTCTCTCTTTGGCTGGCGGAACTGCCCTTCGATTCCAAAATCCTTTACAACGGTTCTGCATCTGGGGTACATTGAGAGCAGAGCCTCAGCTATCATTATTTTTTTATCTTCAAGAGTTTCGGGAATGCAAACTATTATTATATCTCCCAGAACCTGCCAGCCTGAAGGGACCTGAGCAAGTTCAGCTTTAGAGAGAAAATCTTTGAAGCGTTCTTTCAGGGAGCCTGGATTTTCAAGGAATTCTGGATTTTTTTGTTCGATTACTGGAAAATTTTCCACCTTTTCTCCTGCAGATTCAGTGACTGGGATTTCAAGAAAAGAGACTTCTCCAGTCTGTAATTTTTGTATTTTTCTTGAAGTATCCAAAAATCGCCCGACAGCTGCTTTTTCCCTTATTTCTTCTCCCTTTTCTGGGGGAACCCTGATTACTCTGTACATTGAGATTGGAGGATAACTCACATGAAATTAATATTTTTGGTCTAAACTGATTTATGATTTTTCATACAGATGAATTACAGCATTTTTTAGGGTTATACTATGGAATAGCAATGATATAGTTAGGGTAAAAATTTCTGTTGAGATTTGCTGGCTAAATAAGCAGCATTTATTTACTAAGACTTTGAATTATTTTCATTTCAATTTCATTTCAATTTCATTTCAATTTCATTCCAATTTCATTCCAATTTCATTCCAATTTCATTTCAATTTCACTTCAATTTCATTCCAAATACTATATTTAACTTCCTGACTCTCTAAGCTTCCGTATAACTCAGATTTAATTCTGAAATACTGGTAGGAATAAGAAATGTTTGGTCACTATAATCTCGTTTCCTGGAATGTAAACGGCCTCCGAGCCGCAATAAAAAAAGATTTTCTTGAGCTTTTGCTGGAGCAGAAATTTGATATTGTCTGCATTCAGGAAACTAAAGTCTCTCCTGATAAACTCCCAAGAGAAGCAAAGAACATTCCGGGCTACCATAATTACTTTGTTTCAGCAGAACAGAACGGCTACAGTGGGGTCGGAATCTTCTCAAAGAAAAAGCCCCTTAATCTCGAAACCGGCATGGGAATTGAAAAATTTGATAGAGAAGGCCGTTTTCTGCGGGCTGATTTTGAAGACTTTACCTTAATGAATGTCTATTTTCCTAACGGCAAAGCCTCTCTAGAGCGTCTGGGATACAAAATGGATTTTTACGAGGCTTTTTTAGACTATGCAAACGCTCTCAAAGCACAAGGCAAAAAGCTTGTCATCTGCGGGGACGTAAATACAGCCCATAAAAAGATCGACCTTGCCCGTCCTAAGCAAAACGAAATGATATCCGGATTTCTTCCTGAAGAGCGAGCATGGATGGATAAATTCCTTGCAGCTGGATATCTTGATACCTTCCGCATGTTCAATTCTGAAGGTGGAAATTATTCCTGGTGGTCAATGAGATCGGGCGCACGTAAAAGAAATGTTGGCTGGCGGCTTGACTATTTCTTCGTCAGTGAAAATCTTAGGGAAAATATAAAGTCTGCCCCGATTTACAGTGATATAATGGGCTCAGATCACTGTCCTGTTGGGCTTGAACTCGAATTTTAAGAAAAAATATTCACAACAGTATCAAAACAAAAAAACAATGTTAAAATAGCGTTAAAATGAAAAAAGAATAATAAGAAAGAGCCCAGAGGCACTGGATCCATTTACCGTATCCCCCAATACAGTCTCTTCGAAAATTATGCTTCTCCCAAGCATACTGACTAGAAGAAGGATCAGTGGCTCCCAGGCAATCTTTATACGGTTTATTCCAATTTCCCTCTACTCCGACTTCCCAACTCCAGAATATACTAATAATTTAAATTATTTTAAATTATTTATATCAAAAATTGTTTTCAAGCAAATAATAGTTTTGTATAACGAATTTTAAGGCTATTATAATTTTTTAATATAATCTGCTCTTTTTATAAGGCTAGTATTTTTAATGAGATTAAATTTTTCATTTTATTATAATTATTTAATTATATTAAAATTTAAATTTATAAACAATCTTTTGTATCGATTATGATATATATCTCCACACTACTATAAAGGTATAGATTAAGAGTAATAGGGTTTCCTCTTAATTCTTGGGTTGGATCGCAGGTAGGGACTTGAGAATAGGGACTCAGCCCCTACCATCTACTTCTTAACTGATTTTCAGATTTGCTTATTGCTAGTAGTAATTTAAACAACCTTTTAAAGAAGGGAAGAAAGTAGTCGGCTATAAAATATGCCGGCAGTTCTTTCTGCCTAAAAGGAAAATCGTTCCTCCTCCTCTTATTTCTCTAAAATGATGCGATTCTTCTGTTCTGGAGCCACAGGAGAGCAAGCTCCAAGGTAGTTGACAAAGGCATCCGTATCTATAATTCCTACTGTCCTATCAGTCCCTGTTTTCAAGACAGAGAAATTATCACCTCCATCGGCAAGGAACTTGTTTACTGTTACGCGGTAAAGGCTACTTGGATTGATAGAGGTGCCGTTGATCTTTATGCTGGAGATATTTACTTTTTCGCCGGTGGGAGCACTTTCGTTCCAGGTATAACTGAAGCTGTCTGACACCTGCAGTATGCGATTATTTCCAGGAGACGGATTGTCGAACTGTTGCTCCAGCAAGGCGTCAATCTGAGTGCCATTCAAAGTCATTGTAATCATGTCGTTCTTAAAGGGCTGGACTCCGAAAGCCTCACCATAGGTAACCTGACCTGGCCGTTCCCCACCGCTCAGTTGATCGTATATAAGGTCATTACGAATGCCACCTGGGTTCGTAAAAGCTACCACAGCGCCTCCAGAATTCGGGTTATATGTAGCATTGAGCTGGGCATCGGCTACAAGATCTCCCAAAACTGATTCGCCTGAGTTATTAGCTTCTGTTGTAATGTTACCAGTGATGTTTCCGATAACCCGGTTAGTAATGGGTGCGGCCAAAGATTCGTATTTCTTGATCAGTTCGCTGATCTCCGTATCTTTAGGAACATCTCTGGACACTATGATGTTTCTGGCCTTTCCCTCTATCACATCATGAGTCTCATTGCTTATTACAAGATCGATATCTGTGAGCACACTACCCGCTGACCCAGCCTCTGTAACTATGCGCCCGTCAATAACTGCGTTGTAGGCTTTGTGAGTGTGACCAGTGACGAAGACGTCTACTTCATCGTCGGTGGCATTGACCACATCTGCTATAGGGCCAGCCATATTCAAGCTCTCGTTATACAGTCCCTCCTGGGAACCTCCATCGTGGATGATAACTACTATGGTTTTTACTCCCATGCTCTTTAGCTTCTTGACGTATTTATTAATGGTTTCAGCTTCATCCAGAAACTTGAGCCCCTTCACTCCAGAAGGTACCACTATGGACGGTGTATCCTTCAAAGCCACTCCGATAAACCCGACTGGTATTCCCTGGATGTAGGTAATATTATAGGCAGGGAATATTGTGGAGTTAGTGCTTTCGTTGACTATGTTTGCAGCTAAGAACTGGAACTGTGCCCCTTCAAAAGAGGAGTTATTCAGGCTGCCATCTGTCGGATAGTTACCACCGTTCTGAATGCGCATGAGTTCGTCTGGTCCTTTATCCAGATCATGGTTGCCAACGGCCGAGAAGTCCAGTCCCATCGTATTCAGAGCTTTTATTGTTGGCTCATCGTGGAATAGGGCTGAAACAGATGGACTTGCACCCATAGAGTCTCCGGCTGAGACAAAGAACGTGTTTGGGTTTTCAGAGCTGAGTCTTTTTATGTGAGTAGCAAGGTATTCTGCACCTCCAGCATTAACAGTGATAGGAGCTCCGGTCTCGTTATAACCTACAACGATCTTGCTTGCTGGTGGTTCAAGCTGGCCGTGGAGATCATTGATGGCCAGGATCTGGATTTTTGTCGTACCATTTTCAGGTTCTGAGACATCCAGGCAGCCCAGAGAAGCCAGGGAAACAAGTACTACCAAACATAGCTGAAGAATAAAGTACTTATTGACTTTATTTTTTGAAAAGTTACGGTTTTTTAACAATGTTCATTCCTTCTTAAATCTTTTAGTTAGAGCGATCTAAAAAAATCGTAATCATCAGGATCTTTTGCATAATTTTAGTTATAAAAACTTTAATTAAACGGAAGCGTAAAATTAAACATTTTTTTCAGATGATAAAATCCAAAACTTTCTCTATTTCCAGAACAGTCTCATTTTGGAAAATATTTTCAAAAATATAAAATCTTTTCGATTTATTCTTCTCATGAGTGTTGTTTCAAGAAAATCTTACCTATAAAATTTAAACTACGAAAATCTTTAGACAAGATAATACGCAAAAACACTCAAAATCAGCCTGATTAATGAAAAAATGATAGAAATCATTGAAAAAGCCAGAATATAAATATTTAGAGTCAGGATATCCGCAAAAAGGCCGGAAAAATCGGCATTGAAAACGAGAGCAACCAAATTTACCAGCAAAATAAAAGTGAATATTGTAATTAAACCCCTGCCTGCTCCTTTAAGGTCTTCTTTGCTTAGGGCTATATGCGAAGAAATAGCTATTGCCAGGGTAAAATAAATCCAGAAATTGAGAGAAAGCAAGTTTTGTACCGAAAATATGCTTTCAAAGAGACCTGTGGTAAGGGCGAAGATTTTTGTTAATGTATATTGATCCGGCTGGGCGGGTTCAAGGCTAAGATAATTGGCAACTCTGGCAAAGGAATCCGGCAGTAGCAGATGCATCCCGATAACAAGAGCCGTGGTTCCACTGAAGATTGGGCCCATGCCTATGAAAAAATTCCCTATGTTCTGGTAGAGGCTTTTTGGGTTCCAGCTATGGTTGACGTACCCAAGAGTTCTGTCTTTTGCTTTGAGGGAAAATAGCTTGAGTTTATTTATTTTATGCCTGAATACGTAGCACATCAGCAGGTGGCCAAGTTCGTGAATCGGAGTGCCTATCCAGGCCGTAACCAGAATACCTTTCCTGCCAAAGGCTCCTTGGATATAGAGGTTGGCCCAGTTTTCAAGAAGGCCAAGTATAAGACCGACAAGAATCAGAGAGCCTGTGACATAGAAGGTCTCAAACAAGCTTACCCGAAAAACAGTGAATATCTCGTTTTCCAACTTCCAATCCCTTCAGTGTATTAATTGGAAACATTTCAGGCCTCCGATTAAGCAGGAATTAAATCCAG
>DASXVB010000164.1:0-7744 GCA_036504475.1 Methanosarcina sp.
TGTACTTTTTCTTGTAAGTTTTTTTGCCGTTTTTCTTGTGGCATATATCTATCCTTATTTCCAGACAAATAACCGGCAAGCTGCTATAGATAAATCCATGCTTCCGGCAATAACCTACATGTATGCTCTAACGAAAGGAGGTATGTCGATTTATGATGTGTTCCGGTCTTTGAGCAGGTATACCTATATATTTGGAGCAACTGCGGAAGAAATCTCCTATGTTGTAAGAGATATGGATTATTTGGGAAAAGATTTCATAGGTGCCCTTAAAATCGCTAAGGACCGCACTCCTTCCGAGGTTTTTAAAGATTTTGTTGACGGATTAATTATTGTTTCAAGCAGCGGAGCTATAACCGAGTACATAAAAAACAAATCTGAGCAATATCAGGGCATGGCAGCGCTGGCGAACAAAAACCTATTACAGAGACTTGATGTGCTTGCTGAGATTTATGTAACTGCACTAGTTGCAGGCCCACTTTTCGTAATGGTAACCATCGTTGTAATGCAGTTTTTCCAGCCGGCTTCGTCTCAGATCCTTTACATGCTTATTTATGTGATACTTCCTCTTGCAACCCTGCTCTATTTAGTGCTTCTCGATACTGTAGGAGAACTTTCTATTGATCCAAAGAAAGGCAACGTCCACAGTTTTATGATAAACCTTGCCGATATTCCAGAGATCGGCTCCGGGCTTACCGAAGAGAAGGAACAGAAAAGGAGAAAAATGTACAGGCTGTACCGGGAACTTAATAATATTAAAGACATGATGCTTAATCCTTACAGAACTATCCGAGACGAGCCGAGATACACTTTTCTCTTTGGAGTTCCGTTTGGGCTGTATTATCTTACTCAACTTCCAAGAAGCCTTAAACGCAGCCTCTATTCTAGCTTTCATCACCTGAGCATAAGTTTTGACCATGTTCCTGATAGTGCCATAAAGTTGATCACTGCTGTTGATGATTACGTTGTTATTTTTATTGTCGTTGTCCTGATTCCCTTTATTATTTTTTACGAGCTCAAAGCGTGGCGGATGAAGAAAATTGACGAGAAAATGCCTGACTTTTTAAAAAGCCTTTCCAGCATGAACGAATCCGGAATTATGCTTGCAAACTCATTAAAAATAATAGCCGAATCCAAAATGGGAATTCTCAGTAAAGAACTTAAAAAGGTAAAGGAAGACATTTCTTGGGGTACTTCTACAACAAGAGCACTTATGAACCTTGAGAGAAGCATCAGAACTCCTTCTTCAAGCCGAATTCTCCACATTCTCGTAAAAGCAAATGAGTCTACAAGCGACCTTAAAAGCGTACTTTCTATTACCTCTAAACAGGTTAGAAACGACGAGGATATGAGACAAGAGCGCTCATCATCAATGGTGGTCTACGTTGTCACTATCTATGTATCTTTTTTCGTCTTCCTGTTCATAGTCTATGTCCTGGCTACAAACTTCTTCCCGCAAACGGTTAAGTTCGCAACTTCTTCACAGGGAATGGCTGGAATCGGTGGATATTTTAACGTAGCAGAGTACACTATGCTCATGTTCCACTCAGCCCTTGTACAGGCCTTTACTTCCGGCCTCGTTGCGGGAAAAATGGGACAGGGTTCTGCATATCTGGGCCTGAAGTACAGTGTAAGCATGATGATAATAGCTTACGTGGCTTTCACCTTGTTTGTTTGAATCTGTAGAGAAGTTGAGGAGTTGATCTAAAAAAACCCTCATTTTATCCTTCTTTTTGACCTGATCATAATAGAATAATAGTCCAAATTATCTTCATAGAAAATCAGGTTTTTTGTATAAAATACAAAGGCCTGACATTATTTTGAGACTGTAACTTCAATCTGGATAATACAATATTAATTGCTATCATTAGTAAATATAAAGGGCAAATTTTCCAAGTGTATATACTTCATTGTTGGATTGACTATGTTTTTTTATTTTCTAATGTTAGTTTGCATTTATTAATTACGTCGAAATCAATATCAATTAACTAATTTTACCTAAGTTGAATACAGATTTTCTGGAAAAGTTATTCTCATATATACAGAGTTAAGGTAAAAGTAATTCTGCAAAGTCTGTTCCAGAAAGCCAGTATCCCATAAAAATAAATGAATTAAAAAAGAAAAGAGCACCTATTTGAAGCGCTTAAATTCGCGTTTAGAACGCTACATTTTTGTCAAGGAAAATCTGGCCAGATTTTACATCAATGAATTTGAGATTGACAACATCGCCAGAAGCGAGATTCGTCAGTGTCTTGCCATCATCACCACCGAGCTTTTGAAGATTGGTACTACCCGAAGAAGCAAGAGTCTTCAAATCAAGTTTCTGGATATCACCAACATTCATGGTAACAGGAGAAGCACCAGGGTAAATTTGTGTAGCGCTACCACCATTAACAGATGCCATAATTTTTATTGACGAAGTCGCAAAATTAACTGGGTCTCCACCAAGGTGCTCGATATTTACAGATGCTAAGCCAGCAGAAGTGCCAGAAGCAGCAATAGAGCCAGCTGGTTTAATGTTTAGGTTCGCCTGAGGTGCTGCTTGAGCAGCTCCATGACTGAAGACAGAAGATCCGATTGCGGCGGCAAGGATGACGGTTATTGCAACCATCAGAATGACACCGATAACCGGAGAAACTGCTTTATCATCTATTCTAAATAGTTTCTTGAAATCCATATATTTCTCCCTCCTGGTTAAAGGTATTCAGACAGGAAAATCTGCCAGATACTTTTAACACATTAAATACACAAATAACATTGTTTAATTTTTTAGATATTACCATCCTATTTTATAAGTATATAAATTTTTGCTGAATGTTTAGAGGAATATTCTGTATAGATTTGTCCATTAATTTCAGCAAGATATCTATTAGCAGTCATACTTTAATAAATTTTCTTAGACAGTCAGATTGATATTTGATTAAAAACATTTTAGAAAAGTGACAATTAAATTATGTAGAAGGTTACTTTTATGGTGGAGGGTAAAAAGCACAGGACATTTTGTCATGACTGTCAGGCAGTTTCAGAGGTATATGGGCAACTGCTCATGATAAGTATAGTCGTCATAGCCTTTGCTACAATAGGAGTTGCTGTGTTTTCTGATGGGGGAGCTGTGAAACCGGAACATATTCCGCACACAGACTTACGTGAAAATTTCTATAGAGGTTCCAACAATTTACAGATTGTACATAGTGGAGGAGAAGCTATTGACCGGTCAGCCATCAAAATAATACTAAGTGGCAACTATGGACAGTCTGATGAATTCAGTAAGAGTTACACTGTGTCCGATCCCAACGATCCCATAGCTAAAATTTTGAAACCTGATGGAAAAGTATCCACTGACAATTTTTTCATGTTTGGGGACTGTATAACAATTAATACAGCAGGAATAGTAATTGATCCTATCACACATAAACCACGTGATCTCACGAACAAGGATTCCATAGATATGTTCTTTATTGATATGCCATCCCAGCAGGCGATCCAGAAAACAGTGCTCCAAAAAGGGACCCGGGAGCCTCTTGACTGGATTACTCCTCATCCTTACGGAAGTGTATACGACAGTTATGGAGGTTGGTTAGACACCGAGTCAGTTGGTGAGATTGATGGAACCTTTACAAAATCTCCAATTCCACATAAAGATTGGGTCTATGAAGACTATACTTTTGGAATAGATGCGGATGAGATGGGTATTTCAGATCCATTAGGATCCATTCTTTTGAAAATAATATACAATTCTGGTGATAATAGTCCTCAAAATCTAACGCTTACCATATATAATGGCTCTAGCTGGACGCAGCTAGCTTCGAAAATGGGAGAGACATTTCAGGGTAATAGGACAATTGTCACCTATCCCATAGATGAATATGTGAGCAATACAGCCCAACTTGAAAGCCTAATTGTTAAATTTTCAGCAATTGGAAACGCAGCCAATCAAAGTGCGAAGGTCGATTTGGTTGATTTTGTGGGGATACAAGTTAATTAATAACTAGAGTCAAGAACTGAAGCTAGGGGGTTTAAAATAAATGAAAAAATACGATGAAAGCAGATCTGGATCAAAAAGAACTTTTTTCAGTTCAGAATCTGCAACAGCAACAGCTATTGGGGCAGTATTGTTGCTGGGAATCATATTTTCGGTATTAACTATCCTATGGGTATTCTGTATACCTGAGTGGAAAAGTGATGCCGAATATTCTCATATGGGTGATGTATATGAAGATATGGCAGAAGTTAAGTCAAAAATAGATATGATGTCAATTGTCCTAGCTTCAAATCCCAATTCCTCCTACATAAGTTCTCCGAATCCTAGTTCTTCAGCTCCCCAGCTAATTATGAGTGTGCCTTTCCAGATGGGAGGTGGAAGTATTCCACTTGTGGGACCTATAAAATCAAGTGGAAGTCTTGCTGTAAACAAAGAGAATTATTCGATGGGTATAGTAGTTGAACCTAAACCAGACCCTCAAAGTCCTAACAATAAGAAAAACAATTCTAATAACTATTCGAAATTTATTAACTGTGGCACCATTACTTACAATTCTCAAAACAGATATTATGTGGACCAGAACTTCAGTTACGAATGTGGAGCTCTAATTCTTGACCAGAAAGAGCAGTCAGTTATGACACTCTATCCTTCGATTCGTTTTTCCAAAGCACAAGATAACGAATACAATGTCTCTATAAATGCTGTGAGAATATTTCAGAAACCCTATGTTCCTCCAGAAATCATTTCCTCAAATAGTGAATGTACTCTTCGTCTTATAGGAATTGATTATAGGCCTCTGTATGACAATAAGGCTGGAAACATAAGCAGATTAGAGCTAACAATTTACACGAAATATCCAGATGCCTGGGAACAGTATCTTTATAAATCAATTAAGGACGTTAATCTAGATGGAGATTGTATCCTTGAGGGTCCTCCGGAAAAACCCTTCGTACTTTTGATCTTCCCCAAAGAGACAAGCACAAAAAGTTTGAAAAAACTGTATATCAGTGAAACTGTGGTCAAGGCTGAACCTGGAATCGGCTTGAATTGAGCCGAATTAAAAGGAAAGCAAGGGAAAGTCTAAGAACAGAAAAATAAAATCACAATTAAAGGATTCCGAAAATGACTCCAGATGCCCCCATTACAAAAAAAGAGACGGAAGAAGAAAAAGGCCTATTCTCCCGTTTTTTAAAATCTGAGTCTGCTGCTGCGACGGCTGTTATCGCGATATTACTATTGGGACTTGTATTTACAATAATTTCCGTAGTCAAACTTGAGTATGTCCCAGAATGGAAAAACAATGCAGAACAGGATCACATTCATGACACATGGAATGACATGGTGGATGTAAAATCAAAGATAGACATACTCTCCGGACTCATGGAGTCAGGTAAATATTATGCAACTGATTTTTCAGCAACTGTACCTTTTAATATTGGGGGAGGAGAAGTCTCAGTTTTCGACTCTTCGAAATCAGATGGAAAACTTGAGGTGAATAAGGAAAGGTGCAGAATGACCATAAAACCATACAGCTCTACTAACCTAACGGTAGACACCTATGCTCTTGAATGCGATGGAGTAACCTATTTTTCGGATAACAGGCAGTATCTGGACCAGGTTTTTAGATATGAGAATGGAGCCCTGATCCTTGCAGATGGTAAAAGTTCTATGATGAAACAGTTTCCTGCATTCACTATAGAAGAAAACAAAACGAATGAAATCAGTTATAAGGTTGCTATCCATGCAGTTCAACTTTTAGGTAAACCCGACTCTATCTCATCAAATACCATTGCTCCCCTTCAATTAACAGGAGACAGAGCTAAGACCATATACAATATTAGCAATAATGATAATATACACATAAATGCTTTTGATTTGACAGTTGCCACAAAATATCCGGATGCCTGGTTTTCATATTTCAAGAAAATTGCGCAAGATGAAGGGTTAGACGAAAGTGATTATAAGGTTGAATACCTGCCTGGTAACAGCTCTGTTCACAATTCTATTCGTTTCTCATTCCTGCCTAAAAATAACAAAAAAATTGAGAGCTTCTATGTGAGTAAGTCAGTAATACATGCAGAGATAACACCACATAAATATGAAAATATAATGGAATTAAACAAATGGTATAACTTTAATGCAGCTTCTGTTACGGGAATAAACCTATCGCAACTGGAGGACTATGACTATTCAAAAGTTAACCTTTCAACACAAACCCCTGGAAAATTAAGTGCATACTCACCTACTGCTAATACCTACTACTCCTATAATCTTAATAATCAGCTAAACTTAAAACTCTGGTTTAATGATTTTACAGAATTCGAACCTTATCCCCCCAAATCAATTACACTAGTGATGATCTACCATCTTCCAAACTCAAATAATTCTCCAGAAATGACTATCGCAGAGAAAGTACTTCTCCCAACATTAACTGGTGATAATGGAAATACCTGGTATCTATACAATCAGACTATAAATGATGTATCAATAAGTGATCCATCGGATCTAGAATTTAATTTGATAGTTAACAAGGTAAACGGTAATAAAGACATAAAGATCGACTACCTTGCAGTCTACCTCAGCTGATAGAAAAGAAAAAAAGCATATGGGTACATATGTTCGCTATATACTGAAAACGCGAGATAATACCATATGCCTGAAAAATATACCACTCCTTACCCTGCAAAAAGAATTCATCCCGACGGCAGAGCCGAAGACGTTAAAGTGCTGCTCGCAAAGGAATGCCCTGTTAAACTTTTTCTTGATGGAAAGCTCTTTACGACGCTTTTTGCCTCCCCGTACGAACTGAAAGAGCTTGCAATCGGACACCTGATTACAGAAGGCGTTCTCAGTTTCAGGAAAATTGAAGACGTTGAGGTGGAAGGCGGCGAGGTTCATATCAGGACCCGGAAGGAAAAACAGACCCTTAGTACCGAAACCTCTGGAGAAGTCGAAAAAGAAGAAAAAGCCAGCAAAGAAATCGTTGTCGAGTCAGATTTGGTTTTTGAGCCGCAAGTTGTCTTTACAGGCACAGAATACCTTGAATCCGAAACTTACAAACTTACCAGAGGAACACATCTTGCAGCCCTGATAGACAGAACCGGAAAACTTGAAGTACAAATTGTCGATGTTGGAAGACACAACGCCGTAGACAAAGCCGTAGGAGCCGCTTTTCTAAAAGGGCTTGATCTGTCACAACATTATCTGCTCTCCACAGGCAGGCAGCCAGCTTATATGGTCACGAAAGCCGCCAGAGCAGGAATTCCGCTTATCGCCACCAAAGCCATGCCCTTTGACTCAGGCGTTGAAGCCGCAAAAAAAGCAAACATATGCCTCATAGGTCAGCTCAGAAAAGAATCAATGCTCGTTTTTGCCAACGAATGGCGGGTCACAACCAAGCTTTTTTAAAAAAGGCTTGAGCGAAAACCCCTCATCACTGACAAAAAAATAAGTAAGTTGAAGGCCATAACTTTGCAAGATTAGCCCTCATTAGAAATCGAAGACTAACTCCTTTTAACCGTAAATCAGCCTTTTTGGATTAGCAAATATCTTCACCATAACTCAGCCCTCTTGAGCGAACGAAGTGAGCGAAAAGGGCGGCGTGCTCCCGAAGCGCAATTCGGGAGCAAAAAATATAAGTAAGAGTTCAACTTTTCTTAGGGATTTTTACCAACAAAGATATATACTAAACACTATTATTTTATAGTGAAATATAAGATCACTATACAGGAAGCAAAACGCTTTGTTAAATCTATTTTGTCTAGG
>DASXVB010000165.1:0-5883 GCA_036504475.1 Methanosarcina sp.
CACAATTAAAAAAGATTTTTTATATTATATAGTTGCCGTTATATAATATGCGAGCTATAGGATAGATACAGGAGTATTAAATTCGTTACTCCCTTTCCGGACGAAATTATAAGAAGAGACTTCCTGGGAAAGGAAAAATCATGGGGGTGTAAGACTGCAAACTATGAGAAAATATGGTAAGTTATTGCTTAGTGCATATATTATGAAGAAGCTTAAGTCTGGCGTGGCTCCAAAGGGCAGAGGAACTATTCGTAGATATCTCAAGCTGGCCGCTGGGGCGTATCTCCTTAATAAACTCAAGTCAGTGAGGGTTGAAAAAGAAGTAGAAGCCAAAGTAGAATCAGAAGAAGAAATGATACTGAGTGAAGCAAAAGGGGTTAAAACAGGTAAGGGGTCTTCAATGAAAATCGGTAAAATAATTCTGGGTGGTCTTGTAGGCGCAACACTCATATATGCTCTTAAAAAGCGTGCTGCTAAAAAGAGAGGGTATAATATCAACGTGGAATGAGTTTAGAGGAGGATGTAAGCCTGCACAAAATGAATAAATGGTGTAAACTCCTGCTCTGTACATTTGCAGGAGCTGCCATTATATATGCTGTTAAAAAACATATGTGCTGCGACAGGTTCCTTCCAGAAACTTTAAAATCATTTTCCACTCCTTTCAGGCGCGGACAGGCTCCTCCAAAGGTGAAATCCATTTATCCTGACAGGCAGACCTTTGCTTTCAGGCGTGATTCCCCTATTTGGATCGAATTCGATATGCCTATGAATAACGCAACCATTACGAAAGAAACCGTGATAATCAAAAGTTCTGCATCAGAAGAGCCTGTGGACGGATTGCTGGACACAGGATCCAGAATGTTGATGTTCCGCCCTTATGACGAATATCCTACGGACGAATCAGGTGCTGAAATAAAAATTACTTTACTCGGAAGCGAAACCGGATCTGGATTCATAATGGACGAGCGTGGTATCGCTCTGGATGGGAATGGAGACGGAAAGCCTGGTGGAGACTTTGAATACACTTACAGAATTATACAGTGAAATTGAAACATAGTGTAAAAACGTCCTGACTGCTGAAATAAGCAAATTTTTAACTTTTCTCTATATTTCATTTTTTACTTTTTTGAATCACTATACTTTTATTTATTGAAACTTATGTAATAAATTTTAGTATAGTTCTTTATATCTTTTTGGTGTTCTTATTATATTCAGCTGATATTATATATTAAACTATATGATTAATGTATTAATGGGGAAACGGGATTGAAACCAAAGTTTACTGATGTTTCTTGTCCTAATCAAGATTGTAAATTTCACGGTATTTCTGGGAAAGGAAATATCATAGGCAATGGTACCTATCAAATCAAGAACAAGAGAATTCGAAAATATATCTACCGTGAATACGGCAGAGTATTCAATGATCGTACGAACACTTTCTTTGATAATCTGAGAAAAGATGAATCTCTTGTCATATTAGCCTTGAAAATGGCTATCAAGTGAATGTCAACAGAAGCCATTGCTGACGTATTGGAAGTTCAACCAGCGACAGTTATTAACTGGTTGTTTCGCGCAGCAAAACAATGTGAGAAGGTAAACGAAGATTTGATGAAATACCTGAACATTTCAAAAGTTGAAATGGATGAATTATGGATAATAGTCGAAAAAAAGTTGCGCTAAAAACCAAAAACAAAGCCGAAGGATCCTGGATGTGGGTAAGCTTTGCTCCTGAGTCCAGGTTAATTCTCGATTTTATATTAAAATCAAAAAACAGTATGTAGCAGACAAATTGATAATAACTACAGATAAACATCTTTCAGATTCAAAACCTCTTTTCGTTACAGATGGATTAAAATTCTATGCTGGATCTCTTTGGAAAAAATATGGTATATGGATTGAGTTTCCTAAAACTGGTAAGAGAGTATAAGACCTAAGAAACCAGCAATAGTACCTATTAAATATTTGAAATATGCTCAGGTTGCCAAAGACAAGTAGGGAAAGAAACTCCAAAAAATAGAAAAAAGGATTATCTTTGGTCAGGATATAGATCAAAGTAAAATATCAACTAGTTTACTTGAAAGACAGAATTTGATTTTTATACAGGATAATAACAGGATTTCAAGGAAAACAATAGGATTTTCAAAGAAAATTAAAGGATTATACAACCAAATGAGACTTTATTATACATATTATAACTTTTTCAGGGATTATATAGGGTTAAAAACGAAATGGAACTGGGAGTTTTGGAAAAGAGAACATCTGCAGAAAAGTGTAGAATTACTAATAAGAAATAGACATTAACAGAGTTGTTAAACTACAGGAGTCTCAAGACCGTCAATTGATTAAATAGAGATCACCGATTTTAAGACACGCTCTAATTTCAAGTTACCTTAAATTTTGTAAGAATGCTTGTAATGACATCAACAGACTAAGATAGGCCATGTATAGATAGCTCTTCAAGGTTATTTAATCACAAAGACGAATTCTTAAATTTATACACAAACTTCATACCACACGAAAACAATGCCAAACCAATCCCAACATAAAAGAATCCTATGTCAAAAGCTGGCAAAAGACTAAATTTCCGAATAGTAATTCCACCTAATACCATTACCACCATAATCAGGTATGACTTTCTATCAAAAAATTCCATAACAAACATTTTCTCTCTATTATCTTTACTTATTCGAGTCGTGTGCTTCTCAACTAATTTAGAGAAAATGAGAAAATAAAATACTGAAAATACTGAAGCAGCTAAAAAAGCACTAAAAATATATCTCCCTTGATTTATAAAATATGGTAATCCAGTCTCTATTACCATTGTTCCAGCAAACATCCAAACGATGCCTGCAATCAAAATTAAATATTTATTAGGAATCGATGATTTCTGTTTGAAGTTGTTTTTCATATTATATTTAACCTTGCATTTATGACATAAAAACTTATAGTATTATGGCTCTGTAGAAAACTTACATTTTAGCTGAAACTGCAGATAAACACATATGCATGTGGATATCTATCTACATTTATCTGTGCTCATCTTGTGGTTTGTAACCAAGGGATGGGATTTCAACAGAAAATGTCAACTACTTACGGAGATAGCCAAAATCAAATGGTCGTGCACTATTAGTTAGTTGATGTTATTTCTAAAACACTTTTAGTGGCGCATCATACCTTTTATGATGGACGATCATCTTTTTTCTTTTTTATATTTTAGTTCACAGTTTCTATATCTTCCTTCTTACCATATCCCCCACCGCCTGGGGTTTCGATCACAAAAATATCTCCAATCCTCAGATCAAATTTGGCCTGACCTCCAATTTCGAGAACACTGCCGTCTCTGCGGATAAGCACATTTCTTCCACATTTTGCAGGCATCCCGCCTTTAAGCCCAAAAGGAGGAAATTTCCTGTGGCTTGAGAGAATGGCAGCATTCATGTTTTTCAGGAATCTAATCTTTCGGACAACTCCATTTCCACCTTTGAATTTTCCATCTCCACCACTTCCTTCCCGGATGGAAAATTCCTCAAGTAAAACCGGAAACCTTGTTTCAAGAATTTCAGGATCGGTAATCCTGGAGTTGGTCATGTGCGTATGTACAGCATTAGCTCCTGAAAATCCCGGACCTGCCCCTGCACCTCCGCAAATAGTCTCATAATACTGGAAATCATCATTTCCGAAGGTGAAATTGTTCATAGTACCCTGAGAAGCTGCAAGCGTGCCAAGAGCTCCGAAAAGGGCATCAACGATATACTGTGAAGTTTCAACGTTTCCTGCAACAACAGCTGCAGGAGGCTTGGGACTTAACAGAGAGCCTTTGGGAATAATAATCTCAAGTGGCCTCAAACAGCCCGCATTTAGGGGAATAGCACTTTTTACAAGTGTCCTAAAAGTATAGAGCACGGTAGCAATGCAAACCGAAGCAGGAGCATTGAAATTATTTGAAAGTTGTGGGGAAGTACCTGTAAAATCGAGTCTGGCACTCCGGTTTTTGCGGTCAATTGTAACCTTCACTTTAATTTTGCTCCCGTCATCGAGTGCGTAGGTGAATTCCCCATTTGTAAGTCTGTCAATAACTCTTCTGACCTCTTCCTCGGCATTATCCTGCACATGTCCCATATAAGCTTCAACCGTTTCAAGAGAAAATTCTTCAACCATCTTTCGCAGTTCGTAAAGCCCCTTCTCATTTGCTGCAATCTGGGCGCGGATATCAGCAAGATTCTGGTCAGGGTTTCTTGCAGGATATTTTCCCGAGCCTAGCAATGCTTTTAGATCTTCTTCACAGAAGCGACCCTGTTCTACGATTTTCATGCCTTCACTCAGCACTCCTTCTTCCATAATAGTCCTGCTGTTCGGAGGCATGGATCCAGGGCTAATCCCTCCGACATCGGCATGATGGCCTCTGGAAGCCAGGTAGAACAGAATTTCCCCGGAGTCTCCAAACATCGGGGTAACAACCGTAATATCAGGAAGATGGGTTCCTCCTTGATACGGGGAGTTGATCAAATAAACGTCCCCTGTATGCATTTCCTGTAATTGCGTCCGGATAAGGGCTTTTACGCATTCTCCCATTGAGCCCAGATGTACAGGGATATGAGGGGCATTTGCTACCAGGTTCCCCTGCCCATCGAAAACAGCACAAGAGAAGTCCAGCCTTTCCTTTATATTTACCGACTGGGCTGTATTCTGCAGAGTAAAACCCATCTGTTCGGCAACTGACATGAATCTGTTATTGAAAATCTCGAGCATTACAGGATCAACGTCGGTCCCCATAGCTGTACAAGCAAGAAGCGGAATTTCTCGTTTAAGGAAAAGATAGTTGCGTTCAGTAATCATTCCTTCCCAGCCAGGCTCGATAGTAATGGTCGTGTTTTTCTCGATAAGTATTGCAGGTCCATTTATGCAAGTTCCAGGTTTGAGTTTATCCCTTTGAAAAACCGGGGTCTCGTGAAACTCCCCATTGCTGTACATCCGCACCACAGCAACAGGAGAGAAAACAGGGTTCTCCTCCTTTTCCAGCAAAGGGTCCAGAACCCTTTCATTCATTCCGATGATTTCCACGGAAACAGCTTCAACAATCAGTGCTTTGCCTTCCATTACAAACCCAAAGCGCTTCCTGTGGGTTTCCTCAAAGCCCTTCCTGAGAACACCCGTATCCGCAAAATTAATAATAAGCTGAGTATCCGAGCCTGCATAACGCATATGAACCTTATAGAGCGCAGTAATTCTGGCTTCCTGCACGCCCTGTTCGCACATGAGCAGGCGGCCTTCGTGTTCAAGCCCGGAGAATACAATTTTTAGACTCTCTATCAATGCATCTGAGAGCTCGCTGCCTATATAGCGTTCTCTTATCAACCTCTGGTCTGCAAGTCCCATACCATATGCAGAGAGCACGCCTGCATATGGATGAATAAAAATGCTTTTGATCCCAAGGCTGTCTGCAACCCTGCAGGCGTGCTGGGCAGCAGCTCCTCCAAAACAGCAGAGGGTATATTCTTTTATGTTGTATCCCCTTTGAACCGAGATTTTCTTGATTGCATTTGCCATATTTTCAACCGCAACCGAAAGGAAGCCGTCAGCTACTTGATCAGGCGTCCAGATATTGCCTTCGTTTGTGCCTTCGCCTGAAACCTTTTCTGCAAGCTCTGTGAATTTTCTGCGCACAATTTCGGAGTCAAGGGGCTGGTCGACCTCGGGCCCAAAAATTCTGGGGAAAAATTCAGGCTGGAGTTTTCCAAGAATGACATTGCAGTCGGTAACCGTAAGCGGCCCTCCTTTTCGATAACACGCCGGTCCCGGATCCGAACCAGCAGAATCCGGGCCTACTCTGAACCTACCTCCTTCGTAGTGAAGTATGGAACCTCCGCCTGCTGCAACCGTATG
>DASXVB010000166.1:0-5408 GCA_036504475.1 Methanosarcina sp.
TCGGCATAATTGGTTATAACGGTCCTTTTTTGCATGAATGCGCTCGGCAAGTCCTGGACAAGTTCCCTGAAAATTGCTTTCCGGTATTCGTTGTCTTCTTCACTGTCTCCCCCACGGGATTTGTAGGTTTTGATAAGGTCATTCAGGTGCTGGATCTGGTCATTCCTGTAATCTGTCAGGGTATCAAAAGAAAAATCGTGAGGAGTAAGCTCTCTGCTTGTCAGCTTATGCATAGTTGAGGTGGAGTTCTTTTCTACGAATTTATAAGTATCAAATTCTTTCCACCAGTAGAGAGGAGCTGTGAGGTCAAAACAGACCGTAATGAACCTTAAAAACTTGCCGTGCTCGTTCCCTGCAAGGGTTAGGCGCTGGGCCAGGTTCAGGTCCTTTTCTCCTAGCTTGCAGTTCCCTGCCTCATCAGGCTTACTACTGTCCATAAGATGCCAAGAGTTCATAGGGTTCCGCATGCCGAGAACAGCATAATAGATGTTGTATGTACCATGTAACTTCATTTCAATCATAAAAGCGCCTCTTACACCCATTACGATAATCAATTTATAAATCTGTTTGTTGCAAATTATTTGTAACTCAACGTGGTAAACAATTTATAAATCTATCTTGGTAAATAAACCAACTGATTTTAAATATTTATTGATCAGAACAGAGTGTATTAAAACAGATGCTAAAAAAGTTCTTAAATATCCTTTTGTTGAAAGTTAATATAAAAATAAAAGTAAAAAAGAAAACTGTTAAAAGCTGATATTCAAAAAATTTGAATTTCAACACTTAGTTCAGTTTTTCTTCATCTTCAGCAGCTGTACCCCAGAAAGAAGCCTGGAAATAACGCCTAAACCAATGGAAAACTTTCAGAAAAATTAAACAATGTATAGTCACAACAAATAAGAAAAGCAGAAAAGAAAGCTAAGAAAAGAACGAAAAAAGAAAATTAAAAGGTTAGAGCTGCACGTAGTGTGCAACCTCACCAAGGTCTTCTTCAATTCTTAGAAGCTGGTTGTACTTTGCAGTCCTTTCTCCACGGGCCGGAGCACCGGTTTTGATCATCTCTGCTCCGATAGCTACAGAGATATCCGAGATTGTGGTGTCTTCGGTTTCGGCAGAGCGGTGGCTTACTATTACGGTATAGCCGTTCCTGGAAGCCATATTTGCGGCGTCAAAAGCTTCGGAAAGTGTTCCAATCTGGTTGACCTTTAAGAGGAGTGCATTTGCTGCTCCCATATCAACGCCTTTAGAAAGTCTCTCAATGTTTGTAACAAAGAGGTCATCACCAACAATAATCGTGTCCCAGAGTTCATTGGTAAGGGCTTCGAAGTCCTCAAAGGCTTCCTCATAGAAGGGATCTTCAATGGAAAGGATGGGATAGGAATTCACAAGTTCGACGTAATAATCCATCAGTTCAGAAGCAGTGAGCTTCTTTCCGTCGATTGTGTAGGTTTCATCTTCGTAAAACTCGGATGCTGCAGCATCAAGTCCGATTGTAACCTCGGTGTCGGTGTAGCCTGCTTCCTCAATAGCCTGGACAAGGGCATCAAGAGCTTCGGTTGATTCACTCATCTTAGGGGCATATCCTCCTTCATAGCCCACATTAGTAGAAGATCTACCGTATTTCTTTTCCAGAATTTTCCCAAGAGTATGATAAATTTCTGCCCCGATCTGGAGAGCTTCGTAAAAAGTCTCTGCTCCTTTGGGCTGAATCATGAATTCCTGGATTGCAAGCTCGTTGCCTGCGTGCTTGCCCCCATTAAGGACATTCATTGTGGGCACTGGCAGAGTAAAAGCGTTTGAGCCTCCAAAATACCTATATAGGGGGACGTTAAGGGAATCTGCAGCTGCTTTTGCAACACTCATTGATACCCCAAGAATTGCATTTGCCCCAAGGTTTGATTTGTTATCGGTCTCGTCAAGCTCGATCATCAGCTCATCGATTTCCCGCTGGTTTCGCACATCAAGCCCTAGCAATTCTTTCTGGATGATGGTGTTCACATTCTTTACTGCAGTAAGAACTCCTTTTCCTCCATATCTATTAGGGTCTGCATCCCGCAGTTCAAGGGCTTCATTGGTACCAGTGGAAGCCCCTGAAGGAACACTGGCTCTGCCAAATCCCTTCGGTGTAAACACATCAACTTCAATAGTGGGATTTCCCCTTGAATCCAGGATCTCCCGAGCATGTATCTTTTGGATTTTATATTCTCCAGAATCCTGCTGTAGACCGATATACGACATCATTTCACCCTTTTTAATTTGATCTATCTATAGATATATTCTGTTATTTGAAGTTTGAGCTTAATTTGAAGCTTAAGTTTAAATTAACCGTTAGATGTCCGAATTGTATTTAATTCTTTATCCGGTTAAAGAGAATAATTTTAATTAAGTTTTACGCTATTTTCTCATAAGAAATCCTAATTAACACATAAAGAGCATATTATTGAACTATATATTGAACTCCCAAATCCAAAAATATTTTTGCTTCAGGTACCCAGTATCTGTACCCCCATGAATTCAGGAATATCATATTTCAAGTGCTTATAAGAGGTTTTCTTATTTTGTAGCCCTTATATAGGCTTTTCTAATTTCAGGAATACTCATTTCCTGCAAGTACTAGCTTTAAATGTTTTGGTCAAGATTACAAAATCTGTTTTTTTCCGGAGATTTGCTAATATGAGTTTTTATATAAAAACTTACCAAAAAAAGAATTTATTAGGGCTCGATAGTTATTTCACTCCATAACAATACTCAATTTATTTAAAAAAACAATTTTATCTACATAAATTATATAAACCTGAAAGTATTATTCACTTTCGATGACCGACGATTCTCCAGTTAATTTAACAGAAAAAGAGTATTCAATGATTGATATGCTCCAAAGCCTAGGACTCCCGAGGACGGAGGCCACCGCGATCGTATGTCTGAAAGACTGCAGTGAGCTTAGATCCCTTCACATTGAACTTGTATCAGGACTTAGACAACCAGAAGTGAGTGTAGCCATGCGCCCCCTGAGAGACAGAGGCTGGGTAGATGAAAGGTCTGAAAAAAAGAACAAAGGAAAAGGCAGACCTGTAAAATATTATCAGTTAATAATACCCTTCACACAAATTGTAAAGATCCTTGAGGAAGAATTCTTAAAAGATAACACGGAAAAAATGATTGCACTAAAAAGGCTTCGAGAACTGGAGACAATATTACAAAATTAAGCTTGAGCAAAACTGCAGGACTTAATTTTTAGTTTACCCTGCTATACCTGAGTTTTCGGGCACTGACTATAGAGCTTGTTTTACCTGAATATCATTTCAAGTCCGAAGCTGCTCAAAACGTACAGGAGCAAAGCCCTGCTCTTTATCTTTAATTCTTCTGGCAAAAATGCCATCCAGCTCGAGGACGAAAACCTCAACTACCATAAAAACTTTATTCTCACCTCTTAAGCATCCCACTTTTACATTGTCTCCCCTGCCTGCGCCTGCATGCAGGTGGATCTTCGGCTTTCCGTCCTTTAAAAAAATATCTCCTATCCCTAGAATCTCATGGGCATCATTAAAGCCGGACCATACAAGTTCCGGAGGGGTCATATTTTCTTTCGGGCCTGTAACAAGTTTTGCTTCTTTTAATGCGCCAAGCAGCATAAATACAGCAGATTCGATGTGCTCCAGTTCAGCAAGTTTGATCAGTTCCAGAATCAGGTCATCGCCATGATCGATCCTGACAGTAAATACTCTGCCTATTCTTCCTTTTGCATACTCCATCTTTTATCCTCACTGATCTGTAATTTTACCGTTTGCAAGTCTGATGATTCTATCAGCTTTTGAGGCCGGTTCTCATTATGAGTAATCGCAATGAAAGTCTGATTATACTCCCTGTTAAGCTACCTGAGTGTTCATAGCTCCAGCCTGCTTTTGTATCGAGTTGCCTGTAGGCTCGTTCCCGAGCAAGATTGAAGGAGAACAGCTTAATGCTATTGCTATTACAACCCTCTGGTTCTGTCATCCTGAGAGTTTACGGGGTTTGTGATCCATCCGGTTTTCAAATTCTACTTCTATCAGGAGTTTTCGGCAATTTCCTTTGCTTCGTTTCTGTTTTTTCCCACGATTAAGAGCGGTATCATTACATTCTCCAGGACCGTAAAATCCTGAAGCAGGTGATAATACTGAAATACAAAACCGAGCATTCTGTTCCACATTTTGGAACATTCCTCGTCTGACGTTTTTGTTACATCCCTGCCTTCATCAGGAATGTTCCCTAACTTCGGTCCAGTAAACCTATTAGGTGCATAAGAGTGCTTTTGCCTGAACCCGCTGGCCCAAGAATTGCAATGGATTTCCCCTTCTTAATTTTCAAGTTTACATTCTCGAGCGCACGAAATTCCATTCCGTTTTTATATACTTTTGTAAGGTTTTTAAGCTTGAGAATTGGGCTTCCTTCAGTCATGCTTTTCCTGCGTTTTCAAAACCACTGTAACAAAAATAGAGGATCTATTAAGTAAATAGCTTTTGGGCAGAGCACAAAAACCTGAAAAAAACCTCTATTTAGAGGCAGCTTTCTTTTTACTAGGGAGAAAAATTCTTTTTTGTAGAGAAAATATTTTATATTCTGCTCTTTTCTTTCAGGCCTTCACTTCATCCCTTTTACTTATAATATAAGCTGCTGTGAGAATGAAACTGCAGCCTAGAATAGTCGAGATGTAAAGCGGGTTTTTCAGGACAGTGATATCAAAAAAAATTCCTGAAACAGGTTCTACTAGGGCAAGAATACTTCCTGTCTGTGCCCTGATACCCGAGATCCCTCTAAGATAGATTACGGCAGCAAACGTAATAGTTAAACCGAAAAGAAACAGGATGTCAAAATTTTTAATAAAAACGGCAGCTGGTGTGGAGAGTGCAAACGGCATCAGAAAGAAGAGGCTTATTCCGGTCAGCCAGAAAGTCTGAGCTATCCCTGAATAATCATCCCTGAGGTATCGAATCGTTATTATAGTTGCACCGAAAGACAGTCCTGACAGCAGGCCAAAAATAAGGCCTTTTTGAAAATTAGGGCCTGTATCTAACAGAATTTCTTCCGGGTGAGCAATCAGTAAAACTCCTGAAATTGCAAGTAAGAGGGGAAAAAGGCTGTTACTTCTTCTGCGCTCCCCGAGAATAGGAGGAGCGAGCAGACTAACATATACCGGAGCCGTATAAAGCAGAAGGACAGCGATCGAGACTCCACTATATTGGATAGATAAAAAGTAACACATACCTGTTATCGTATTCAAAAAACCCAGGAGCAGAAGGTATTTTCTTTTCTTTTTGAGTCTGAGCTGTCCAAGCGATTGATTTAACAGCAAATAAATAAACATCATGCAAAATCCAAAAAAGAGCCTAGAGAAAAGGATAGATCCGGCTGACATATCCTGAATTCTA
>DASXVB010000167.1:0-10567 GCA_036504475.1 Methanosarcina sp.
GAAAACATAGAAGGAAGACTCTGTGAATGCCTGAAAAACCATGAACTGCCTGATTATCTTCTGTATACAGGTATGGGCGGAGCAAAAAACTGGCTGAAACTTGATGGAGCTGGGACTTTTCCTGTAGCCAGGCAGCTTAAAGTCCTTCTGGAAAAAAATCTGGACTCAATCGTGAAATTTATTCCGACAGGCATGAGCCTCGTAAGCGTGGGAGTGGGAAATGGAGAAAAGGAGAGGATTTTCCTCGAAGCTCTTGTTAGGAAAAACCTGGCTGAAAACCCGTCCTCGGGAAAAGTGTCGATACGCTATTACCCTATCGATATAAACAGTGAATTTGTAGATATCGCACTTGAAAAAGTTGATAGCCTGCCTGTCGAAAAGAAAGGAATAGTTGGCTTCATAGAGGATATGGCAGTCCTTAAAAAAAATTGGCGTCTTCCGATTCTTTTCTGCATTATGGGAAATACTTTTTGCAATTACGAGCCAGAATTCATTCTTCAGCTTGTCCGTGAAAATCTTGAGCAGGGAGACCTTTTTTTCTTCGATGCCAACCTGCTACCTACTGAAGGTCCGGAGGCACAATCTGCAAGGAGATCCGTACTGGGCACATATGCATCAAGAGAAAATGCCCTCTTCAATATGTATCCCCTGCTTCAGTACGGGATGGCCCCTGAAGATTTCGATTTTGAGCTTTTGCTTGCACATATAAACTCAAGAATAGGGACAGTATACAGGACCAAGAAAAGCTTGTATATCCTGAAGGATACCGAACTCACAGTCGGAACAGAAACCATAGATTTCAGAGAAGGAGATGTCATCCATATGGGTTTTACTTACAAGTATACCTATGACCAGATTACAGCTTTCCTGAACATTTGCGGATTTGAAATTCTCAAGGCTTTCCTGAGTGAAGGCCGCACAAACGCCGTAATTCTTGCAAAAAAACGTATAGAAATATGACACTAATCATAAGAGAGGTTGAGGGTATGGGTTGCCGTACAGAGGATTTGGGCAGGGACAAAAAAGCAGAACCGGGTATCGATTATGGATGTGAGGAACTTGGGAGGCTGAAAAGCGTACTAATGCATACACCTGGAGAAGAACTTTCCCTGGTTAACAAATCGAACTGTAAATACTGGCTTTATGATAAGGTTCCTGATATTTCCGGATATATTAGAGAACATAGAAGTTATCAGGAGTCGCTTGAATCAAACGGTGTCAAGATATATGAACTTGGAGATTATGTGGATGAAAGTATAGACCTGATAAGGAAGATGCCAAATTTAACTTTTCTGCACGACACTGCAGTTATCTCCGAAAAGGGAGCTATTCTCTCAAGAATGCGCCCGCCTGCGAGGGAAAAAGAAGAAATTGTCGTAAAGGAAGCCCTGAATAATCTGGGAATTCCCATTCTTAGCGAATTTAATGAGGGACAGGGTTTCTTTGAGGGCTGCCTCCTGCTCTCAAAAGAAACGGTCTTTGTAGCTGACACGGAAAGGCATACTTACTCCTTTATTCGGAAATTTACTTCGAATATCCTGAACGAGTTTAATGAGGTTATCTATGTCCGGGTTCCAAAAACCAGGAGGTATATGCACCCTGATACTGTCTTCAACAGGATAAGGGAAGATCTCGCCCTTGCTTATCTACCTGCATTTGAGGAGACTTGCCTGTTTACAGAAGATTCCGGAGAAAAAATCGATTTTAAAGCTTTCATGCAAGAGAAAGGGATGGAAATTATCTCTGTTTCAGACTCCGAGCAAAGCCGCCTTGCCTGTTCTTTCGTTCCTCTCGACAGCGGAACTATTTTTCACTACGATACTGCACTTGATCAAAAAACCAGCAAAAACCTTGAGAAAGAAGGTGTTGAAATTATTCCTTTTCACCCTGATGCCCTACTCGCAGGAGGAGGGAGCCTGCGCTGCCATACCTTAAGGCTCTGTAGAAGGAGAAATTAAGTCTTCGTGCGAAAAAGTTAAAAATAGTCAGAAAAAAGTTAGAAAAGAGCCAAATAGATGGTCAAAAAAGAGGATCAAGAATAATCGAGCTATAATAGAGCACAAGTGAAGCATGATAAAGAAAAAGTGCAAACAGACCCGCCTTCTGACTTCTTATTCTCAAGAGCTTATAATTTGCAAAGCCGAGCAATATGAACCTTGACAGAAAGCTATAAAATGAATGTCTACGAGCGTTTTAAGAAAAGAACTGTTGTAAAGTAGGGCACGAGCGTAAACCCGAGATCCAGAGTAAAGTTCCTTCAGTACCGTAAAGTACCGGAATCGATTTTATTCCTCTGACCCTGTCATTTTCCGTATCAGTGAAATCGTTGACTGCAAGATTGCAAGCATTCAGGGACAGAAAAAGTTTTCAGACTAACTTCAATAATCCAGATGCTGCGTATAGATAAAGTAAGGTTATTTGAATGTTTTTAATGTTCTCTCGGGAAACATTAACAAAAAAAGCGAAAATTACTTTTATATAAATATTTTCTGAGAATTTTTGATTTTGAAATAAAAAGCCAGATTTAACTTAGATTGGATTGTTTTTAAAAACTAAAATTGTAGCCTTTTAAAAAGGCTACTTAGACAATTTTTATTTACACTGCTAAATTAAACAGTAGTTGTACTTCAGGAGTTGTTGCTCAGAAGTGCACCAGTTGAGTTGTTGTCCAAAGATGCACCAGTTGAGTTGTTGTCCAGAAGTGCACCAGTTGAGTTGTTGTCCAGAAGTGCACCAGTTGAGTTGTTGTCCAGAAGTGCACCAGTTGAGTTGTTGTCCTCAGATGGAGCACCAGTTAAGTTGTTGTCCTGAGGTGCACCAGTTAAGTTGCTGTCCCCTGAAACATTAGCATTTTCTTGTCCGGTAGTTACATTAGTACCTGAAGTTCCCGAATTATTTGCTGTGTTGCTTGACTTTCCAGCACAACCGGCTGCAAAGACAACAGCAGCTATAACAAGGAGCATTGCCGTAATCTTTAAAATTTTTTTCATAAATAATACCTCTAAAGTTCTCTTCCTTTTATACACCCAGCTCATATAAAATTATGGGTTTTCATATGAGATATTTATCCATGACCAGCCAATAAGATTAAAACTTTTCGATTTGGTAAAAAAATGATACGACGAAATAAGCCATATAATTACAATATATATTCCATAAAAATGATACTAAGCAATGTTTGACATATAGAAATCTTTTTTATTTATTTGTTGTGAGATACATAATATAAAAGTTCAAATAAGAATATATATACGAAAAATTGAAAAAAATAGCCATTTTGGAAGAGAAAATATATAAATATGGCATAGAATTCCTCCATTGAAGAAGTACAAACCTATAAACATCCGGTTTGGAAAAGATATAAAGAAGCAATTTGAGGATAAAATACTGAAAAACTACAAAACTCTTAAGTGCTGCGGCAAGGCTCAAAAAGAATTCAAAAACTCCTTGTTTGTAGGATATGCTAGACATGTAGAACGTGAAGATGAAGCAAAGGCTTTCATAAAAGAGATAAAGGAATTACATCGGGATGCAAATCATAATGTTTCGGCTTACATTATAAAAGAAAAAAGCTCTTTTGCTATCAAATATGATGATGACGGAGAGCCTGCAGGTAGTTCAGGAAAGCCTGTTTTTAAAATACTTGAATCAAAAGAAATCCTGAATGCGGTCGTAGTTGTTACGCGATATTTTGGAGGAATAAAACTTGGTTTTGGGGGACTGTCAAGAGCATATAGGGGTACAGCACTTTCAGCTATTGAAGACGCAGAAGTTATCGAAGTCTTCGAGCAGGTAAGATTAAGAGTACACCTGAGATATACGGAAAGCCAGAAAGTAAGAAATCTGATAGAAAAATACGGAACAGTTGAGGAAGAGATGTACTCAGACACCGTAGAATTCACCCTTCTCGTAAGAAAGGAACTTGAAGATGAATTCGTTAAAAAAGTTAAAGATCAGACAAAAAATAGGGTAGAAATTGAAAGACTTGAATTGAACCAACAAAAACGGACTTTCTAACGTAAAAAATACAATAATAGGCAGCCCTACATATATTTCTGGATATACCATACTAAACGACGGGAGATTATCCAGCCTGTTTTTCTGCTTACTGCCCCATATTTATTGATTATATTACACTAAACAACCACAATTGTGGCGGTTCATCTTTTATTAACTTGTTGGAGAGATAAGTCTGCAAGTTCCTCAAGTTCCTTGCTGTTAAGATACTCATTTAGGTCCTCTTAGAGCTTATTTGGCTCTTCGCTGTTTCGAGTAAGTAATTTATATCCACTTTCTATATGTGAAGGTCCCTAACTGCTTTTGAATTATTTCCTGTCATAATTTTGCCCAGTTTACAGTAACTTTTGATAAGATCAGCCGATAGTTGACCACTTTTTAACTGAAAGCTCTAAAGTTGCAAACTTGATTCTATGACTTTTGTATATATACTACAAGGTAGTTCACTGTGAGAAATAGTCACCTCTTGCCTTAACAAGCGCCTTTATATTCTCAAGTGGAGTATGGGGGGCAAGCCCACACCCTGGGGCAAGGATATCAATTCCATCTTCAAGACAGGCAGTAGCTTCAATGAAAACTGCTTCAGGTCCTTTTGTCAACAGAGTATCGGATGGAGAAACATTTCCGATAAGTCGTACCCTATCACCCATAATCCCTTTTGCGAAACTTACACTTACTTTTTCTTCAATGCTTATCCCATCAAACCCTGCATCTGCAAGTGGGTCGAGAACGGCAGTAGCATCGCCGCACATGTGAAGAATCTTCAAGCTCTTGACCTTACTACAAAACTTCCTGTAGAGCGGAAGAACTGATGTCTCAAACATCTGAGGGGAAATAATGTCAGGACCTGCCTCGGAATCTATTAGGGTTATGGCATTTGCTCCTCTTTCTAGCAGACCATTGGCATAATCAATGGAGGCTTCGGTGAGAACTCCCATGAGTTCTTCAACAACTTCGGGATTTGTCACAAACCACATAAGGTAATTTTTCATTCCGGTAAGCATGGAAGCAAGTCCGGCCGGGCCTACGACCCCGGCAACCACAGGTACAGTTTCTCCGACTTTTTCGTTCAGAATTTCAACTGCATCGAGGACTACCGAAGTTCGCCTGCTCTCAAGAAGGGAGTCTGGAACCATTATATCCTTGACATCTTTCTTATTCTTGCAGGGAAAATTCGTTACATAGGGCTGTATATCCATACTTCCTTCGTCTACTGTGCAGCCAAGCGCCTCAGCAAGTACTGTGGTGCAGAAAGGACAGCGCACATTCTCGAATCCTGCAATCTCATACCCTGACAGCGCGAGCGCCGCCATCTTTTCTGCATTATAATTTGCCTGGGGCCAGTATGCTCCAGTCATTTCCATAAGTTCGACAGTGCCGGTCTGGGTTACCGAGCAGACAGGAACGATGTCTAAAGCCTCACCTTTTAGTGCCTTTTTAAATCTCTCTTTTAGGGTAAATTTACTCATTTTTGTCACCAGAGTGTAGTCATCGCTGAGAGAATGCTTTTTGGAGAATCTTTTCGGCCTAAAGTAATATTGAGGTGAAGATATAAAAGCATGTAAATGGAAAAAAACTCACAGCAATGAAACAAAAACAATTGATATGGATTAAATTGTTAAATAAAAAATGAGTATCAATGAAAGAGTAAGTAGACGGACATACTAAGAAAGAATTCTTTTTTTGGTTTAAGCTTGGAATACTTAAATATCTCTGAAGGTTATTAAGAAACGCTCTCGCGCCAGTTACCAGGAGGCACTGTGATCTCAAATGTCGCACCTGTTCCTTCAATACCAGTTTCTTTTATTTCCATACCTGTAATGGAAAGAATACCTCTGACAAGGAAAAGTCCCAATCCTGTATTTTTTCCAACGGATTTTTCAAAAATCAGTTCTTTCATTACAGGAGAAACTCCTATACCATCATCTTTTACTTCGATTACAAGACTATCTGCAACCATGCGAGAATTGACACTAATTTCAGTTACATGTTCTCCATGTGCCCTTGAGTTGTCAAACAGGTTGTAAAAAGCTTTTTTAAGTAAAGGATCGGCATATATTTCTACTCGGTTTTCCTCGATAGAAAACTTCAAGCCCTGGCCTGAAAAGGGAAAAGCTGCTTCTTTTGCTGTATCACTTATAGATTGCCAGATCGGGGAAACTACTCCGAGTTCCTGGTAATCTTTGGTGAAAATAATCTGGCTGTGGATTGTCTCAATGCCTTTATTGAGATTTCTCAGATACTTCCCGATTCGAGGACCATTCTTGACATCTTCTGGAAGGATCTCTGAAATTAATTCAGTGTATCCGGAAATTACATTCACCTGATTAAGAATGTCATGTCTGGTAATGTTGCTCATGAGGTTTATCTTCTTGTTAGCCTGCCTCAATGCCTCTTGATATCGATAAATTTCAGTAATATCGTGGATCATTAGTAGTCTGCCTTCGGAATGATCTTTTGTTACAAGGGGACTGATACTGAGAGTGAAGAATTTTATTTCCAGACCGCTCTTCAAAGAAAATTCTTTGCTGAAACTGCCCTCATGAATTTCATTTTGAGAAATTTCTACTTCACCCCCAAAAAGCTCATTTAAGTCTTTCCCAATAATCTCCTTTTTCGTTTTTCCTGCCAGTTCAAGAGCAGCCTTATTAATATCTACTATAGAACCCGTAAGATCTACTACAATGTATCCATCACTCATAGACTCGATCACACTTTCTCTTGCAATTGGAATAATATTGAGGAACTCATGCTGCATGATACCCCAGAAGAGGATTAGACCTGAAATTGTAAATGTAAATGGAGTAGGATCAAAAAATGCAAAAAGGCCTACATCTGCGATATGAAGAATATTCCCCAAAACAGGAATACAGGCTACCGTAAGAGCAATTGCTGCCTGAGTCCTATAGGGTGCTGTTAGATGGACAAGCTGATTAAAGAAGAAAAAAATTCCAAGTATAATTAAAATAAGAGAGTAGATGTAAAAAATCCAGAAAAAAGGCCCATGTATGAGTATAAGAAGAGGGAAACCCCCTAAGGTGTCAAGGTAATAGTTTGCAAAATACATTTTATGAAAGTTATTTGTAAACACTGAAAAGATTGCGAGTATAGGAAGTATGAAAAGTGCTTTTTCATATTTTCGGACAAATTCCTTACCTACCCCTGAATATTCAGCTGCAAACAAGAACCATGCTATTGGAGCAAAAGCAATTCCAATGTATTCGAGACGGGCAAAAAAATATTTGAGCTCAAGGTCCGTGAGTCCGATCTCAAATGCATAATTTACAGACCAGAGAGCCATACTTAACATAATAAGTATGAAACACCTCAAGAAATTCGTCCTGCGGTATTTGAAAGCTTTGTATGCTTTGATTGCAAGCAAAGTCGATATAAGCCCCGAAAAGATTAATGCTCCCATATAGGGAAACGCAACGGTGTTGATTTGCAGGTTGATAAAACTACCTTCTTTTTATGAATTAATGTCATGCGAATAGATAGAATTAGGAGTGGGTACTAACAAACATAAAAATTTTGTAATAATGACACAAAGCCCAAATATATAAATTTATGTATTAAGTGAGGAAGTATACAGAACTTTTTTCTATTTACGGATAAAACCGATTTTATCTGATTCAAAAAGAAGGCAGAGAATAGGAAGATTTAAAGGAAAAAGGATAAAATTGGATTCAAACAGAATTAGAAAAGTTTTTTGCGTTATTCCAGGCAGAATAAACTTAATTCTCATAAGAACCTTTGTGAACAACTTTCGCCATCTTGCCTTTGGGAAATTCATAAATTGATTTCCTATGTATGATCGTTCCAAGGATTTCTAAAGTAGATCAATTTCGGCTCAATGGAGGTTAAAATTCTCTCAGGGCATCCTTTTCAAAAACCTTTGAGTATTAAGGAGGAAATGACTCGCTGGATCTGTATTCAAAACTCCGCGCAGCATGGAGCTCAGAACTTAGTTATTAAAGCAGCAAAGTGTCTTTAGATAGCATAACTATTCTACTAAAACACTAACTTTTCTGCCCTGAGAGCACTTTTACCCCTTGGGAAGGGGAGAATCAAAATATATAAATCTTTTGATAAAAATGTAAATGTAAAATAATGAAAGATAAGAATACGAGAGTTTGAGTAAAAATCTATCCTTCAAAAAACCAGTAATTCTCGGAGATAAAAATTAAAAAGGATTTTTTAGAATCCTTCACCACTTTGATTGAAATTGAGAATTTCGGGTAGTCCCATATCAAATTTGTATTTTTGAGAATTTGAAGCCTCAAGAATCTGCTGCTTTACATAATATAGCACACTCAGAAGACTATCCCCATCTTCATAATCACCATCTTCCGAATCCATCTCTCCTGCAAATGAGTGAATATTTTCTTCAAGGGCATTTAGAAGTCTTGGATCAAGATCGTTTACGAAGTAGGTATCCAGAACCAAAAGGTTCAAGATCTGCTCATAGAAACTTGTAAGTTCACGAAGCCAATCCGGAACTCCATAATCCCTTGCATATTTCTCTTTGTTAAGGAATGCAAGGTAACTGGAGATAGTATTTATGAGATCTTCAGTTAGCCTGTTATCAGGGAACAAGATTGGGAAACGCTTCATTACTGCAGGAGCTATGTAGCTCGAGTACGTCATTTCAGATCTGCAGACTGAAGGAAAGAGTCTGGCAATCGAACTGTTAAGAACGGCAGTAACATAAGCATACTTACTCGGGTCCTTGAGAATTATGCCACATCCATTTTCAAATACATGGTTTCCAGCAGCATCGTATGCAGCCTGTAGATGATAGCCTTCAGTAGCAATAATCTTAGGAGTTTTAAAGTATTCTAGAAACTTTTTTCCTTTTATACTATAATCTGAAGATTTAATGGGAGAAGTATCATGGCGGAAATTTCTTTTGAATTCCGTAATTCTCCCGCAAGCCATAGGGAATCTAGCCTCGAGTTCTTCGGGAGAAATTATACTGTACTCCGTCTTTTTTCCCTTGTTGGACAACTCATAAGGCAACATGAAACTATAAGGTGAAGGGCGAAAAGCAAATTTTTCGGAAAAAGCCCCTGAAACATATGGATAAACAAGTTCAGGCTCTATAAATACAGGTTCACACAGGCCTTCGCAAAGATAATATGAATCAGAACCGCCTTCTTCAGGAAGATAAAGCCTGTGGAGCAGACTGTTTTTTGTGTCTATACCCCCGAAGATGCTCTCGGAAACATCTCCAAGTGTAACCGGGATTTCACAAATTTTTTCTACAATTTTGTTTTGTTTAACAAACATCTATTTTTCACTTCTGTAAAAGTACGTTGAGAAATATCTTCTCTTGTGCTTTTTGTTTTCAGGCCACATTCATCTGGATGGAACATATCAATCGTATGAACACTCCTGAATTTCGGACTTTTAGACCCCTATAAATTATCAAGCCCTGCCTGAAATCTGGGTAGATCAGATTTCACTTATACAAGCAATAATACCATATCATAAGTATATAAATATAATCTCACTGATAATAAATTATAAATATAAATCATGATAAATGGAAACCTAGGCAGAGAAGAATTTAACAGCATTCATGTTTCAACTAGTTAAAAGAGTTTAAATACCTACATTCTAATTTGAAGTATATGCAAGAAAGAGATAAGCTCAAAACTCTTGTAATAAGAGAAGCTACATCGGAAGATACTGAGGGAATGCTTGAAATTTTTAATTACTATATTGAAAATAGTTTTGCAGCTTACCTCGATACTCCTGTTGGGCCGGAATTTTTCCATACTTCACATGGTGAATCGAATAAAACCGAACATTCTCCTTTTTATGTAATGGAAGAAAACAACAGAATAATAGGTATCGGAACCCTGAGGCCTTATTTCCCATCCCGGAGTTTCCAGCACACAGGAGTAGTCTCATACTTTATACTTCCAGAGTATACAGGAAAAGGCCTGGGAACAACGTTGCTGGACGCTCTATGCCAGGACGCTAAAAAGAAGAATATGAGAAGTCTCCTTGCAAATGTTTCCTCGAAAAACCAAGCAAGCCTGAACTTTCACCTTAAGAATGGATTTGTGGAATGTGGCAGGTTTAAGGATGTAGGAACGAAGTTTGGAGAGTATTTTGATATTGTGTGGCTCCAGAAGTTCCTGGAAGAGATCGCTTAATCTGTAAATTCCTAAAAAAATGTACAGCTTCTTATTAACCCTTCTAAGAAGCTGTACAGCCTTGATCTATCGTGCCACTAATCTTCTGCTGCCCGTATGCCTGACAGTCAGGACAACTTTTTTGTAGCCTTCAGGATTAATTTATGGTGTGAGAAGCTGCGAGAGGCAGATAATCAATACCCTCTTTATTCACGGCATAAGCTACATCGCAGATGCCGTCGCCATTTTCATCCGCATGGATCTGGCTGAAACCGTCTCCCTTTGGCGTAGCCCAGAAATTCCCACCAAGGTAAGGCCCATCGAGAATATTTTTTGCCTCTGTTAGGGTTGTATTCAAGCTCGTACCCGCGTTTGAACCATCTAGATAAATATTTCTTGTGTTGTTG
>DASXVB010000168.1:0-24959 GCA_036504475.1 Methanosarcina sp.
CGAAAATCATCATGATACTCATTGCACTTTCCATTACAAACGATCCGGCTCCTACAGTTGCAATTTCCTTAACGATATTTATGTCTGGTTTTAAAGTTTCAGATCTGAATTTCACAGCTCCTTTTCCTTTAATGCAGTATAGTAGAAGCCAGACTGAGGCGGTCCCCTGTGCAAGTACAGTTGCAAGTGCAGTACCCTGCACCCCCATCCTAAGGCCAAAGACAAAAATTGGGGCAAGGATGATATTGAGACCAACTGCCAGGAGCATTGCATTCATGGCAAGGCGAGTATTTCCTTGAGATCTGACAACATTCTGAATCGAAACTCCATAGACAAAGACAATTCCGCCTACGAGTATTATTTTTAGATATTCTCTGGCATAGGGCAGGACTCCAGCAGTTGCTCCGAAAATCTTTAAAATCGGATCAAGATAATGAAGGCAGAGGACAGCAATAAGTACGCCAATAATAAGGTTCAGAGTGAAAAGATTTCCAAGAACTTTTTCAGCTTTTTCATTATCTTGTGCTCCTAGAGCACGTGAGATAATTGAAGCACCTCCAGTCCCAAGAAAAATTCCCACGGCTGTAACCATCATCTGGACTGGGAAAGCAATGGAAAGCCCACCTATGGCATCTACGCTCTCTGCTCCATAGGCCCTTCCTACGAATAAAGTATCTATGATATTATAGAGAGCCTGTGACAACATTCCAATGATTACAGGAGTTGAAAGCTTAAGCAGAAGCTTGCTTATTTTCTCTTCACCAAGAAATGCACTTTTTTCATCCATATTTTTCGCCTCCTTATTTTTTATTTCAGGTCATTTTGCCTGTCAGATGGAGGCTTGAACCCTGGCTCAAAAAGTTTAATCGCAGCTTTATGGATGAGTAGCCTGAAAATTTCTCTTTCTTCCAAGGTAAAATCCGAAAAGAGAATGTCTATGAAAGCAGTCTGTTTTTTAAAAATTAGATCTCTCATTTCCTTTCCTTTTTTAGTAAGGTAAACCCTATAAGCTCGAAGATCAGTTTCGTCTCTTTTTCTGTACACATAACCTTCTTTTACAAGGTTCTGGATTGCTCTGGCACTTGTTGCTTTGCTAACTTTCAGAAGTTTTGCAAGGGTCTCCTGAGATACTCCGTCTTCGTGGTATAAAACAAGTAAAAACTCAAACTGCCCGCTTCCGATCCTGTAAGCTTCGAGTTCCTTTGTCATGAATGCCAAGTTGCTTCGGTAGGTTTGGGCAATTGGCCCTAATATTTCTTTTGGGTCTATTTCTCTTAGGTATTCCATAATTTTATCCTTCAAGTTTACGAACTGGATGGCTTGTTTTGAAATAAAAGCCGTTTAAGAAATCATTACATGTGAGACTACGCTGATCTCTCTAATAGATTATATAGTATATAATAGTTACGTATGAAACTAAATTTAACATTTCAAATAGCTGATTACCATATAAAAAATAAAAATGCAGAATTACGGATTCAGTATTTTACAGAGAATAGTATTAAGACTGCATTTCGCAGTATTTTTTTAAAACATAATCTAGTGCCATAAATACCTGTATATTAAACTAACCTCCTCTTTGATTTAGATTTGACAACTGGTAAAACTTTGTATAACTGTAAATGTGAAAATAAAATTAATCTAATTGCTATTATGACAAATTTTGGATGTATTTATTTGTTGCATAAGAAACTAAAAAAGAATCGCAAATTACGGATTGAGACAGAAAATAATTTATAGCCATAGAATAAATATTTATTTACAGTCACATTCCATTACTTCCTGACAGTGCTGTTTAGTAGGTAGTGTCAAAAATTTGCTGTAAATTTGAAGTCAAGTTTTTGTGTATTATGAAAAAAATTTATCTTCTTATATGGAATTTTTTATTATGTAACTTCTTGAGATTTATGATTTTACAGAACTTTTGCTATACTGCCAGGATAAACGTTTCTATTTCTTTATAAAATATGATCCTGTTTTTTTATGTGGAAGAGAAGAAACCATAAGTATTCTCTCAAAGATTCACATTTAATGTCGTCGTTAGCAAGAATACTAACAAAAGTGACTCATCAAAGGACTTAAATAGGATAGCGCAGTTATTAATTGTTTGGAAGATTTAGTAAAGATTTGGGTGGGGTAAACTCGAGAATCAAAGTTAAATTACAAAAAAGTTTGAATGTTTATACATTTTACCTGGCCTAATAGGTTGACTAAATTCTATAAATAACACTGAAAAATTAGAAGTTGTAAAGTCTATAAGTTGTTATGCTAAAATTTAATTAAAACATTAAGTTAAAAGATTGGTAATTGATTGAGAGCCTTATTTGATGACCCTTAGGCTCTCAATCGGTGAAACCCCCTTGAAGAATACTCCCCTATATTCTTCCATTAGTTGTAAGAGAAACCATGCAGATATTTAATTGGTTGTGGTGATTGATTGAGAGCTCCTTATATTATCCCTGAGCTCTCAATCAGATGAAACCCCTACAAAAAACTCCCCATATGCTATGCACAAAGATTCACTTGCGCTTCTCTTGCAACTACATCCATCTAATGCTGAAATTGTATATATAATAAATTACGTCAAATATTCAATTGCCTATCGTTTTTGTATTGCCATGAATATTTGTGTAGAAGAAAAAATTTACAATATACTTAAAAAATGTAATCACTGGTTAACATTTGCTAGTATCTAATTTTTTAATGGCTTTAAATTTTAAAGCAAAATAATTAACAAACTAGATTTTATGAAAAAAAATTGACCTATGGTCAAGAATATTACCTTTATGGCTAACGATGCTTGATTAACTATAACGTTTGATCAACTGTTTTTAATAGCTGCTGTTTTTACTCAACTCTATTTTCATTTTGTTTTTTAAGAAGCTCCACAGCCAGCTCCCTTAACCTGTATTTTTGAATCTTGCCGCTAGCTGTCAGTGGAAATTCTTTTACAATAAATACATGCTTTGGAACTTTATAGCGAGCGATCTTGCTTAAGGCATAATCTCTTATATCGGCTTCTGTAAGGTCTGCATCCTTTTCGATAATCACAAAAGCGCCTACAATTTCCCCGTATTTTTTATCAGAGATACCCACAACCTGGACATCCGTAACTCTGGACATGGTAAGCAGGAGTTCCTCAATCTCCCTTGGATAGATATTTTCCCCTCCCCGGATAATCATGTCCTTAATCCTGCCTGTGATTCTGTAATAACCGTTCTCGTCACAGGTTCCAAGATCTCCACTGTGAAGCCAGCCGCTTTCATCGATAACTTTTTTCGTTTCTTCAGGCATCTTATAGTAACCTTTCATTACGTTATACCCGCGACAGCATATCTCTCCTACAGTGTTTGGGGGCACTGGCTCATTGGTTTCAGGATCAACAACCCTGACCTCCACACCCGGGAAACACTTACCAACAGTCTCGACCCTAAGTTCTACAGGATCGTCCACAGCAGTTTGGGTCATACCAGGGGAAGCTTCCGTAAGCCCGTAAACACTGGTAATCTGATGGCAGTGCATATCTTTTACGACCTTTTTCATGGCTTCCACAGGGCAAGTTGAACCCGCCATAATTCCTGTCCTGAGAGAAGAGAGGTTGAACATATCAAACATGGGATGGGTATATTCGGCAATAAACATCGTGGGCACGCCGTAAAGAGCTGTACATTTCTCTTTATGGACAGCAGCAAGTACTAGTAGAGGGTCAAAAACTTCAAGCATAACAAGCGTTGCTCTGTGAGTCAGAATGGCCATAACTCCAAGTACGATTCCAAAACAGTGGAAAAGCGGCACAGGAAAGCAGAGTTTATCTACATAGGTGAACTTCTGGCGATCTCCGATAGAAAGCCCATTGTTCAAAATATTTTTATGGGTCAGCATGACTCCTTTAGGAAATCCGGTAGTACCTGATGTATACTGCATATTGACAACATCGTCACAGTCGACACTGTCCATAATCTCGCGGAGCTCGTCATCAGGATAATGGCTGCCAAGAAGCATAAGCTCACTTGTGTTATACATACCTCGGTGTTTTTCCTGTCCTACATAAATTATACTCGTAAGATAGGGAAAGTTTTTGCTTTTCAGACGTCCTCTTTCAGAGGTTTTGAGCTCAGGGACCAGTTCATTGATTATTTCGAGATAATCAACATCTCTGAAGCTATCAATAAGAGCCAGAGCTTTCATATCAGACTGTTTTAACACATATTCAACTTCATGACTCTTGTAAGCAGTGTTTACAGTGACAAGCACTGCCCCGATCTTTGCCGTGGCAAACATAAAGGTAAGCCAGTCAGGAACATTCTTTGCCCAGATTCCTACATGGTCCCCTTTTTTTATTCCGATAGCTAGCAGCCCTTTTGCAAGGTTATTGACCCTTTCGTTGAATTGTCCATAAGTAAAACGGAGATTCCTATCTGGGTAAATAATAAACTCGTGGTCAGGATCTACAGCCACCTGTTTTTCAAAGTACTCACCAACGGAGTCATATATCATACTTGAACCTCTTAGTGCATCTATCACTATATGGGGAAATTATATACATAGACTGTCAAAAAATTGAATGCAGCATTAAATTGGCTTGCAAATTCTGACATAATTAACGATGAAGGTAAAAGAGCGATCAAGGATTTTATCTTTTCTATTCAAAACGAGAAAAAGAAGCTCCTTGATTAAGGTTCTAATCTTTCTTATTAAATAATATATAGAAGAAACTCTAATTATCTAATAAATTGTAGAATATAATATTGCTGCCAAGAATATTATTGTAGATTTTAAGCTTACTATTGCGACCGTCTGGTCTAATGATATTATTTTCATTCGATTTTTATCGATAAGTATGAAAAACTAACTATCAGAATAAATAAACACTGCTGAAGCTATAACAAATGTTGAATCTTCTGTTTTTGTAATATCAGCCCTGTAAAAATCCTTAATTTGATGCAAATAATTTTTACAACTTTTTTGTTTATATAATACACTATCATTGTATTTAATTTTGTCAAAGATTAAATACAACTGTTTTCTGTATTTTCCTTTTATATTCCTTCTCTTTCTTTTTCTTAAAGGTATAATTGAATCTGCTTTGATTTTTCTCTAAATTAGAGCATGAATTTTTCGGAATCATACCCTTTATTCATCACATAACATTCTGATTTTCTTGATTTGTTTGATTGTTTTATTAGAGCTTTGGAATGTTTAACATCATGATCGGTTTTTTGACTAATTTTCCATCATAACACTACTTTTTTATCAGTGTCTATTGATATTGAAGTTTTGAGGAAGCTCCTTCAGCTTTCCTGTTCTTCGAGATTTTGTGGGGACAAAAAATAAAGAGCCTTTTTTCAATTTAATTTTTATAAGTTTTGGGGTAAAAACAGGATTTAGAGGATTTCTACAAAGCCAGATAAACTATCTAATTTTGACATCAATACTAAATCAAAAATTAAGTTTGTTTTTAGTAACTTAAACGAGCCATTCAACCACTGTATTATATAAAAAGATAGTCTAGTTAAGTTAGTAAAAATATGGACATTGAGCGAAGATGAAGATGAATAAACAAAAATTAATAGTCATGCTCTTAGTAGCTATTTTAATAGTATTCGTATCCCTCGGAGCAGCAGCTCCGGTTGGAACTTCAGAAAGCGCAACAGTAACAGCTGCAAAAAGCTGGATTGGAGTTAAAGAAGTCCATGGTGGCAACGATAGATCGGGCATTGATTGTTCTCACTTAGTATATCAAGTATACAACCAAGTTGGAGCCAAAGATATAGTTTTCGAGAAGGTGCCTGCGATGAAGGCAGATAAGAATTATGTCACCGTAACTTCTCCAGCTCCAGGAGATGTAGTTTTCTTTCAAAAGGACGTTATGCAAGACGGCAAAAAAATCTGGCTTACCTCTCATGTAGGAATATACATAGGAAATAATCAGTTCATACACACAGATCGTACAGTTAAAATAGATAGCATCAGTGGCATATACTCGGACGGAGAACCGTACTATGCGAGATGGAAACCTAGTGAAAGTACTGATACATCTGCGCAAGCGCCCGTTGCAGCTGCCAATAATAATAGTTCAAACCCGTTAATTGCTTCATTCTCTGCATTTCCCGTTTCCGGAAACGCACCACTGAATGTATCATTTACTGACAGCAGTACCGGTGCGACTTCCTGGTATTGGAGATTTGGAGATGGAAATAATTCAAACGAACAAAATCCAACGCATACTTATTCTGAAGCAGGAAACTATACTGTTGTCCTGACAATAAACAACGAAAAAAATTCGAACTCAAACCCTCTAAACATAATTGTTCAGGCATCTCCTAGTCAAGAAACTATTCTTCCTGTAGCTGATTTTTATGCGGACAATACCAGTGGTTATGCTCCTCTGTCTGTACAGTTTACTGATAACTCACAAAACGCAACTTCATGGAACTGGAACTTTGGAGACGGAAATAATTCAACCGAGCAGAGTCCAATGCATATTTACTCTGCCGCAGGAACTTATACCGTTGGCTTAACCGCGATAAATGAAAACGGTATCTCCCCAATAAAAAATGTTCAAATAACTGTCACACAACAAATCAGTTCAGATAGCGGCAGTAGTGGAGGAAGCAATGTAGAAAGTAATGTAGTAAGTAACGAAGAGAGCAGTGGAGGAAGCAGTGGAGAAAGCAGCCACCACAGCAGTAGTAGTAGCAGTAGTAGCAGTAGTGGTGGAGGCGGTTCTCCGGAGCCTGCAAGTAATGTTCAGATAAAAGAAATTTCACAGACTTTTATTTCCAGTGGGAAGGATACAACTTTTAATTTTACAAAGAACACAACTTGTGTTGAATCAATAACATTCAGATCAACAAAAACCGTTGGAAAGACCACTACAATTGCAGAGGAACTGAAAAATAAGTCGAGCCTAGTTTCCAAGCTTCCTGAGGGGATAATCTACAGGCTATTCAATATATGGGTAGGAAGCGACGGTTATGGTAACTCAAAGAGTATTGAAAATTCATCTATCAATTTTAAAGTCAATACCTCATGGATACAAGAGAACAATATAAACAAGTCCTCTATTATGCTGGATATGTATGACAGTACAAAAAAAGAATGGGTACAGCTTCCGGTAAATTTAACAAGCGAGGATGATCAGTTTTTGCATCTCACAGCAAACGTGCCTGGCTACTCTTCTTTTGCAATAGTATGTACAAACAGTGAACACAATCCAATAACTGTGGAATCTCACCAGACAACTGCAAACATTACTGCAAGCAGTAATAAAAGCATCGGTACAAACATTACTGCAAAAAGTAATACAAGCGCTATTGAAAGTAAGAAAACCAAAGAAAATGAAAATGTTTCGGGATTTAGTATGCTCAGTGGCTTTGTATGTATATTCTGTATCTTCTTATATAAAACTAAGAAGATATAAAACAATGTGAGTTCTGATAAGGTATGAGGGTTATTGATTTAATCTGGCAAACGAGTACATTCGCCTCTTGTGGCCAGATTGGAAAACTACCCTCTTGCTTATCATTTTGAGTTTTGGAATGCTAAGTTATGTAAATCTAGGCGTTTTAACAGCAAAGGTTACTAATTTTGATAATTTATTCAATCTTCTCGTTAAACTTTCTATCCTATTTTATTCTTGAAGACTCTTGATAAAAGTCTCATACTTAATTTATTGCTTTCTGGTTAATCAAGCTCTGAACGTACAGGAAGCATTATACATGGTTTTAATCTCTTTTTCTCTCTGGCTAGAAATATTGAGTTTCAAGTTTAGAATTTCGGGAAGCTCTGTGTCGTAGAAAAAGCTAAAGTTAATTAGCTCATCCCAAAAACAATTTATTCCCAAATTCACAAAGTTTCAGAGCTATTTTTATGATAAAAGGATTGATTGATTATTTGGAATCTGGATTATGGGGAGTGATCTTGAGTTTTGGGTGAGCTCAATATCAAATTATATTGATAAATAGAAAAATAATATTTTTATTTAATGGCTGTCTTTATATAGAAAACTATTGCGTAATGTTATCTGAAAATTGTATTTTTATATCAATCAAAGATCAATTTACTGAGGTGTGAGATAAAAATGATGAAATGCGACAAAACAAGAAAATGTTATACATTCATTGGAGTTATAGGAATAATAATCTTGGCAGTTTTTCTGTTGGTAAATATTGCAGGTGCAGCTCCATATGCATATATTACAAATCAAGGCGACAACACTGTGTCTGTAATTGATACTGCAAATGATACTGTTACAGCTACTATACCTGTAGGAAATGGCCCTCTTGCGGTTGCAATCAGTCCAGATGGAAAAAAGGTATATGTCGCAAATGCTTATGACAATGCCACGATATCTGTAATTGATACATCTACAAACACTGTTACATCAACAGTGCATGTAGAAGGAACCTGGCCTTATGGAGTTGCAGTTTCTCCAGATGGAGCAAGACTATATATTGCAAAAACCGACAGTAATACCATCTCTGTAATTGACACTGCAACAAACACTGTTATAGCTGCAGTGAACATAAATGGTAGTCCTAGGGGAGTTGTAGTTTCTCCTGATGGAAAAAAACTATATGTGACGAACTATGATGGTGCCTGTGTCTCTGTAATTGATACTACAACAAACACTGTTACAGCCACAATTAACGTTGGAAATTACCCTTGTGGGATTGCAGTCAGTCCAGATGGAACAAGATTATATGTAACGAATACCTACGAAGACGACACTGTCTATGTAATTGATACCGTAACTAACAATGTTACATCCACTGTGCCTGTGGGATATAACCCTCTTGGAGTTGCAGTCAATCCAGATGGAAAAAAGGTGTATGTGGCGAATAACGGAAACAATACTACCTCTGTAATTGATACAGCCACTAATACTGTTATAGCTACAGTGAATGTAGGATATGCACCAGAGGGAGTTGCAGTTACGCCGGATGGATCAAAAGTATATGTAACTAATTATGGAAGCAATAGCGTTTCTGTGATTGACACAGTTACAAATAACGTTTCATTAGAAGTGAATGTAGGAAACCGCCCGATCTCCATCGGGAAGTTTATAGGTTCTCTTGCATTACAATCAGCACTTCCTGTTCTTCCTGTTGCAAACTTCAGTACTAATATAACTAGCGGTTATGCTCCTCTCACTGTACAATTTACAGATCTTTCGAAAGACGCAACTTTATGGAACTGGAACTTTGGAGATGGCACTAATTCAACTCAGCGAAATACAACACATACTTACTCTATAACAGGAAATTATACTGTTAACCTGACAGTGTCCAATGCAAATGGTACAAGCTCGAAGTTAGGTACGATCAATATTTCAACAAAACCTGCGGTACCTCCTGTTGCAGATTTTAGTGCTAATTTAACCAGTGGGTATGCTCCTCTAACTGTACAGTTTACAGACCTTTCGACAAACGCAACTTCATGGAAATGGAATTTCGGAGACGGATCTCCTCTGACAACCGAGTATAATCCAACACACACTTATTCAAAAGCTGGGACTTATACAGTGAAAGAGACTGTAAGTAATGCAGCCGGCAAAGATACGGAAGTAAAAACAAATTATATAACTGTTAAATCTACTCTGCAAGCTCCAGTTGCTGACTTTTCGGCAAATATAACCTCAGGAGGGGCACCAATGGAAGTTCAATTTACTGACAAAAGCACTGGTTCACCCACTGAATGGAAATGGAATTTTGGAGATGGGTCTCAGATAATAGATGGAACTACTTCAACCTATCAGCATCCGACGCATACTTATTTAAAAGCTGGGACTTATACAGTGAAAGAAACAGCAATTAATTCAGTGGCTAGAAACACAACAGAAAAATCAAATTATATTACCGTTAAATCCTCCCTAAAAGCTCCAGTTGCTGCTTTTTCAGCTACTCCTACTTCAGGACGCGCTCCATTGAAAGTACAGTTTACTGACAAGAGCACCAATAGTCCAGCGTCATGGAACTGGAGCTTTGGAGATGGGACATATTCAACCCAGAAGAATCCTTCACATACATACAGCAAAGCTGGTAAATATATTATCAGCTTAACGGTAAAAAATGCAGCAGGTAGTAATACCCAAAAAATCTCTAATTATGTTATATTAAAATAATAATTCAAAAAAGTCGATGAGCATTTTGAATTGAAAAAATAAAAGGATCAAGCCTAAAAGAATGGGAATTTATTTACAAATGACTTGATCAATTACTTTTTATTAAAAGTCACACTGTCGAATGTTCGCAACTGAAGAAGAAAAGGTAGAGAAGATAAAGCAAGCGTTCTCAAAACATTTGATAAAATATAAGCTTTCAGTTTTTGATATTTACTATTTAATACCTCTTACTATTTTCAAGGTGAATATATTGGATAGATTATTTACCTTGAAAATAGGTAATAAAGGATTTACTTAGCTAAGTATTTCATCCCATTACCTTTGTTCAGATAATTTAAAGTTTCTTTTCTGTTTTCAGTTTAAGAGCCTTTTTTATCGTTAAAATTCTATTTTGTCTCAATTCTTTTATTAACCAATGTAAGGTCAAAACAACTATTACTCCCATTCCCAGTATTTCAGGAACGGAAGAGAGGGAGAAATGGAATGCAAAAGATTCTTTGAATAACATCAATAAAAATGTGATGCCGTCAGCAATGTTGTCTTTTGGAAAACTCCATCCAAGAAGAGGCCAGAATAAAGTGATAGGGCTTGCCCACATCTGATCTTCCATAAGATGTAAGAAGGAGCCTGATGCAAGGGTAAGAACCCTGATATCTTTTTTCTTTTTGTATATGTATAAACCCACTACGAGTAGAGAAAGGAAGAACAACAGAGTATGTGCTATAATGCGTCCGTTTGCAAAGGTAGAAGCAAAAATAATCATTCCTATAGGTTTGTCTATTAAATCGGGCAAGAGGGCTCCAATGATTAAGTACTTTGGATCTATAATAGTCCTTAATCGAGGTATGAATATCTGAAGCCCGAAAAATATTCCCAAAGTGATACCAATATGTCCAAAAAAAAGCATTGACAACCCCACCAAAACATAAAATTTATTAAACGACGTTTCCTTATTTACGCATTTGAGGAGATAGATAAAGTATAAGTGAGTCTATCATTAAGTACGATTATTTGAAGTTTCATGCTATTTGATTTCAGTTTAAGTATATCAGTCATATCAAAAAGCCCCCATTTTAAATTAATTAAAGATGTTTAAAAACTTATTGTTTCTGGAACTCAAGTAGCTTACGTTCTTATATTGCAAGCTTGTAAACTGATTTGTGATGATCTTCATGTACTATGGACATGTTCATTGTCAACTGTATGTGCATTTCTTACTCCAACTGTCATTGTAATCATAACGTAGACTGTGAGTAAAAATTGCCAATAGTTTTTTATTTGATTCAACATTTTTAACTGCTTATTGATTTTCAACCTAAGACTACACACTTGAAGTGAAAAAGCAGTATATACACCGACTATCATAAAGAAAGCTACTTTTTCACTTCAACTGCGGAAATCCAATTTTGTCCTAATTGTTTTGCTGATTCAGTGTCAACGATTATAAAATAAAGCACGTAAATATAAAATTACTTATATATACAAAAAAATATTAGACTTTAACTTTTAAAAAGAAGCTTTTACTGACTTTTAATTTTCATAAAAATGTAATATCATTGATTTAATACTTATTAAAATCCAAAAAAAGCTTTTTATTGAAAAAATATCTATTCGGCTTTTATTTTTTATCTTAGAGCCTCTATTGTAACAGCATTTTCTAGTTTTACTTTAGAATCGGTCCTAAAAGCAGAAAAATAGCAACTTATTAGGTTAAAGGGTAGCTATTCTCCTGCTTTCTAGACAGTCGGCATGGTCAGAACCTGAGAGATAGATGATAAAGAACCAAAGACTAAGGTGGGAAAATAGAGGTTGTCGATAAGCCATTTAAATTTGCCTATGTGTTTATTACTGGTTTTTTGTGTTTATTTTACTTGACAGGCTCCTGCTTCCACAGACTCATTGATAAGTTTATAGACCTGAGGGATGACAGGAGATTGATTTTGATAGGAAAACTAATCTGGAGTGAGGACATAGGATTAACAAAGACTATTGTGGGGTCTGGTATATCGTCGGTGAATGAAAATGAGCTTGATGAAGTCAGGACTATTGAGGACGGATTCAAAAAAGCGTATAGTGAAGATCTGAAAGGAACAATAAAGGCTATTGACAAACTTAAATATTTTGCATTCCAGTTAATTCACCAGGAGGCCGATGCTGAAAATGAGCTGGATATAAAGGCACTAGTCATCTCGATAGGAGATATAGCAAGGGTAGCTGCTGAAAAGGGAATGGAGCAGGCATGCACAGTTTCAGGTCGTGCTCTTGGGGATATAGCGCTTGAAGTGGCCGATCAGAAGAGGGAACCGCTTGCTATAAAGGCTTTATCTGTTGTCGGGAGTCTTGCTTTGGAGTTTGCTGGAAAATGCCTCGATGCGGCAACCAAAGGTGCAGCCCAATCACTTGGAGACTGCGGGAAAAAGTCTTTAAGAATGAAAATGGAAACCCTGGTAAGCCTTTCTGAGATATACCTTATGCAAGTATCCCTGAAATCCATAGAAAAAAGTCTTCCCAGTGCTGGAATTGCTGCTATAGATCTTCTTGGAGATATAGGAGCTGCTTCGGCTGAACAGGCAATAGAAACCAGTACCCTGGAAACTGCAGTTATTCTTGAAGACATAGGTAATGCTGCTGTAAGGAAAAATGACGAGTACAATGCAAAGGCAGTAATTGAGACACTTGAAAACCTTGGCATCGTGGTTTCTCAACACGGCCTGAAAAAAGTACTTGTCCAGATCGCGTGGTCTCTGGAAACAATTCGAGTGCTTACTTTGGAAAGGGGCCTGAAAGGAGCTTGCTTTGCTGCAAAGGCTGCTCTTGAATCCGTTAACACGACAGACGTGCTTGACGAAGAACAAAACCTGGAGAAATTAAAGGAAATAAAGGAGTTCCATTCCTTTATCCTGAAAAAGAATAAAAGAAGCGGTTAGGAAGAGTTAAACACGTAAGAAATTTTGCCAGTAGAGCTTAAAATATGTTTATAATATTTAAATAAAAATATTGTTAGAGAAAAAGATTGTTATATAAAAAGCATAGACAAAGACCTACAATAGAGAAAAACATTATAAAAAGGATTGTTATAGAAAACAAGTTTGGTGTAAAAAATTGAATCTGGTGCTCCGGCCGGGATTCGAACCCGAGTCTTCGGCTCGAAAGGCCGGAATGATTGGCCGGACTACACTACCGGAGCACATTGCATCTCACAGCGAGACCTTCAATATACTCTAGTAATATATATATCTGTCCCTTGTAAAACCCCTTCTGGCATAATTTATTAACTGATAAACGTTTAGGTGCTCCCTCATTAATTAGTTGACGTTTTTGAGACCTCTGTAATTTAACAACTCGGTAAATTTCCATTTTCTATTAGTAATTCCATATTCTTCTGCAGGTGTTTTGTTTTCCAAAATTCCCTCTTTATTTTTTAATCCTCTATGATCTCTGCAAAAGTTAAAATGAGTACAGTAAAGTCTCATTTGATTGTATAGTCCTTTAAGTTTCTTTGAAAATCCTATTGTTTTTCTTGAAATTCTATTGTTGTCCTGTCTAAAAGTTAGATTTTGTCTTTCAGGTAAATTCGTTGAAATTTCACTTTGATCTATGTTTTGACCAAAAATAATCATTTTTCTACTTTTTGGAGCTTCTTTCCCTGCTTGTTTTTGACAATATATCTGCATTTAGAGCTCCCCCATTTAAGGTACACTCTAAAAACTATTTTTTTAGAGAAATAGTTTATAATAGTCTTTAAAATCAGTAAATAATTAATATAATACCTTTGTTTGTTCACAATTTCTTTATATTTGTAACTAAGGCGCCTGGTATCATTTTTATCCATCTAAACTTCAATGATAAATCAAGGAAAGAACGATATTTAATCGATTAATTGAAGCACTTAAGATCTCTAAATAGCAAATAAATCATTTAATGTATGTACCTTAATGGGGGAAGGACTGGTACTATATTTAATTGGGAAAATAAGGCTTAATAGCCCTTAAAAAACTAATCATTTTTTGAAAGGTCTAAGATATTTAAGATACTACACAATATTGCGCTTGTATAATTATTATGTCTGATGCATGGATAGCAGCAAGTCTCGCAGTCAATATTTTAATGTCAACTTATTGTAAACGGAAACATTTATTATAAAGTAAACAATATGTATCGATGTTGATTTGCGTGAAATTAATGGTTAACAATAATTTCATTTATCTCCCATTTATTTTCCATATATCATTTGTTCGGAAAAAATTACAAACTTAGTAATAAATTCAATGAAAAATCAAGTAAAAAAAATTCAATAGTGAACTTCAAAACTAAAATCAATAACAATTTCAGCTAGATTAAGGTTAAGCTGCATTCAGTGAGGATTAAGTTTCATGAGCAGAAAAACCGTTTTTCCAAAGATAATGTGTACTCAGCATCCAGATTCAGCATCAAAATATATTTCTACACAGGAAGAGCCGGCAGAAGCTATAGAGGCTGCAACGGTATTCGGTTGTGACGAGTACATGCCAGATTATGAAGGCAAAGCTACACCTTACCATCAGAATGTCCAGATCGTGTCAAAACTTATAGAAGAGACGGATATTGTTCCCGGAAAGGATATTTTCCTCACCCCAAGAGCTCCTAGCGCGGTTCAGGAAAATCGATTTAGACAGCTCATGGTTATGATGTCAATCGCTGAGGCTAATCACAATGCCCTTAAGTACTCAGATATCCAGGCAATCAATGAGTTCATCCATCCAATGACAGACAGCGTTAGGGAAATCATTGAAGCTCAGCAGCATATGGTAGATATAGGCGAGCTTGCAAAAAAGGAATTCGGGTTCTCAATGGAAGTTCCGCGAATAATTCCTCTTATAGAGGATGCTCCTGCGCTGCTGCACGCAAAAGAACTTGCAGAAAATACGATTCTTTCCTGGGAAAAACATTTTGGGGCAGTTCCTGATAAATTCAGGGTATTTCTGGGCAAATCCGACTCTGCTCTTTCCTTCGGGCACGTTGCGAGCACTCTTTCGTGCAAATATGCAATAAGCGGACTTTGCGAGCTAAATTCCGAACTCGACACTCAAACTGGCATTATATTCGGAGCAGGTACACTGCCTTTCAGAGGGCACTTGAACCTGGAGAATGCAGAAAATTTTTTCAGGGAATATCGGGGAGTCGGGACCATTACTCTCCAGTCTGCGCTCAGGTACAGCCATAATAAAGGGGATGCTGAAGCCTTGGTAAGCCTTGCAAAAGCGAGGTTGCCTGAAACGCCTGAGCTCTTTTCCGCTGAAGAAAAAGAAGAAATAGTTAACCTCATTGGGATCTTTGGGGCAAACTACGGCCGGACTCTTGGACAATTGGCTCCTACTATAAACCTGATAGCTGACCTTCTCCCCCAGCAGCGGGATCGTCTTATGCACAAAGGAACAGGCGGCTATTCAAGAAGCACACCTGATAATTCAGGCCTTGTCAAACTCTGCCGTACCGATATCGGAAAAGAGCTTGAAGCCAAGATGCCTGCTGAAAACCTGCGCCTTCCAAGGGCAATCAAGTTTACAGGCGCTCTTTATTCAATAGGCTTGCCTCCAGAATTTATAGGTACAGGTCGTGCACTTGAAGCAGTACGGGAAAAACTCGGAGAAGCCGCCTGTGAAAACTTGCTTACAAAATACTTCCCCTCCCTCGAAGGTGACCTGAATTTTGCATCAGGATATCTAGATCTTAATGTAGCTTCCCGCTTTATATCGCCGGAATGTCTGAAGGAAGTCCGCAAAGATTTAGAAATTTTACATGATACCTTTGACATTAAAACTGAACCAGAACCTTCGTACCGCATCCTGGTGGAAATGATGCAGCCTGACCTCCTGCAGGCAAGAAGTACAGGAAACTGTATGGATGAGGAAGTCTCCCAGCTTGTATGCTCGACCCTTACCAAAATGGGAAAAATAAGAAAAGCCCTCGGCTAAAGTCTCATTTTCAATTAGTTGATCTTCTATTTTTTTATTTTCCTTTTAATTCTGCCGCAATCTATCTTAACTTACGATAATTCTCGTTTACCATCGGCTGCTTCTATAACATTGTCATCGTTTGAGCTGCTATTTTCAGACATAGGAGTATCAGTTGTTTTTGAGAGAGTAGTGTCGGCAAGATTAGTATTTAAATTTGTAAGATCAATACTGGAGTTTGTAGGAACAGTACTTGGTTTTCTAAGCTCGGTAATGAGATTTTCAGAAGTTCTATAGCTTCTTCGTCACTAAGCTCTTCGAGCTTAGTTATAAAATAGTAATCAATCTCAATCAACTCGTGATTTACTCTGAATTTCTTAGGAAGATTTTTGTTGTTTATGACTGCCTTTTGGATCTCTTTTGCTTCCAGTAATTTCTTCATAACAGCTCTTGCTTTTGCTCCTAACTGCTTTTTCTGTAAAGATTCAGAGAAATAGAAGTACTTAATACTACTTAGCTTGACGATTTTTATTTCAGATATACCTTTTCGGAACCTATTAGTTCTGCTCTTTCCAGAGCAAAGTTCTCAATTACTTTATCGTCACTCAAATTCAGTTTCATGGCAGAGATAGTCCATCTTAGCATTCTGTATAATCTTGAGATTATCTTTGGTATTAGCTCCGTTATCAAAAACAATAAGAGAACCTTTTCTAAATATCTTTTCACCTGGTTATAAGTATCAGAAAAGTGATCCAAGTCAAGAACGTTTCCTTTATTCACTGTAACTCCAATAGGTATGTTTATGGGATCGGCTAATTCACTAATTCCAACTGTTATCTGCAACTTGTCAGATTTGTGGTCTCTGCTATATTCAAATTACCAAGGTTAGATTTAGTCCCGTAAAGGACTATATTCGTCTAATCCAAGTTCAGATTCGTCTCTTCAAAATCATAAACAGAAAATAGAGACTCCAGAATATCAGAGAGAATTTCTTCCCTATTACGTCCTAAGATTTCAAGAGTTCTGTAAAGAACTCTTTCATGAAAGCGTTCAAGATTTAAGATATTGAGAATTTCTTCTTGATTTAACCATTTGCCAGCTTCTTTGATACTAAAATTATCAATCAGCTTGTATCTTAATAAGCCGATTAGTAAACTATTGAGATCAAGACCCTTGCTTTTATGTTTGCTAAAAATATCACAGAAATTAAGCTTTTCATAAAAGACTTGGACGGCAAGAATAGATCCGATAGGAACACATATATTTTTGTTAGGAATTGTATGGAATGATCTCTGTTTTGTGGTGTTCATTGGACCGAATAACACAAATAAAGAGCACTTATTTTTATATAAAATGTCAAAGTCAGGATCTAAATGCAAAAAATCATAAAATTGGTTAGTTGAGACTATCTACGAGTATTACTTCAGGACGTTATAATTCTAAATTTTTATAAACTTATTGATAAAAATGTAATCAAAATAGATGAAATCAAGGATCTTCTTGTGAAATGTGAAAGAAAAATCAGAAATTGATATGAATAATCACTTGGAACTATAGCAAATCGGAACTCCTGTTTAAATAGTATTCATTGCAATAAGACATTTGTCAACAAGATAGTCATTATAATGACAAACATATGAACATATTGAACCTATAGACGCAGAAAAAGTGAATTATGACCCATGGAACAGATCAGCAAAATCATTTTGTAAATTTACAAAAACTTTTACTTTATTTTATATGTCAGAACCTCAATAGTCTATTTAAATGCACCATAATCTTTTCCCTATCTTCTCTCAACCTTTAAAACCTCCTCTTTTCGAACCCGGCGAACCACTTTTCTGGAACGATCCGTATATCTCAAAAAGCATGCTCGAAGCTCACCTTGACCAGACTCATGATGGAGCAAGCCGGAGAAAAGAAGAGATCAAAAAAACAGTTCGCAATCTCATAACCTCAGGATTCCTGAAAACAGAAAACAGGGTACTGGATCTTGGTTGCGGGCCAGGGTTGTACAGCAGCAAAGGCTGTGCTTTGAAGGCATGAGAGTGACCGGTATTGATTTTTCCCGAAGATCAATAGACTATGCTCGGGTTAAGGCTAAAAGAGACAGGCATAATATTGATTATATCTGTGCAGATTTTTTCGATATAGATTATGAGGGAGCTTTTGATGCCGTTATTCAGGTCTATGGAGAGATCTGTACCTTTTCCGATGAAAAACGCGATGAGCTCCTGAGCCTCGTCCACAGAGCACTTAAAGACAATGGAATTTTCATTTTTGATGTGTCCACAAGAAAGTTACGCATGCGGGAAGGGCTCAAAAATAAGTGGTATCTCTCCGAAGGTGGATTCTGGAGACCGGGCAGGCACCTTGTGCTGGAAGAAGGATTCGATTATCCGGAAAATGATACTTGGCTAAATCAGTATATTATCGTGGACGAGGATGGGACTGTAAAGGTTTACAGACTATGGCTGCACGACTATTCCTTTGAAACTATAAATCGAACCCTTGAGAAGAGTGGGTTTAAAGTTGAACAGGCATGGAACAGTCTCTCCGGAGAGTTATACAGGAAAGGTGGAGACTGGATAGCGATAGCTGCAAGAAAAGTATAGATGAATATGGAGAAGCATACAGATAAGTTATTGAAGAAGAGAATTGAGAAAATTAAGAAATATTGAATTTCTTGAAATAGAGTGAGACCCGAACAGATCTTCTTAAAGGACTTATAAATATTCCCACTCCCTACCTGTAAATCCTGCATATTATCACAAAAACGGTCAGAAAAACAAAGTTGCTGGGTGTATAATATGAACGATACAGACAATATAAATAAACTGAACATTCTGGAAGCTGACCGGCTGGAAGTAACAGTTCTGATGGATAATTATACGGATATGCTGTTAACAGAAAGTACTGAAGTATGCAGGAGACCGCTATTACCTCTCCCTCACAGACTTCTTGCCGAATATGGGCTTTCGTATTTAATTAAAGTCTGTGCCGGGGATGAGGAGCATACTGTGCTAATGGACGCAGCAGTAACTCCGGTCTGCCTTTTTAATAACGCAAAACTTTTGAAAGCCGACCTGAACAGGCTTGAGGCCATCATCCTTAGCCACGGGCATCCGGATCATTTTTTCGGGCTCGAGGGACTCTTATAGTTTACAACTGAAGTGGGACAGAAAGAAATTCCAATTTTTCTTCATCCCGATGCCTTTCTTGAAAGGCGTATTAATATTCCCGCAATCGAGTATCCTACCTTAATGCCTGCACTCGACGAAAGTACCCTGAAAGCTGCAGGAGTCATTCCCATAAAGTCCCAAAAACCTATTTCGGTTGCAGGTGGACTTATTTACACAACAAGAGAGGTGGAGCGTATAACATCGTTTGAGAAAGGGTTCCCATGGGCTGAGGCAAAAATTAATGGAAATTGGGTTGCTGACCCATTCCGAGATGATCAGGGGCTTGTAATAAAAGTAAAGGGTAAGGGACTTGTGGTAATCAGCGGCTGTGCCCATCATGCCGGAATTATCAATACAGTTGAGTATGCAAAGAAGCTTGCAGGAATGGATAAAGTTTATGCAGTGCTTGGAGGTTTCCACCTCACAGGCAGGATTTTTGATCCGATAATTCAGCCTACAATTGATGAGATGAGAAGGATAAAGCCTGACTATGTCATACCCATGCATTGTATGGGCTGGAAAGCTATAAACCGGTTTGCAGAAACGATGCCAGAACAATTCCTGCTCAACACGGTTGGCACAACTTATGTATTTGAAGGTCAGCATAGATAACTAAAATTTCAATCAATAGTAAGGACGTGGTTTTAGACTGGCCTTTAATAGAGAATGTTCAAATTTCAGGTTCTGCGGCTGTCTTTTTCATATTTATTCTGACGGCTTATTCCGGAATTCTTGCCATGTTTGAGTGGAGGCAAATCTATTTTCCACGCCACATTTTTCGCACAGCCTGTACAGGCTACTTGAACTTGACAAATAGGGCATAACTGTACTCTTTGAATATTTCCCGAAACTCGTTAATATTGATTCAAATCTCCGGTCAAGCAATTGTCTGTCAATAGTAGACTATCAACATTTTATCTAAAATTATTTGAATATATTTTCATAAAGTAATTTCCTCAGTTTATGTAGAATAATTACATTCTGTAAAACAACGTAGCAAAAAAGACAACAAAAGTATTAAATATCAACTCGTAGTATAATTAGATGTCTCTACCAAACAGACACAAGTAGCATAACTAATGTCTCTCCGAATAGACACGAAATCTAAGTCGCCTCCTAGATTGTCGAAAGCACCTGGATCTCTTTTGCCCCTGCCTGCGAAGTAAAACAGACAGGGACCAGGGTGCTGAATAAAGAAGGAGAAATCGAATTTGAGGTGTTTTACCTGTCTGTAAACCACAGAACTGTAAACCACAGAATATAGTCTCTACACACTGCTTCTATTTGATAGAAGCATTTATATTCAAGTATTCTTTATAATGACGCGTTTTTATGTTTTTGCGTATATAAATCGAGCTCATCCCAAAACTTGAAATTTACTTCTTGTGCCTCGTATTTCGAATAATCAATCAAGCTCAAGATCATAAAAACAACTTTGAAAATTACCAAAGATTAAGAATAAAGTGGTTTTTGGGATAGGCTTATCTTCAATTATCTGATTATGAATATTTATTTCTATGACATATTACATTTTTCCCATGATCAGTGATCTCATATTCTACCTTATATACTTGAACTGAAACCAGAGGTTAAAGCCCTCTGAAGTCTAATTAAAGCTTTTTTGATTAAATATCTTTTACTCAATTTTTCTTTTTGGAGTTAAGTTATTAATGATTTATAAGAAGTGGAAAGTATTTTATACCCGGTCACACATTTTTAATAATACTTACATGGTTGAGCGTAAATCATCCGATAAAACGTAAAGAATATCTAAAACGTTCACTTTTAAATAAATTTGAGTTTGCTTGATTTTGAGTTTCAGGTGTGTGAGTGTTATCAAATAATCCTTTCCAGGATTCTTATTGAAAAACTTACAGAAATAATATCGAAATAAAAACAGCAGTTATAGAAGATATTCTCGAAACTAAACTAAAACAGTGCTGTTTGTTCAATTGGATAACATATCAGGGGAATCATTATCCACAAACAACTTTGTAAAATAATAAGCTGCTTTTCTGTGCAGAATAAATAAGATCAAATGCTGGTTTCTTTGAGATGTACTTCTGAATGATCAATACAGCGAAAGAGCTTATGCGATAAATATTCAGGAGTAAGATGTACATGTCAGAAATAGAAATACTAGACCACTCTTTTGAGCCAACGGCAGTACATGATCATTTTATGGAACTAACAGCACGATACCATCCTTCAGGTGAAGAAAACGAAGTTCGTAAATATGTTACAGATTGTGCCGGAAAAATCAAAGGTGTAGAAGTCATTTATTACAAGTCAGAAGCCACAGATCCCGGAGAAAGAGTAATTGTCCTTCGTAGAAAGGGTTCAGGAGATTATGCCAATGCTGAATATGTCACCCTGCAGGCGCACATGGATATGGTATGTTCCCCTGACAAGAATATTTTCCCTTTACATGTCTTTGGATATAATGATAATAATAATGTGAAGTGGATAAAAGCAGGAGATGAGCGCAGTGTCACCGATCCAGAAAAAGGTACCACCCTGGGTGCAGACGATGGAATTGGAGTAGCTACTATCCTTGCCCTGCTGGAAGATGAGAAACTCAAAGAATATCCACTTGAGTGTTTTTTTACTGTTCAGGAAGAAACCGATATGGGAGGGGCTGCAAATTATGATAAAAATCTCTTGATCGGTAGAAGGTACATAAATCTTGACGCTGAAGTTGCAAATACTATTATTTATGGCAGTGCAGGAGGGCTCACTGTCCAATACGAGGGAGATGTTACCTTATTGCCTGTTACTGAGGAATTTATCACCCTGGAATTATCGATTTTAAATCTTCGCGGAGGACATTCTGGGGTAAACATCAACAATGGAAGGCTTAATGCTATCAAGGTTCTTACCGAAGCCCTCATTAGGCTCAATAAACGACTCACAAACCTTGATGTTACAGGTGAGGGCATCAAAAGTTATGATGTGCGTCTGATTTCAATGAATTCATTGACAGATCAAGAAATCGAAGAAATAACAGAAGCAAGAAAAAAAGGTGAAACAAAAATACCCACCGTAAACAAAATTCCTACCTGGGTCAAAGCAAGAATAGCTATTCAAAGAGCCGAAAACTATGATTTTAAAGATGATTTTGACTCATATTGTGAGGCTTTAAAGGTACAGTCTCAGCCCGAAGAGGATACTTTTTGTTGGAAAGTTGAAGAGATAAGTTCTGTCCAGACCCCTCTTGATGAAGCATCGACAGACGCACTTATGTGCCTGCTTCAGCAGATACCACACGGCGTCATCCACATGATTCCAAGCAGACCTGAAATTGTGGAGATTTCAAGTAACTTAGCAGCTATTGAGCCAATTGAACTAAATGACGGTAAGGCAGTGATTATGTCCTTAAACCGCAGTTCTAACAGCGATTCAATGGAAGCCCTAATTCAAATTCAAGAAAATATAGGGAAACTCTTCAATTACGATGTAAAAAATTGTGACCCTTACCCGATTTGGCAACCAAATGAAAATTCTGTCTTACTTAATAAAGCAAAAGATGTGTATAAGGATAAGGAACTCTATGGCGATGAGACCAAAGCAACCGTAATCCATGCAGGCCTTGAATGCAGTTATGTTGTACAAAAATATGATGGTAAAATAGACTGCATTTCTATAGGACCTACTATAATGAACCCTCATACTGGAGGCGAACGCCTTCAAGCAGGCACAGTGGGAACATTCTATGAGGCAGTAACCAGAATTATTCAGAGTCTTTTTTAAAAATAAGGTAGATCATTAATTGGAAGCTTGACTCTATGTCCGCAGCTTCTTATTTTTTGTTTTTAAAAGCAAGATGAAAAAGGCAGAGTATTTTGTAACTGTATCTGAGATGTTTAAATTATCGGAGGGATTAAAGTTATGATTTCTAAGAAAGTAAATCTGGAAACTTTAGATGAGTCTAAAAAGTATCGTGTTGGCGCATACAGTGCTAGATATATCCCAAAAGTTAAAGAAAAAGGAATTCCCAAGTATGAATTCCCTGAAGAGGGAATGAGTCCAAGAGCTGCTTATCAACTGGTACATGACGAGCAAAGCCTTGACGGCAATCCCTTCCTAAACCTGGCAAGTTTTGTCAACACATGGATGGAACCGGAAGCAGATAAGCTTGTCATGGAAAACATCAACAAAAATATCATAGATATTTTCGAATATCCTCAAACTGACAAAGTTATCCACAAGAATATTGTGAATATGCTTGGGCGTCTTTTTAATGGGCATCACACCGAATTCATGGGCACTGCGACCGCAGGCTCTTCAGAGGCAATAATGCTGGGTTTGCTGGCTCACAAATGGAGCTGGAAAAATTCAGGACGCGGTACAGGAAAACCAAACATAATTTTCGGAAACGACGCTCACGTTTGCTGGGATAAGTTTGCCAAATACTTTGACGTTGAGGTTAGAAAAGTCCCTATAGACAAAGATGTACGTACAATTACGGCGGATGCTGTCTCAGAACAGATTGATCAGAACACTATTTGTGTTGGTTGTGTACTGGGAACAACTTTTACAGGAGAAATCGATTCTGTAAAGGACATTAATGATTTACTTCTGAAATACAAGAAAGAAAAAGGCTGGGATATACCCATCCACATAGACGCTGCAAGTGGAGGTTTTATATTGCCTTTCACTGAACCTGATTTTAAGTGGGACTTTAGACTGGAAAGAGTAAAATCGATAAATGTTTCAGGGCATAAATACGGATTGACTTATCCTGGCCTCGGCTGGCTGATTTTCCGTGACGAAAGTGACCTTCCCGAAGACCTGATTTTCCATGTAAACTACCTTGGAGAAATGGAAGATTCCTACACTCTGAACTTTTCAGGGGGCAGTGCAATGGTTGTGGCCCAATATTATAATATTTTAAGATTCGGAAGAGCTGGCTACACCGGAATAATGAAGAATATCCTTGAGGTTTCCCAAGATCTCGCCGAGAGGATTGATAGACTGGGCCGCTTCGATATGCTGAACAAAGGAGAAAGGCTTCCTATAATTGCTTTCAAACAAAAAAAGAAAACTGATTATTCCCTGCAGCAGCTCTCGTATAAGCTGAGGGAGAAGGGCTGGATAGTTCCCGCTTACTGTCTTCCAGAAAATGCGGCAGATATCGAGATAATGCGTATTGTCGTAAGAGAAAACTTCACTTCGGACATGGCAGCAATTCTTGTCAATGATATCGAAAATGCATGTCAATTTCTTGAAAGCGGTAAAAAATCTAGAACAAAAAAACCCTGCCCACCTGAAGATGGTCTGGCTCGTATTTGCTGAATATTTTCATTTCAGCAAGCCTATTTTTTAGAAAAAACTGATCTCCGAATTTAATTACGAACCTAAGAATTAGAAGTAGAGAGGTGCCATTAATATGTCACACAAACTTCCTGTTTTAATCATTGCCAGTGAAAAATATGGGGATGGATCTGTTTCCGACCAGACAATGAAACGCCTTAAAGAAGCAATTCATGAACTGGGCTATGAGACAACAATGACTACAACCCCTGAAGACGGTTTGTCTCTTGTTGTTTCAGATCCGGGATTTGGATGTATCTTTCTGGACTGGGATCTTCAAGGGGGATCTCATTTTAGTGAACATGCAGCAGAGGACATTATAAAATCCATCCGTGCCAGAAACAAAAATCTTCCCATCTTTCTTATTGCGGAAAAAACACTTGTAGGTGACCTGCCTACCGAAGT
>DASXVB010000169.1:0-10100 GCA_036504475.1 Methanosarcina sp.
TGTACCTGAACCTTAGCCCCTTAAATTTCTGTAACATAACAACATTATCAATGTGTCCTTCCAAATACCTGACAAGAATATCAACCGGCTTTACTTTATCAACACTTAAATGCACAGCAATTTGCTTTTTCAATTTTAAACCCCCAACTTAATTATAATTATAAATATATAACATTGTAATGTTTAAAATTTTTAATAAAATTACACAGCCTATGCTAGCTGATTTTAATTTATACATAAAAGATTATTTAAAAAAGATGGTAAATTTTGGTATTAATTGCCGTAACAAGGTGTTTTACCCAGTGAATAGTTACATTCTTTATTCTGTTTTATATCTGAATTTAAGTTGTGTGTCTTTTTGCTTGTAAACAACAACCATTGTCTTCTCTTCTTTCTGAGCCATAATTTCCCCCACGTGACTGAAAATATTCAAATTCGTCTAATATTGCGTAAGAAATAATATATCCAATTTCATATATTTATTTTGTACGGTTTTCAATTTTTTCAAAAATTATTCTTGCTAGCAAACCGGCGATCCAATTGCTGAATTCTTCCAATAATATAGTAAACCATGAGTACGAAGAAGATAAAAGTACAAAAATGCAGTTTACATTGGAAATATAGAAAAACTCAAAGAAAATAAAAAAGTAAAAGAAATAAAATATTGAGATAATTAAAGAAGTGAAGCTGGTTTTATCCAGCTATAAAAATGTATATGTTTTTCCTTACACTTTGCTATGTTTTGAACATCTCCAGGCATAAAGCTTACAGCTGCAGGACAAAACTGTGAAACATATGGACAAAAGCAACAATATACATACTGAGATTTGTATTTCAGCCGGTGACGTCTTACTTGCTCCTTTTTACCTTTATATGTTATTAAGAACACGATAATGTAACATCCTTTTTAACATTTTCGATACATCTAAAAATTTAGAGTTTCAAACCGATATAACACCCGATTTTCTCCCAAGTCTGCCTTTCTAGCTGTTATTTTCAGTCCAGGAATTAATAACGGCTCTTGCTCGCGAATATTCATAACATTTATGTATATTTTTCTTTTTATTTTTAGCAGATGTAATTTCTACCGGCAATTACCTCTCAGAGGTCCTCAGCTTCAGCTTATTCTTTGTCAGTTGTCGGCTAACTCTTACGAATGTGGCGACTTCTACAATCCGTAACAAGGGTTTCATATTTGTAATAAGAATTTCATATATATAACAAGTCGCCGCCCTAAATAATTGAATTTCAAAAGCCCCCATTCTTCTACTTGAGTTTTTCCTTTAATTTAGCTTCTTCTCTTAGCAGAGTCTATTTCTCTCTTTTAGTCACCATATTTTTATCGCCTTAAAAAATGGAATAATTAAACTCAAAAAGTTGAGCCTTTAAGCCCTATAAAAAGTAGAGCTTTTTAAACTCAATCGGAATTTTAAAGATTTTATGTATTTTCAGGAAGGAGTGACTCATTTAGTAATTCCTTAAATATTTTTTTGGATCTTTCGAATCCAGTGTGTACACCATCCAAACGCTCCTCAGAACAATTAGGCTTTTGTGACAATGAAATCCCATCTAAAAGCTGGTTAAAATTGTCCTCTAGACCTCTCACCCTTTCATCCTGATCTTCATCCAAGCTGGATAAAGAATTTTTTCCAGGTTTTCCTCGAAAGTGTACTTGGCTATATCCAGACCTTTATTAACGCCTTCTTTAAAATCTGAATAAGCTTGGTAGTCCTTATTCATTTCAATACAGGTATTAAATTTTCTAATCAGATTTTTCGTTTTTTGTGTATCCAAAATCCTCGCTTCCTTTTTTAATCGAATTTGATTTAAAGATATGTTTTTTAAAACTGAAAATACAGGAGTCCAATATTTGTAAAATTAACTTTGGTAATAATAACTTTGCAAATTAACTTTGGTAATAATGACTTTGCAAAATATGAAACTATAAGTAATAATAACAGTAATTGCAAAAAATAAAATCAAGTAATTTTCATACTTCTCTTAATAAAAACATAAAGTTTTAAAATAGAGAAGGATAAATAAAAATAGAATTTATAAGTATATTAAGTTTTTGAAGTAAAATTGAAGACATTAAATTTTTAGATCGCACTTTTATTTTTGTAAAATCCTAAAATTGAACCTATATTTGAATTTATTTAAGAGCTTATCCCAAAACTCAAAATTGCTTATATGAATCTCGAATTTGGAATAATCAATAGAGTTTCTGATCATGAAAAATAATTCTGAAACTCTCATTGATTTGAAAATAAAATTGGTTTTGGGATGAGCTCAAAAGATAATGTTTCATGCTTATTGCTTAAGATTGAGTTTTATTTTGATTGACACATGGGGATTAACCTAACACGCTTTTAATGGTCTCTTTTTCCTTCTCAACCACCTAATGAAAAGTTCAATAAAAGCAGGAAACCTAGATAGATTAGTTATGACTTCACCATAAAAAGGATTGAGTTAGAACATATATAAAATAAGATGTCTAAAACTGTACAATAGATATTTTTTAATCCCCATCATAGAGAATTTTTAGCTAGCCTTGCTCACAAATAGTCTTATATATAATTAACCATAAATCAAAATACATGAAAGGATTTTCTACTAATATCGAAGAGGCAACTCTGGAAAATGGCAATTTCCGCAAGGTACTTTATACCTCAAAGTACAGTCAATTAGTACTTATGAGTCTAAGGCCTGGAGAAGAAATTGGGATGGAAGTACATGAAGAAAATGACCAGTTTTTCCGTTTCGAACAGGGCCAGGGGAAGTGCATAATTGACGGCAATGAATACAAGCTCGGTGACGGAGTTGCAGTGATTGTGCCAGCCGGCGCGCAGCATAATGTCATTAATACATCGGAAACGGAAGATCTGAAGCTTTATACGATCTATTCGCCGGCTCATCACAAAGATGGAATCGTGCGTGTCACAAAAGAAGAAGCCGAAGCCAATGAAGCGGAATTCGACGGAGTAACTACGGAATAACGGTTCATTCCTGCTACAACCATTGAAAATGCAATATAGATTTATTTATTTTCATAAAAAGCTTTTATACATTCTTTTTTTAATAGCATACGAGATAACAATAACCAGTAATTCCCCCATAAACCAGACGATATTCAGATTATAACCTCGGATACAGGTTTTCTCAGAGATTTGGGAAAAAGCTCTGCGTATCTCAGACGCAGTAAAAGCTGGGGATGCCTGCTGCCTGCGAACAATATCTGATGTAACTTCTTTTTGGGTCTAGCACTTCACATGACTGGTTGATGTGGGCATTTTTATACCAAGAACTGTATTGCACATAATGACAATCTTTCAAAACTTCGTCCTATGTTGATCCATAAGTCCATATTATTGTTTTCCAGCAGTACGACCATAATGCAGACGAGATTCCTATGCACTCTTCATCTTTATTGATCCTTAGAATTCAAAAAGAATTTCATGAATCGCTTTCCTATTACGCGAGGTGATGGAAAATTTCTCATGGTCTTTGAGCTAAGACAATCAAGATATCGGTTTGTTTCAGCCTCGTTGAACCTTCTCCATGAAACCAGCTCCTGCGTAAAATCCCTGTCATTCATCTGTATGCTGTTGCCTTCCTTAACAAGCTTCTATTATCCCTTCGATTTTTCCGGATCCATCACAAAAAGCGCCAGCATGCCCTGCTCTAGTGGTAGTAATGCAAGCTTTCCATGTCAACTTTAGGAAGAGATCTTCCACCATATTTTTTTTGAGTATTCTGCTTTATAGGAATAGCATTGAAAAGCCAAGTCATTATTGACTTTTCCATCTGTAGACTCCAGAGTTACAGAAATAGTCCCAACCTAAAGAATATCACACCAATGCCCTGTACTCCTTCCATGCCCGGCATATATTGTTACCGCTAAAGGGAAATTTGGCGGGAAAAACACCAGACCCCGAATCCGTCGTTAGGGCAGAATCTCTGAAATTGCGGACGAATCCATGTACTTGTCCGGTGTATGCAGGTTGAGAGGCTTAGAGTCAAACCGCCACCATATATTCACAAGATCATTCGAATGATTATGAAAATTAAGAATGCCACTAATCCAGTCAGGTATATCCAGCGAATATAGATTCGCCGATTTACTATTCTCGAGTCTAACAATTTACTTGTTGAGTACAAAATAACTAAATTCTATTAGTAAAATGGGAAGCAGATAAATCCACTCTAACCAGCCAAGCAAAAACGGTAAGCTACTTGCAGCAACTACCAGTAAGAAAACTGCTCCGCTGATTTTCAATGCATTTTCGCGGCCAATTACCAGAGCTAGGGAACGAGATCCTGCCTTCCTATCGCCTTCAATATCCATAGCGTCTGCTGCGAGTTCTTCCCCTAAATCTACAAGCATTAATATAATTGCGAAAAACCAGACTATTATTTCAAATTGTTTGTTTACTGCTATTCCGCCAAAGATAAAAGTCATACCAACCGAAAAGCTGACCATCAGATTTCCGATAAAACCAGCTTTTTTGAACCGCCAATTGTAAAGAAAGCCCACTGACCAGACAAGAATCAATACTACTAAAGCCTCTAAGCTAATCAGGTAGCCTGTGATAAATCCAAGCACTGCCACAACAATGGAGAGTAAAACGACTTCTTGCTCAGTAACAAGGCCTGCTGGGAGTGGGTCTTTCTGGCGCGTTTATTATGTCAGTTTCGAGATCAAAATAGTCATTAAGGATCAGAGACGTAGACGAAATAAAAAAAATGCTTAGAAACCCTAATACAATTTCTGTTGTGGGAGGGAGTGCGCCTAATGCCAATAATTCCCCTAATATCACGCACACTCCTGCAGTTAATGGCAGTTCAAAACGGAATAAGCGAAACAGCCCTAGCATTTTTGTTCTAAACATAAAAGTATTTCCTTTCACAATTTACTCGATATTTGAAGCCTAGATATTGAGTATACGGAGTGTTTCAATCATTTTTTAGTGGATCTTGCTCACGAATATATTAAGAGGATTTGGTGTAGCCAATAGAGAAAAATGTACATTATAACCAATACCGGAAGAATTGCATTGATTTAACTTAGAAAATTGGATGTAAAAATCTTTTCGATTAGATTAATCAGGGAATACTTTCCTTGATCAGATAAAACTCTCAATAACCTTTTTCTTATTTTTCTCCCTAATGATTCACACTCAACCTCAATAAATGAAAAACGAAGATACTAAATATCTTATTGCCGAAAGAAATCCTAAAAATCAAGCTGAGTAGAACGTTATTATTAAAAGCTTCATAAATGTTAAGTTCGTACCATAGTTGGGTAAATAGAACAAAATACTTGTGAAGAGATCCTTTTAACTGTAACGTAGACAAAAATTGTGTGACGAAAGTTCCTGCAGAATTCAATTGCAGGAACAGATACAGGAATAAAGGGGGAACACTTGGGGGTAAGGAGCAAAGATATAGTATGGGGGTACTGTGTCGGGAAAGTTCCTTACTCCCTACAATCACTCACTCTATATATATTCCTAATGTTTCTTACTTTTTTAGTATTTACTTTGTAATGTTTCTTATTTTTCCGTTATTTTTACATTTACGTTCTTACATCTCACTTTTCCATTTTGTACTTTCTCACTTTTCCATTCTTACTTCTCAATCTTCCATTACTGCAAATTCGTGTTATTCCGGTTTTCCTTAAAGCTTCCGGCACTTAGATCAGACTTTTCCAATTATTTTATCATAGCTTTAGCTCTCAAATCTTCTGGCATTTTCTCGATTGCGTATCTGAGAGCAGTTCGAGGCATTTCCTTTTTGTTATTCATAACATAATCGAAGACTTCCTGCCGGTGAGATTTGCTTGCTTCTTTGAGCATCCAACCGTACCCTTTCTGGACAAGATCTTCTTTGTCTTTGAGCAGGATGTCGGAAATTTCGAAAATATCACTCAGGAAATTACCTTTTCGGGCAGGTAGAATAAGGGTTACTGCGGCCGCCCGCCTTATCCACCTGTTGTCCGACCGGGCCCAGACCTTAAGGTTTTCCACATACGCAGGAAATATCTCTATAAAAGAACCCATTGTGTGATTGCAGAGTGTGTCGCACTTCGCCCAATTATTAATATAATTTTCAATCCAGCGTTCAAAGGTACAGAAATCTGTCTCAGAATAATCATTTCTTATCTGGTAGGCCCACTCGGCTGCAATAAAAGCTTCTTCACAGTAATCGGACCGAAAGAGTTCTTCACACAGGACAAAAATTTCTTTTTTATTCTCCGACTTTATCTCATCAAAATAACTTTTCGCTATTTTTCTGACAAATGCAGACTTTACTCCATAGCATAGGACTTCTTCTTTGAAAAAGCGAGAACAACTGGCTTTTGTTTTCTCGTCTACGCTCAGGACCAGGTCTTCTCTGATTCTAGATACAATATTGGGTTCCACAGTTCCTTATTTAATAAGAGGTATACTTATATTTTATTTATATTAGTTAAATTTTATTTTTTGAGCACTCACGTAGTAATAAAAAAATTAGGAAAAATAAACAAGGAACCTGAAAACGTTTTTCAAGAGGGAAATTCAATCTCTGTTTATGTCCAAAGTAAAAATTCGCCCTCAGGAACTATTTGATGCCGAACGTTTCCTTGAGATAATAACACACACAAACCTTGAGTTTATCGAATTTCCTATAAAAACTCTTGAAGAAGAGATGTATTTCCTACAACTGAACGAGGCTAAGAGAAAGGCTAACTTTGAGTACAACTACTCTATCCTTTACTATGGAAAACTTGTGGGAGCCTGCGGGATCAAAATCGATCAACACAGGCCCTGGGTAGGAGAAATTGGGTATTTCATTGATCGGGACTATCAGGGAAAAGGAATTGCAACCGAGGCTGTAATACAGCTTGAAAAGATAGGATTTGAAAAGCTGGATTTACAGAGAATTGTCATCCTTATGGATACCCGGAACCTTGCAAGTGAGCGCGTAGCCCAGAAATGCAGGTACGAAAAAGAAGGAATCATGAAAAAAGTCCATCGGGTTGGGGAAGATTATTACGACTGTTTCCTGTATGCGAAAATCAGGTAAGGCAGAAAGCAGACAGAATGGAAGGAAAAAAAATCACATCGACCGGAAAGAGAATTCAGACCAACCTGTAAAAATGGGTGGAGAAAAATAGGCGCATAGGCCTGATTAAATCAGATAAGCCCGATAGCCTGTATCAGGCTGCTCCCGTAACAGATAACCATAAGATTATTTATGGTTACAAATATGCCCACAGATTCTATAATATGTTTTGTAAGAGCCCACCTCTCCACTGACGTTTTTATCAAAGGAGCTGCATAAAAAAGCAGGAAGATAAACCCTACTTTGATGAGTAGAAGGTGATAAATACCGTAGTTTTCCAGAATCATAGCTGGAACTGGATTATATTCCGTACCTTGAGGTAGGGCGTAAACAGTAGAGGCCCAATCCCCGATTACATAGAAGAGAATAATAAAACGTATCTCATAAAGGTAAGAACTGAACGAATCCCGAATATTGTAGACTTCCAACAAAGAACCCCCAGAATATCCCGTTTTTCGGTAGAAGCAAAACTATATTATAAGATTATATAAACGCAAGAAACAAACACAAGAAACTAAAATAGAGTTTAATAATTTAGAGGAAGAATTTGGTAAGATCTATAAGAAGATCTATGATGTGAAAAGGCCTTAAAGGATCCAAAGGATCAACGAATTTCGAGAGATAAATAAGCAATTAAGTGTGTTTTTGACTTCTTATTAATTCATTTAGAATAGTTCGGAAAGAATATCAAGGGATCGTTGGGAAAGAAAAATTAAAAATGAGTCAAAGGGACCAAAAATATCACGGCTAATTTAACTAAGGTTCACATTTGCTTTCAGTAATTAAGAAAAATCTTTTGGATCGGGTTTGGATAATATCTCTAATTCTTGAGTCAGTTTTGAAAAATATCAAAAAATTACAAAAATTGCCATTTCTGTTATTCAAGGTTATTATTTCTGTATATAAGTCCATGAGTGAGTTTAATGCAAAGATTTATATCTGGAATTATAAGTTGGTTTGCCCATAGAAAAAAATTGAGCAGAATCTTAAATTCAGACATTTGCGAGACTTTATTCCAGAATTTTATATAGATGATAAAGATGATTCAAAATATAAATTTTCCAGGGAAGACTGATCTTCCTTCCTTACTGGAACTAAAAAATGTAACCATTGTCAGAAATGGGAGAAAAATTCTTGATTCTATTTCTCTTTCAATTGAGCAAGGGGAGCATGTTGCAATTCTTGGACCTAATGGCTCGGGAAAATCTTCCCTCATCAAGACATTTACAAAGGAATATCATCCTCTTGCATCAGCCAACGGACTTGTTCTGAATATTATGGGCAAGGGGACATGGAACGTTTTTGAGCTCAGAAAGTTGCTCGGTATAGTCTCCGGGGATCTTCAACAGACTTACTGCCGTAAGGTAAGTGTGCTAGATGTTATCCTCTCAGGATTTTTTAGTAGTATAGGAATTTACTATAACCATACAGTTACCCCTGAAATGGAAGCTAAAGCAAGGGAAGTGCTTGAGTTCCTGAAGATTTCTCACCTTGCAGATAGGCTGATGTCCGAACTTTCCTCAGGAGAGGCTAGGAGGGTACTTATAGGGAGAGCACTTGTGCACGATCCAGAAGCCCTTATTTTGGATGAACCCTCAAACAGCCTTGATATTAAAGCTCTTCATAGTTTTCGTGAAACTATCCAAAAAATTGCTGGTTCGGGAAAGAGTATTATTCTGGTAACTCACACCCTTGAAGATATAATTCCCGAAATCAATCGTGTGATCCTCATAAAAGACGGCAAAATATTTAGGGATGGAAAAAAGAAGGAAGTTCTAACTGATGCTAACCTCTTAGAACTGTTTTCCCTCCCGGTAGAAGTTCTGGAGAAAAAAGGTTATTATCAGGTTATGATTTGAAGAATCAGGTTATTCAGAACTCGATTAATCCAGAAGGATAGTAAATTACTTGTGCTCCTTCAAAGTATACGCCTCCAGGATGCTTATACCCGTTTGACCCGCTCCAGTCAAAATTCAGCCAGTATTGAAGCTCCCCGCCTTTAAGTTCTCTGTTTGAGTACCAGATGTTTTCGGCATAAGGATATCTGACCTGTACATACCTGAGAATTTCATATGTAGTTTCCTTACTGCTTCCAATGTAAAGTTCAGGATAAGCATGCCCGGAAGTCTCGTTTGTTACGGTAACGATCCTTGTATTGAACCCCATGTTTTTTAAAAGGGCCGACATGACTATAGAGTAGTCATCGCAATCTCCTTTATAACCTTCACTTATAGTTTGAGAGGCCCCAAAGAAAAAGTCAGCATTACCTTCATAACGGTACTTCCAATGTCGATTTACATAATCAAAAACATCACAGGCGTCTTTAATATTGTATCCTGAGGTCTTTCCGGTTATATTAAAAACTTCAGATACAATTCTCTCATTTCCTGACCCAATACCTCTTTGAAAGCTTAGGGACAATTTCCTGTATTCCTGAGAATAGACGACATTTGATTTTTCCTCTGTATATGTTGGGACATCTGGGATCTCAGGAGAAATAGAATTGACCAAGTCTCCAGTGCTCTCATTCTTCTCAATCTTATCTTGTTCTCCTAATCCTTTTTCGGAAGGCACGGAGCTATTCACTTCATCGGATATTAGGTCATGCATATTTGTTACCAAGTCTTCAGAGTTCATACCTGAAACAGGGAATTTATCAGTAACAGCAGGATATATACATCCGGCAGCAAATGCAAAAAGAAGAAGGAAAGTTAAAAACTTGAAAAATTTAGTTTGGATCAAGCTGTCGACTTCCTGGATATGAGATACTTAAATTATATACAGAATAAATAAGGCCTGAATTTACATATATCGGTTTACAAGCTATAAGTATTCAAAGTATAAATTTATAAGCTGCTTATTTTAAAAAAATCGGGAATGAGATAAATTATTAAAATTTAGGGTTTAATAAAATAACATGTCGACCTAGATCAAAAAGGCGAAATGAGTCACTTACAACCGAATTTCTAGCTGAAGTTCAAAAAAAGATTGCTAAA
>DASXVB010000170.1:0-33710 GCA_036504475.1 Methanosarcina sp.
GTGTTATTTTTGTTGCCATTTCTGTAAACCTATAAATGTAAATCGAGATGTATAGATTATTGCAGTAGTCATTGTAACGTTAACAGATTCCTTAACCGAATACAAATGTATAAGGCTTTAATATCGCCTTACTTCGGGACTTATAGTCTCCTGTAATCAGCTTTAATAAACTCTAAATGACCCTATTTTTCTGGTTCACCAGTATACTAGATAATTAAATAGCTCGTCAATTTCATCTTTGTATTCTTCAAAAAAGCTGTAGTTCTTCACAAGGTAGCCCTCAGCAGGGAGATCTTCAAGGTAACCGTACCAGTAGACAACCATTCCTTCCCCGAAAATATCTGCATACTCCCGAAACTGCTTCTTCGAATAATGTTCGTGCTCGAAATCGTCCCCAAAGAGGGCTTTGCTTTCAATCCAGTTGATCATGAGATTGTCTATACATATAGGATTTGCCAGGACGAAATCTGGAGTCTTGCCTTCTCCCTTAGCCCGAATATCTGCTTCGGTGCAATACGAAATTTCCTTATCATCGAGCCATTTCTGGATTACTGCTTCTCCCATCTCTCCTTTTTTACACTGCATCTCATGAGCATGAGGGGAGAAAAAATGATCTACCTCAAGGGCTTTTTTCACTTCCTTTCTTAGGCGGCGGTTTTCGATTAAATCCGCATTTTTGAAAAGCCAGTTTATACTTTTCTTGGAAATCTCACAATTTTTCATAATGAGCGATGCCATAAGGGTCGGGGGAAAGCCTGTATATTCGGCAAGATCAAGAATTGTACGTCCTTGTTTCCATTTTAAAAAAAGTTCATTCTCTCTAGAATAAACCTTCCTGTGTTTAAACCTCGTCTTTTTCACAACTTTCTGGTTGAGAATTGTTGCAAGCACGCCTACTGGTTTAGAATATTCTTCCGAAAGGCGGAAAACATCTTTAAAATCGTGTAGTGAACTGTATATTATCTGGTATGTCTGGCGGTCCATCCTGAATCATCATATCCTTTTTTATTTTCTTCCCGGGCATACAAAATGAAAGTTAAGCAGCATGAGAAACGAGAGTCTTGTGATATCAAAAGACTCTCTAAGGCGTGCAATTGATTTCTTTATAATTCCTTCTATGCTCATGGTTAATAACCATAATCAACGCCTTAAAATCCAATGCCGCTGGCTTTTTAAAAAAGCCTGACAGGTTCACTTCAGGAACACCGGATTGAAGTAAACAGTTTTTCATTCAAGGGTGAGAGATATTTCCCCTAAACGATCTACCAGTGTATCGCCACTTTTTTGAGAAGACGGGTTTAGCTCCAGAAATCTTCATCGTGGGTATCAGGAAGGTCTATTTTCATCACGTCATCAAGCTTCTTACGTTTTTCCCTGCTCTCCGAGGATTTTTTTGTTTTCTCTTCTCTCCCTGATAGATAAGAATTTTCTTTTTTATCGGTGTCAAAGGCTGCGAAGATTGTCGTGTGCTTATCTCTTGAAATGACTTTTTCCGAAGCTCTTGGTTTTTCCTGGATTTTTGGCTGTGTTTTTGCACATATAACTTGATTCTCTTCAGGTGCTTCTTTTTTCAATCTGGATCCCAAGCGCATGGAAGCTTTTTCGGCATCAGTAACAGTGTGCCTTTCTTTTAGCTGTTCGTTATTATTTCTTTCAGGCTTCGGGTCAGCCTTCCTTACAGTTGCTTCCTGGAAAAGTCGGCTCTGAGCAAAACTTTCTTCTTTCCTTTCTACAGGTCTTTTTGGAGGGTTTTCTATGAGCCTTGTGGGGGTCCAGTCTCCTTTTTCAGAGACATTTTTTCTTTTAGAGAGGGGGTGCCTACCTAATTTACGGAAAGTTTCCTCAGCATAAGTGTCCTTATTGCGACCAGCTTTTCCGGATTTAATTTTACTTGTTGTGCTGTAGCCTATAAGGCAGGTAGGTTCTTTTGTTCTCCACTCCAGGCAGAAGAGATGGCACTCCCGCCCTTTGCATATCTGGCTTTCATCAAGTGGACAGACTTCTGGAAGGGTCATAGTACTAAAGATAACAGAATATAAAAAATAGTTAACGGTAATAAAAATTCAAATATTTTATCAGAGCCCTTTGAGGGCATCTGCAACAAGGGGGGCAACACTGAGCCTGCTTTCGGCTCTTTCAAGGGTATCGGTTCCGATAATGTCCTTTACACCTGCATTAAAGAGTCTTAAAACTGCGTTCCTTGCAAGTACAGGATGTACGCAGGCAATGTAAACGTCTGCTGCCCCCTGATCTTTTAGCATCCTTATAGATTCAGCCATTGTTCCACCTGTTGCGATCATATCATCTACAAGGACAACTTGTCTGCCTGTTACATCAAGATTCTTTGTCTTGATTACAACCGTATCTCCGCTCAGTCTCGTTTTCTCCAGGTGATCGTAATCAAAGCCCAGCCCCGACGATACATTTTTTATAAGTCCTTCTGCTCCGGAATCTGGAGCAAGCAAAAGAGGGTTTCCCAGGTCAAGACTTGCAATATGTTTCCCAACTAATTTAGCTGCGTCAAGGTTGTATGCTGGACCAGAGAAATGTTCAAGCACGCTTTTTTCGTGGATGTTTACTGTAAAGATCCTGTCAGCCCTGACACATCGGGCAATTGCACGGGCACTAATCGGCTCTCCTGATTTGAATTTTTTATCCTGTCTGGCATATCCCATATATGGAATCACGATATTGAGCTCTCTTGCCCCTTCACAGGCATCGATAAGCTGGAGCAGGGAAACAAGATCCGAATCGGTGGGCGTGCTCTGGATAAGGGTCACATGTTCGTTTTCGATCTCTTCGGCGATTCGGAGATAAAGTTCTCCGTCAGGGAAGCGATTAAACTCGCAAAGTGCAGGCTCTGTTCCTAAAGCCCGGGCAGTGCGACTGGCAAGTAATTGTGATGCTGGTCCACCTATGATCTTCAAGATATATACCTCAGTCTGCCGTCTTGATATATCCCATCCTTTAAAAAGCTTATTTTTTGTGGGCTTACCTTGGCTTCACCCTTTAAGCTTTTCGAGCACCCTGATATTTTGTATTGAAGTATTGGGATAATTTCCACTCTCATCTTTTTCCACTGATTTCACCATATCCCATATTGTCAGCAGTGCTGCTGAAACTCCCGTGAGGGCTTCCATCTCAACTCCTGTTTTCCCGATAGTTCGGACTTCTACCTCAACCAAAATTATTTTTTCTCCGATTTCAAAATCCACATCTATGGCAGTAATCGGAATCTGGTGACACATTGGGATTATTTCCGGGGTCTTTTTAATCGCAAGTACAGCTGCAACCCGAGCAGTTGCAAGCACATTTCCCTTCTCCACATTTCCAGTTTTTATCTTTTCTATGGTCTCCTCGGAAAGTATTATTTCCCCTGCAGCCCGCGCCAATCTAGGAACATCAGTTTTTTCACTGATGTCAACCATGCGCGCTCTACCGGATTTGATATGAGTAAATTCCTTTTCCACTAAATCACCGCGTTTTTCCTGTTCGGTTTAAATTCAAACCCTAGGTTTTCATTTCCTTTGTCTGCTTCGTCAATTTCTCTTTGTACACTTCAAATTCTGATATGTTTTCTCTGTGAATAGTCTTCAAGCACTTTTTCTAGCTCTTTTTTAAGTTCTTTGGCTTCTTCAAGGTTGAGTTTAATGACCTGTTCGTCTTCTCCATGAAAAATCGTAAATCTTATTCTGTTTCTTTCGATTTCCAGCTCAATTTTCCTTTCAATCCCCTGTACCATACAAATTACCTCCCTATTTTATGTATTTAGAATGTTTCGATTAGGTTTGAAGCATAGCAGTATCAATTATAACTTTGATTAGTTGTAGTATTAAAACCCGGTAGTGGATATAAGTTATTGAAGAACATGTGTACAAAACTCTCTTTACATCTTTCCTCAAATAAGATGGATGTACTTGCTTTTTAGGAATTGATCAATAACTCGCATACATGATCCAAAATACATTATTGAAGATGTTGTTTAATATCTTAGACATTACCTTCTATGATCATTGTTTTTAAGACTTCTCTAGATACGAATGTAGCTATTTTTGGGGGATCTTTTCAAAATAATTAACTTTAGTTATATGAAAAGTTACAATTGTACGAATTATTAATTTCACAAAAATAAAATAAAACTATACAGTTGACAAAGTTTACATAGAATAACTGCCTTAAATATCTTTACAGATTTAATAAAAAATTATTATTAATGAGCTTATCTTAAAATCATTTTAATTTTTTATAAAAATATTAATAATTAGAGTCAGAATCAGAAACTCAATCGATAATTCGAAATATAAGACTTCGAGAAAAAGTTTGGATTTTGGGATCAGCTCATTATATAAATTCAAAAACTGAGGGTTGATATGGAGAGTAATAAAATCTCTAAAAAGCTGATTCTATTAAATGCCTTAGGAATAATGGTACTGGTATTTTTAATACTGGTTGGTATCGCAGGCGCAGCGTCATCTGGAAAAGATGAAAATTCTAAAAATTTAGGCAAGGAAGATACTTCTAAGGTCAATGGACCTGTTCCCAATCCTTACTTGGCGTCCCCACTGTATGCCATCACCCATTTTGACTCTTCCCAGAGCGACTCTACCCCCTATGGGCCTCCCTGCGGTGTTTTCACTATAGATCCAACAAAAAAACCGATTGTTTACGGTGGCCCAATTAACATCATGACTCTTGCCTCAACAGACAAGGACTATATGTGGGCAGTCGGCACCGATCGTGTAAGCTACGTTAATATTTCAGGCAATAATTGGACTGAGGTGGCAGAATATGATGCACTTGCCAATGCGACAAACAACAAATTACCGGCTATTCCTGATAAAAATTTAAGCACCTTCGGAAAGTCGTCTGCTGTAGGAATGAACGCAACCTCGATGGATAGTTACTTAAAAAGCCTTTTCAGTGAAAATTACTCAGCTCGCTTCGGGAATGGAGGATATTCAGTAGTCGATAACAAAAACGTACTCTATGTCAATTATGGTAATAACATCTACGCATTTGCACTAAAGAATCCTTGCAAACCATCCGCAGGCATAAAAACGTGCTATATGATAGAAGATGTAGTAACCGCAATCCAGGGTAAGAACCATCTGCCAAGCGTTAGAGTATCTGGCCTTTCCATGACCTATGACGGTCATCTTATTATCACGTTCAGCAATGGTGTAGCAGTCATCGACCGTGACCTCAACACTACTTGTGCGTCTTTCTGCCGGTTTAATGACAGTGAGTACGTTAGCAACTCAATTGCAGTAGACGAAAACAACGGTATATATGTTGCAAGCGACAGTGTCATGTACAAGCTCGTATGGACCGGTACAAAACTTTCAGACGATGAAGCTGATGGTGCGTGGTCGCAAGAATACACAAATTCGGTACAACCTCCTATGATTAAGATGGGAAAGGGCACAGGGTCCACCCCAACACTCATGGGATTCGGCAATGACAAGGATAAACTTGTGGTCATAACCGATGGTGCTAAACGGATGAACCTGGTGGCATTCTGGCGTGACAAAATCCCCAAAGGATCCCAACGCATCGCTGACCAAATTCCAGTAACCTGTGGTTTGCCAAATGATACTGAGTGGATACAGTCAGAGCAGTCCGTAGTCGTATATGGATACGGAGCCTTTGTCGTGAATAACATGCCGGGAACTTTTGATTCTAACCTTGAAGGTCAGAACAAGATTCTTCAGGTCTCACTCATGGGCCCGGCATCTTCTACTTCTTATGGCGCTGAACGCTTCCAATGGAATACATCAACGCATAAATGGTCTTCCGTATGGTCACGATCAGATGTCTCATCGACAAGCATGATCCCGATCCACAGCGTGTCAGGTAATATGGCTCTCATCAATGGTTACCAATCTCTAGACGGCTGGGAAGTTCTCGGACTTAACTGGGATACTGGCAAAACAGTTCATAAGACCGTCTTTGGCGATTTGAACTTCGGAAACGGCGCATATGCAGTTTTGCAATATCTGAAGAATGATGATCTGGTTTTCAATTCAATATCAGGCCCGATTCGTATCCATTACAACCAAAAATGATTAGGAGAGAATGATACCTTTTCAAGAAAAAATAGAGTGTCGCATCAGCGGTAAAATGTTGTAAAATTATATTGCTATGACTTACATAGTTGCCTGCTTTGCAGGCAACTTTTTAATTTCCCTAAATCTATCCTAAAGTGGGGATTGGAGATGTCTCTGAAGTTAAATAATTCTAATGTTAGATTAACTGCAATAGTAAATTCATATAGCTAGAATGAACTTTGAGATCTTTTTTCCCTCTTTTACCCTATATCGGCCTCTTTAATTATTTCAGGAATGTTTTCTATAATGTCCGTTGCAAGCAGTCCGTTTCCTGCCTTTTCAAAAGCAAGATCCCCGGCTGCCCCGTTGATATATGCAGCACAGGCTGCTGCGAGGAATGCAGGATTTCTGGAAAAAAGCGATCCTGTAAGACCTGCAAGGACATCTCCTGTACCTCCTACTGTCATGCCTGCGTTTCCTGTCCTATTCAGCAAAATCTGCTTTCCGTCGGAGACAATATCGATTTTTCCTTTGAGAAGTGTTACAATCCCTTTTTCCTCCGAAAATTCCCTGACGGCTTTAATACGGGCCTCCTCACTGTTTGGGGTATCCAGATTTCGCAGGCGAGCAAATTCTCCGGCGTGTGGAGTTACTATCAGTTCGCAATTGCCTGCAAGGCTTTCAAAGATAGTGCCTGGGAGGGCTGAGAGGGCATCGGCATCAAGAACGGCTTTCCTGCAAAAAGGTAGGATTTTCCGGACGGTTTCTAGGGTTTCCATTGCTCTCCCTATCCCCATTCCCATTACTACCACATCATGGGAATTTATTAGATCCACAAGGATGGAAAGATCGTCCGGGCAGAGAACATCCGAAGAAAGTTTTCGGACAATCAGATTCGGAGAGTAAGATGCCACAATTTCGGCTACGGGTACAGGGACTGCTACGGTTACAAGATCTGCCCCTGCTTTAAGAGCTGCAAGGGCTGCAAAGGTTGGAGCTCCCGAATATGGTCCGCCTCCTATAACAAGAATTTTTCCGGAATCTCCTTTGTGCCCTTTCGATTCTCTTTTGCTTAGCATCATCAGGTCTCCGGGACCAGTATATTGTTCGGCATCTGCAAAGATTCCGATCTCTGCAACCTTTATCACGCCAGTATATTCTTTTGCCTTTTCACTCAAGAGTCCCACTTTCATACGATGAAAAGTGACTGTAAGCCCTGCATGTACAGCTTTTTCAAAACTTCCTCCATCAGGATCGAGTCCTGACGGAATGTCAACCGAGATTACAGTTTTTCCGGCTTTTCCTTCCCGGATTATAAGGTCGATAGCTATCGATTCAGGCTCTCTTATATCTCCCTTTATTCCAGTTCCGAATACTGCGTCTACGAGCAGGTCAGCTTCTGAAAACCAGTCCGAAGCCTCAGCTTCAAGTTGGCTTGAATCCGTTATTTCGAGTACCTCCACACGGCTGAACTTCAGCAGGGAATGATTGTGAAAAGCTTCTTTCGTTCCTATATCTCTGGCTTTTCCCAGCAGGATTACTTTTACAGTGTATCCTGAAAAACCTGTAAGGTGCCTAGCGGCGACAAAAGCATCTCCTCCATTGTTTCCCCGGCCTGTGATAAAAAGTACTCTCCCGCTTTCAAGCTTTTCCCTCACACTCTGTGCAATAACAGCCCCTGCATTTTCCATTAACTGGACAGGTAAAAGTCCAAGGTATTCGCAATTTTTGTCTATTGCCTTCATCCTCAAAGAATTGATGCACTTCATGATAATTACCTCCCGGCCTATCCCATTTTGTCTCCTGCTGCCCATTTAACCACTCAAATGTTTCTGCAAGCCTCAATTCTATGACCTGTAAACTATTATAGAAATTATTATATATCTCAGAGTAATTGAGATAATTTATTACATTTTTACATCGAGGAAAACCTATTTGAGGTTATTAAGTATATACGTTACATTCCATATAATATACGGGCATTACTGAATTTTCAGTAAAGGCAATATTTATTCCTTAAGAGCATAAATTCATAAAGTACAATTTCGTAAGAGTATTTAATAAGTAGGAATAACAGTTTGAAAAAACTAAGGCTAGTATTACAGTTAACTAACTGTAGTAAAACGTGAACAGGCAGGAATCTGATCAAATGTTTGCTTTCCTTTGCACGTGTCTGGACTTATATAAGATAGGGAGGACTATTTTTGCCTAACTTTTCAAAAGATGCGGATAGCAATCTTAAAAGTACAGTCAAACCCAGATACCTTGTTCTGGGTAGTGGAAGTGTCGGTTTTGCGCTTGCAAAAGAGCTCAGGGAAAGCAATAAGCTCGTGATTATTGTAGATAAAGACGAAGCTAAGGTTGAGACTCTCAGGGAGGAAGGCTTTGAAGCAATTGTAGGCGATATCTCCGATCCTGAGCTTGTCAATAAAATTGACCTTAAAAACGTTGTTGTTATACTTTTCCTGACCTCCAATAACGAGGCTAATAGGAAAGGCATCGAAAATTTCAAAAAGGCAATCAACCCTGATATTCAGCTTTTCTCTCGGGCCTCAGACATTATCAATAAGGAAAAAATGGAAGATCTTGGGGCAGACTATGTTTTTATGCCTTCCAAAGTTGTCGCAACCTCCCTTTCCCGTTCCCTTGAAAGAGCCGAGTCAGTTCACAGAGGCAACAGGCTTGCACGGTGGTTGAAGGGAATAAGAGATAAAAGACTTGCTATTGTAATGCACGACAACCCTGACCCTGATGCTATTTCGAGCGGGCTTGCCCTGAAAGAGATTGCAAAGAACATAGGGGTTGAAGCGAGCATCCTCTACCACGGCAGGATAGGGCATCAAGAAAACAAAGCCTTTGTAAACCTGCTCGGAATTGACCTTGGAAAAATGGAAGAACACGATCTTCAAGGCTTCGATGAAATCGCCTTGATTGACTGCTCTATTCCTGGGGTTAACAACATGGTTCCCCCCAACTCATATGTGGGTGTTGTAATTGACCATCACCCACCCGGAGAAACTGAGATAAAGGCCGAGTACATAGATATCCGGCCTAATTTCGGGGCAACGGCTACTATAATGACAAAGTACCTACAGCAGCTCAACATCAATATCTCCAAGACCCTCGCAACAGCGCTACTATATGGAATTAGGACTGACACTCAGGATTTCAAGCGGAAGACTGACCCCGCAGATCTTTCAGCTGCTTCGTACCTTTACCCCCTTTCAAACCACGGAATCTTGGATCAGCTTGAGCAGCCCTCAATGGCCATCGAGACCCTCGAAGTACTTGGAGAAGCCATCAGGAACCGGCAGGTGATAGGAAGTTACCTTCTCTCAAATGTTGGGAACATACGAGATAGAGATACGCTCCCACAGGCTGCGGATTACCTTTTGAGTCTTGAAGGGATTTCCACAACGGTGGTTTTTGGAGTCACTGACGATCGCATCTATATTTCGGGGCGAAGCAACGATATCAGAATTAATCTCGGCGAAATTATGCGCCAAGCTTTCGGCGAAGATGCAGGTGGGCACGCAAACGCAGCGGGAGCCCAGATTCCTCTTGGGGTTTTCACCGCTACAAAAGACAGGCAGACGTTACTCAGACTGGTCAATGAAGCTGTGGTAAAAAGGTTCTTGAGTGCTGTAGGCGTCGAAAGTGTGGGAGAATGAGATCCTCGTGATTTTCGGTGCCAGCCCCAATGTCGAAGTCGTTCTCTCGTAATATTAAGATACGTCATTTAGAAAAAATAGGAAGAAAAAAGAGAAGAGGAAAAAATCTTTTTTCCTCCTTTCACTTTTCTAAGGTTTTCAATTCTTTTAAAGCATCTAGTTCTAATTTTAATGCTCTAATGTTCGATTCAGGAAGTGTTCAGTTCGCCTTTGAAGTTTTTACATCTATACGATTTCCGTTCTCAATATCTTTTTCTGTCACCTTAACTCCTGAAACCGTAACATTTTTCCCTGTACTCAGATAATAAGTCGAGAGAGCATGGACTCCACCAGTTGTATTTTCAGTTGAGTATGGTACGGTTATCTCAAATGAACCGCTTTTGTCTGATGTTGCCTCGTTCTGGTATATGAATTTTCGACCTGTATTAGAACTGAGCTCAAGAGTAGCAGTAATGTTCTGTCCTGGGGTTGCAGTACCTGAAAGCCTGGCTCCGGGGACAAATTCGAATACCTTTACGTTATTACTCCCGTCAACTGTTTCTTCAGATACATTACTTTCATGGACAAGTCTCAGGTTTCCAAGATTTGATCCATCAAGTTGATAAAGCTTGTATATTTCGGTATTCGTGTATTCCTTTTTAGCAGTCGCAACAGTCTGAAGGCTATCATTACTATTGACAGTTTGAATATTCAAATATTCGCTGATGTTTTTGCCTGCAAGTTCAACAATAGAACTAAACTTGCCGCTTGCCATCTGCTTATCGGCTATTACATACTTTACCTTGAGCTTTTCCATAATCTCATTTGCTTTTTTCTCAGAATTGGTTGTGAAGAAAAGTGAAGAATCCTGTATGCCTGTCTGGAAGTTATTTGCAACTACAGGCCTTTTAGCTATGTAAACAATCCAGTTTCCGTAGTCCCACCAGCTCAAAACTCCATATTCGGGAGTTCCAGAGGGCTCTGAGTAGTAAGAGGTTTTAGGGCTTGAGGCTTCAAGCCAAGTGAGAGAGTCTTTCCATCCAGGATCAACCAAGCCATCATTTCCCGCAAAAGCGAGTCCCGCCCATATACAGGGTATAAACACAAGCAATACCAGTATCATGGATGTGAAAATTTTGAAATAATCGGGGTTGGAATTCTTTTTTGAGCTTGATGAATTATTTATTTTCAGCTTTGATTTTGTTTTGGCCTTTGTTTCTTTTCCTGCCTTAAGCTCAGGCATTGCTTTTTTTCCGGTTATCGGTCCAGATTTTATCAATTTCTTTATTTCAACTTCAAAGTCAAGAGAATCAAGCAAAACCCAGAGGAAATATGCGGTAAGGATTGAAACGTTTACTGCAAATAGATATGTAAAACGTCTCTGAGAAATCGCTAAATATGCGAAGAATATTGACCATAAAAGGAAAAACACTCCTTCAGGCTTTGACTTTTCTCCTCTCCACTCAAGGCCAAGGAGGAAAAATCCTCCAAGAGTGGTAACAAAACAAAACCCTAGACTTCCCAATACGGCCGAAAAGGAAAGGCCTCCCTGTTGATCTAAAAATAGGGGCAGAGCTTCGGAAATCGTGCCTAAGTATTCCCCAATTCCTAGGAAGTAATCTATTCCTTGAATTATGAAATTATAGGATTCGGAGGAAAAAATCCTGAGGGAAAGAAGTCCTACTACAAAAACCAGAATTAAAACGGCTGGATAGTACTTCCAGTCCAAGCCTTTCTTTGAGATATATGAAGAAAATCCCCAGAGAATTAAGGCTCCTACTAGCATGGCGAGTACATAGAATACTTGGAACCATGAAAGGTACATTGCACTCATTTCTAGGCCTGGACGTACGGATATGGCTGATAGGGGAATAGTAAAGAGAAGTGTTGCAAGAACGCTTGTAACCGTACAGATGAGAACATAATCGGATTTATTTCCGGCTTTAAGGTCTATTATGGTTTGTATGAATGCATAAAGTACAATAAAGCTCACATAAATTGGAGCCCCAATCCATGTAAACATCATGAGCGCGAAGAAAAACCCTGATGTTCCTGCTAAAGCTAACGATTTTATAAGTTTCTTTTCGGAAGAAATATTTCTAAGTGAGGTAAGAGAAAGGGATCCTTCTCTTGCCCATTTTAAGGCAAGTATAAAGAATGCATAAGCTGAGGTTGAGAGGAAAGTCTCTGCTACGTGATGGTCAGTTGCCCCAAACTGAGATACGTATATGTGCGCTGGAAGCACTGCAAAAATCAAAGCTCCAAAAAGTGCGGTTTTTTTGTCAAGTACCGAGGAAGCTGCAACATACAAAGGAATTACTGTCAGAACTCCCAGAAGTACTGGTAGCAGGGCTCCTGCAAATTCGATAGTATGCACACTTGGATGTCCTCCCCCAATAATATTTGCAAGTAGCCCACCTAACAGATCGAAAAAAGGCGGCCACCCGACCTCAAAACCTTGAGGGTAATTAATGTAAGAATCGAAATTAAGGGAATGAGGAAAATTAGAAGCTGTATACAAAATGCGCCGCATATGATAGAAGCTGTCATATCCAAGAAAGGTTATGCTTCCGTTTGCAGTAACTGAAGCATATGACAGCATGCGCATGAGAAAAGCAACTATTACAACTGCGGTCAGAGCAATAATACTGAGTTTTAAATTATTAGAGGGCCGTTTTGCCACCGGACATCCCATGCCTTTGTTCGTTGTAACCATCTCTTATAGTTTTTAACTATTTGAGTATTATATTTTTAAGTGAAGTAATCTTTGATAGTATTCGAATTAATTAATATCCAGGTTTTCGAATCTAGATAACAAGATGAGTACTCATGACTCGTAATCTCATCTGGTAAGTATTATATATACCTCTCCTAATGTTGATATGAATTTTCAATATACTTATAACCGTTATCTTAATTAACTGCTGAAATCGTGGAGAAGGTTTGCTATTATTTATAGAAAGTCTGTTTATTACTTATTGGAGATTGTTATTACTGACGAAGAGTTTAATGTTATCAATTAACGGTTTGTTATCGCCAATTAAAACCTTGATGCTACTAGTAAAGCTCTGAAGCTGTTAATAAAAATATCCGATATTGCTAATAAAAGACTCTAAAAAGCCCTAATGTAACTAGCAAAAAACTCTGATGTCACTAATACAAGCCCTGATACTATTAATTAAGATAGGTTAGGAATCCTGCAGATTAAAAAACAGATAAGTATGCCCCCACTGTCTAACTAATATTGGATCTGGATTTAGTTGCCTCTTAAACCTGTTAAAACCCTTAATAAGTGAGAAAACGATGAAAATAGCCATATTTCATGATTACTTCGGAGCCATTGGCGGTGGAGAAAAACTTGTGCTCATGCTTGCAAGATGTTTCAATGCCGATGTTATTACAACTGATTTAAATATGGAATCCGTAAAAAAGATGGGCTACCCTGATATTCGTATAATCAGCTTGGGGAAAACTCCAAAAGTGCCTCCTCTGAAGCAAATCTCCGCATCTTTTCACTTTGCAGCCTGTGACTTTTCAAAGGAATACGATTTTTTTATCTTTTCAGGTAACTGGGCACATTTCGCGGCAAAAAAACATAAGCCCAATCTGTATTACTGCCATACTCCTACGCGAGCTTTCTATGATCTTTATGAGACTTTTATCAGTAGACAATCCCTCTTGATTTCTATATTTTTCCGGATATGGGTCAGACTTCATAAGCCAGTTTCCGAATATTACCTTTCCCACATATGTAAAATTGCAACTAATTCAAAGAACACATCAAAGAGAATAAAAAAATACTTTAACAGGGATGCTGAAGTTATCTATCCCCCTGTGGAAACCTCAAAATTCACCTGTAAAGAGTATGGAGACTTTTGGCTCTCAGTAAACCGCCTTTACCCTGAAAAGAGAGTAGAAATCCAGATAGAGGCATTCCAAAAAATGCCTGAGGAAAAACTTGTTATTATTGGGGGATATTCAGAAGGAGATCATGCAAAAAGTTATGCAAAAAATATTGTTGACAATTTACCGGAAAATATAAAGATTCTTGGAGAAGTCTCTGAGGAAGAACTACTTGACCTTTATTCTCGTTGTAGAGGTTTTATTTGCACTGCTATAGATGAAGATTTTGGGATGACACCTGTGGAAGCTATGGCAAGTGGAAAACCAGTAGTAGCCGTAAACGAAGGTGGATTTAAGGAAACAGTAATTGACGGGAAAACAGGTGTGCTTGTAGAAGCAGATGTTCAAGATATCATCAAGGCGGTAAACTATATTTCGAAAGATCCTTCAAAATATGGAAATGAATGTATTAAGAGAGCAGCTATGTTTGATCTCTCTAATTTTGAAAATGCTATGAAAAAAAGTATTTCTCATGAAAATTGGTCTAACGATAAGTAAATTGGTCTAACAATAAGTAACCTTGTAATCATAAGTCTTTTACCAAATTGAATGAATTTCCTTCCATTTTGGCAAGTAGCAATAGGAGATATTAATTTGAATATAGGTTTAATTCTCGAATTAGCAAAAAGGGATATTACTGAAAAATATTCTGGATCTACTTTAGGAGCTTTGTGGAACTTCATTTATCCACTTGTAGATATTTTTATATTTACCGTCATATTTGCTAATCTCATGGGATCGCGTTTGCCTGGTTCGTCTTCGGTTTTCGCATATGGCTTCTATCTTACTTCTGGTGTAATTGCATGGAATGCTTTTTCGAATACTGTCACAAGGACATCTAGTGTTTTTTTAGATAAGAAATATATCATATCCAAAGTTAAGGTTGATCTTTCCTCATTTCCTCTCTATATTGCTGTTTCGGAGAGTATTACTTATGTTGTGACAATGGGAATATTCCTGTTTTTACTTCTAATCAGTGGGTATGGAGTAAGCCGTGTAATTCTATTCGTTCCATTTATATATATTGTCCAGCAGATCTTCGCTTATTCCCTTGGATTTTTTGTTGGAGTATTTGTTGTCTTCATAAGGGACTTAAAAGAAATTGTAGGAATTATGTTTAAGATCTGGTTTTGGTTTACTCCAATTGTGTATCTTTATGATGTGCTTCCAGATGTTGTCAAAAAACTTATGGTTTATAATCCGGCGTTTTCATTCATCCACTTATATCAAACTATATTTATATACAAAGAAATCCCGAGTTTAAAACCTATTTTATATCTGCTCTTGTTAAGTCTTGTAATTCTATTCTTTGCAGAGATTGCCTTCAAAAAACTAGAAAAAGATATTCGAGATTTCATATAATTAAAATCACAAGTTGTGACTCAATATGATCAAAGTATCAGGTGTTTCGAAAAAGTTCAAGTTGTATCATACACCCACTGACAGATTAAAAGAGAAAATCTTCCGAAAAAAATACCACCGAGAGATCACTGCATTAGAAAATATTTCGTTTGAAGTGAAGGAAGGACAAACCCTCGGGATAGTAGGGCAGAATGGAGCTGGGAAGTCCACTGTATTGAAAATACTTTCAGGAGTTATGATTCCAGACACGGGCTTGATAGAGGTAGATGGAAAAATAACTGGTTTACTTGAGCTGGGAACAGGTTTTGATCAAGAACTTACGGGCCTTGAAAATATATTCATGAATGGGACATTTCTGGGAATGGATAAAAACGAAATAGAAAAGAAAAAAAATGAGATTATTGATTTTACAGAGCTTGGGGATTTTATTTATGATCCGATAAAAACATACTCCTCGGGTATGCTTATGAGACTTGCATTCTCAATAGCAATGCATGCAGAACCAAAATGTTTTGTAGTCGATGAAGCGCTCTCTGTAGGAGACGCATATTTTCAGCAAAAGTGCATGAGAAAAATTTTGGAATTCAAAAACAATGGTGGTTCCATTATTTTTGTATCTCACGATATGAATGCGGTGAAAATTATATGCGACTCCGCAATATTATTAGATCATGGCCATATAATTAATTCTGGTGATCCAAAAGATATAATTGATTATTATCATGGGATGATTTTGCAAAAAGCACACATGGGAGACGCAGAAGTAAAATTATATGACATAGATGAAATGACAGATTTTACAGGCCGAAAAAATCCAAATGTCTCAACAGGAGAAGTTGAACTTCTTTCTTTTAAAGTTCTGAACTCAAAAAATAAGGAAATATTATGCATTGAGAGTGAGCAGGTAATTAAAGTTATATATAAAGTCAAGGCCTTAAAAGAATTATCTGATCCTCACTTTGGTATTCACGTTAGAAATAATCTGGGTGTGTCAGTATTTGAAACAAATACATATTGCAGTGACGTTAAAACTTTTACTCTAAAAAAAGGGCAGATTGCAGAACTAACCTGGGAATTCTTTTTTCCACTATCGGCAGGAGACTATTCATTCTCTGTTGGTGTGGCAAATAAGGGATATGGAAAAGATGCTTTTGAAGAATATTTGCTCATGGCTCATGATGTAGAGGTTTTAAAAGTAATTCCTAATGATAGTGCAATTATCTATTCCGGAGTTTTCAATATGAAACCGAAAATAGAAATTCAAGAAGGACCCAGTAAAGAGTTATAGGCCTTATCCGATAAAGAATTATAGTGTTTTTGATTTAATGAATAATTTTTTTTCTGTTGAAACAGGCGCCGAAAATGAACATGGTGCCCGAAGGAATAAAAGACTCAGACAATAACGTAGCTTTGGATTAGCAGACTTTGTGCCACATCTTATGAATATACACTCTGGAAATTGATTCATTTATGATAATCAAGCTCATTGAGGAATCAAATTGGATACATTAGAAATTAAAGATGAAGAGGTAAATGTCGAGCAGATCATGGAAAAAATCCGTGAGAACATAGATAAGCGAAAAAAAGAGGGCATCTACAAAGAGAATGAACCGGAAATAATGAGTGAAATGTTTTCTGCAGCTTCTCCTATAAAAAGAGATATTCCTGAGGGTCTCGAATTTATAAATTGTTGTGACATCTTTAATGAAAGTTATACAATAAGTTCTCATCGTCCAATAACAGGGAAATTTCTTGTTAAAGGAAGGAAAATGGTTCATGGAGAGGTCCGAAGATATGTTGATCCAGTTTTTCAAAAACAAAGAGAGTTTAATTTTGGTGTTGCTGACGTTGTTAAAGATTTAAAAACTGAGTCCCAATACTTAAAAGCTGATGTTGAAAATTTGAACACTGATCTTGAACGTCTAAATACTGATGCCGAATATTTAAAAAATGATGTAGAATCTTTGAAAACAGATACTGGACATTTAAAAACCGGAGTTGAATATCTAAAAACCGATTTTGAATCTTTTAAAACAAATTCCGTTCAAAATATCAAATCTGAAGTTAATAATTTTATTTCTACAATCGATTTGGACCTGAATAACAAAAGCTGGCTTAACGGTGTGCTTGAGAACCGTTTAAATGAAAACTTGCAAAATCATAAGTTACAGAAACCTGAAGACAAGGTACAGAAACCTGAAGACAATGAGCCTGAAATAAATTATTACGCATTTGAAGAACATTTCAGAGGTTCAAGAGATCATATTCAACAGCACCAAAAGGTATTTTTAGATTACTTCAAGGATTGTAAAAATGTGTTGGATATCGGTTGTGGAAGAGGGGAATTTCTGGAACTAGCCAGGCAGAATGATATCGTTGCAAAGGGAATAGATATCGATGAAGATATGGTCAGTTTCTGCGAATCGAAAGGTTTTAATGTAGAGTTAAAAGATGCAATTGAAACCCTTGAAACTATAGAAGACAAAAGCCTTGATGGAATATTCATCAGTCAGGTAGTTGAGCATCTAGCTCCCGATTATCTCATCAGAATGCTAAACCTTTGCAATAAAAAACTTAAATATGGTTTTTATTTAATAGTAGAAACTGTAAATCCCCTGTCACTCTTTTCTTTTGCTAATTTTTACATTGACCTTACTCATATAAAACCGGTACATCCAGAGACACTCAAGTTTTTATTAAGCGCAGTCAATTTCCGTGAGATTGAAGCAAAATTTATTTCTCCAGTTCCAGACAGCATGAGATTAAAAAAGTTGTCGGACGTTGGTGACCTAACAGACAGAGAGAAAGTTATGTTTGAAACTTATAACCAAAATATAGATATGTTAAACAACACTTTATACGGAGCACAAGATTATGCGGTCATCGGAAAAAAATGAGGGACCAGCTAGTGTTTGAATTATTATCATAATTTATTTTGTGTGGGACTCGGGGATAAATTAGTATGAAGCTGGCATTTGTAACTCCTTGGTACGGAAACATTCCTGGTGGAGCAGAAAGTGAATGCAGAAGAACAGTTGAAAATCTGCAAAAACACGGTGTTGAAGTTGAAGTACTTACTACTTGCGTTAAAGAATTCTTGAGTGACTGGAGTACTAATTTTTATAAAGAGGGTATATATAATCTAAATGGAGTTAGTATACGCAGGTTTCCAGTCAGGAAGAGAGATACCGCTCGTTTTGATAAAATAAACTACAAACTTATGTGCGGTCTTAAGATTTCTTTAGAGGAAGAGAAAACTTTTATGCGGGAAATGGTGAACAGCCCCAGTCTTTATTCTTATATTGCTGAACACTGTGAAGATTACGATTACTTTTTATTTATTCCATATATGTTCGGTACGACTTACTATGGGTCTTGCATACACCCTGAAAAGTCAGTTCTAATTCCATGCCTTCATGATGAAAGCTATGCTTATCTAAATATTTATAAAAATATGTTTGAAAATGCCAAAGGCATTATTTTCCACGCGTCTCCTGAAAAATCATTGGCAAACCAGCTTTATAATCTAAATAATAGGCAGACTGTTTTAGGAGAGGGAATTGATATGGATTTTGCGTATAATCCAGAACAATTCAGGGAAAAATACGGCATAAAAACCGACTTTATTCTTTACGCAGGCAGAAAGGAAGCTGGGAAAAATGTCCCTCTTCTAATTGATTTTTTTTGTAGATATAAAAAGCATAAAAAAAGTGAATTGAAGCTTATTCTTATTGGCAGTGGAACAATAAAAATACCCTCTGAAAATAAAAGTGATATTATCGATCTGGGTTTTGTACCACTTCAGGACAAATATAATGCATATTCAGCTGCTACTTTTTTATGTCAGCCTTCTTTGAATGAAAGTTTTTCTATTGTAATTATGGAGTCATGGTTATGTAAATCTCCTGTATTGGTACATGGGGATTGCGCTGTAACTAAAGACCACTGCATCAAATGTAATGGTGGGCTTTATTTTAATGACTACTATGAGTTTGAAGGGTGCCTTGATTTCTATCTGGAAAACCCTACCACCAGAAAGATTATGGCTGAGAATGGAATGTCTTACGTTATTGAAAATTTTAGCTGGGATAAAATTGTAGAAAAATATCTCGAATTTTTAGGGGGTCTTTGAAAAATGGAGATTCACCAGATCTTGCCAACAATTTCTCCGGGAGATGCCATAGGCAATGAGGTCAGGGAAATTAAAAAAGTCCTGAATGAATGGGGATATAAATCCGAAATCTACGCTCAAAATATACATCCCAAAATTAACGCAAAAAAATATACCGAATATGAGAAGGTTTCTTCAAGAGAAAATATATTAATTTTTCACTTTTCCATCGGTTCCGAAGTTTCTGAGTTTGTTGCAAAACTTCCCGACAAAAAGATATTGATTTACCATAATATCACTCCTCCTAAATACTTTTTTGGAGTGAATGAGACTCTTGTAAACTTACTGAAAAATGGAAAAAAAGAACTCAGATCACTTGTTGATCACATAGACCTTGCTGTTGGAGTTTCTGAATACAACAGGTTGGAACTTCAAAAAATGGGATTTAAAAACACAGATGTTTTGCCTATAATAGTGGACTTTCATGAGTACAGCAGTCCTAATGAAAAATTACTGTCGAAATATGATGATGATTTTGTGAATCTCTTGTTTGTGGGTAGAGTAACTCCACATAAAAAACAGGAAGACATAATAAAAGTATTTTATTATTATAAACTTATTAACCCAAAATCAAGACTTTTCTTGGCCGGCAGCTATGAGGGTTGTGAAGTTTATTCCGACTATTTGAAAAAACTGATTCAAAATTTAAATTTGAAAGATGTTTATTTATTAGGTAAAATTAGTTTTAATGACCTAATTTCCTACTATAAATTAGCTGATATTTTTCTCTGTATGAGCGAACACGAAGGTTTTTGTGTTCCTATATTGGAAAGCATGTATTTTGAAGTTCCAATCATTGCCTATAAATCTACAGCTATTCCTTCAACTCTTGAGAATACAGGAATTCTAGTTAATAAAAAGAATTATTGTGAAATTGCTGAGATGATAAATATATTAATAGAGGATGAAGAATTGCGATCAACTATTATTCAGAAACAGAAAAATAGATTGGACGATTTCAAAAGAGAAAAAATACTCTCTCACTTAAAAAATATTTTGTTAAAGGTGAAATAATGCCTGCAAAAAAGGTAGCTTTTGTAGTCCAGCGTTATGGTATGGAAGTTAATGGTGGTGCTGAATTCCACTGCAGGCTTGTAGCTGAGCATTTATCCAAATATTTTGATGTAGAAGTGTTAACTACATGTGCGGTAGACTATGTAACGTGGAAAAATGAGTACCCTGCAGGGACTGAAACCTTAAATGGAGTATTGGTCAGAAGATTTCCTGTTGATTATGAGAGAGATTTACTGAAATTCAATAAGTTTTCTGAAAAAATCTTTGGTAATATTCACACCTATGAAGACGAAGTTGAATGGATGAAATTGCAAGGTCCTTATTCAACAAAACTTATTGATTATATAAAAAACAATGAAAATAATTATACTTGTTTTATCTTTTTTACTTATCTTTACTGTACTACTTTTTTCGGTCTTCCACTAGTAAAGGAAAAAGCATTGCTTGTTCCTACAGCACATGATGAACCTCCTATCTATTTGTCAATATTTGGTTCTTTTTTCAACTGTCCCAGGCGGTTTATTTATAACACAGAGGAAGAAAAAAATTTTGTCATCTCAAAATTCAGGGTCTCAAATATACCTTCTGATGTTGTAGGCGTGGGTATAGACATTCCGGATGAAATTGATGCAGCTTCATTTGTCCAGAAATATAATCTGGATAACTTTGTTATTTTCGTTGGAAGAGTAGAAGAATCTAAAGGTTGTCAAGAGTTATTTGATTATTTTCTTCGATATAAAAAGGAAAATAAGTCTTCTATTAAACTCGTTTTACTGGGAAAACAGATTATGGAGATTCCTAAAAACCCTGATATTCTCTCCTTAGGTTTCGTTTCGGAAAAGGATAAGTTTAACGGAATTAAATCGGCTAAACTATTAATAATGCCCTCAAAGTACGAAAGTTTGTCCATGGTCCTCTTGGAATCCTGGCTATGTAATACGCCTGTACTCGTAAACGGGGAATGCGATGTGTTAAAAGGTCAATGTATCCGAGGCAATGCAGGTTTGTATTACGAAAACTATGATGAGTTTAAGGCATGTCTTGATTTTCTCCTAGCAAATGATGGAATGAGGAATGCTATGGGAAAAAATGGGATGAAATTTGTTTTGCAAAACTATTCATGGGAAAATATAGAGAAAAGATATATTTCGATATTGCAGAAAATTAAGAATTCTCCTTTAGATGATTGATATTTTTAGAAAGGAGTCATATCTATCTAGAAATCCTTATCAAAGATGCTGCTATCCTGAACTATCTAATAATATGGAGTAAATTAAAAGACTAGAACTTTGTTAAAGATACTGGTTTAAGATTTTTGTTGGCATTTCTGATCAGAAATTATTTTACTCCGTACTACTAAGGAGAATGGGAAGATGTCTAAGTTTGACCCTGTAACATCTTACAATACAAAAAAGCTGATAGAAATTGATATTCTAAAGTGTGCTATTTTATTAATTATATTATCTCATTTGGGATTTTTTTTAAATTTTTCAATGGATGTATATCCATTACTTCATTACGCATATTTTGGTCCTACTTTTGCATATACAGGGCTTTCAATGTTTATTTTCGCTTCTGGATACACTATCTCTAGCAGATATAAAAGTCTTGAAACTAAGGAAGATATTACTCGATATTTTAAAAAACGGATCATCAGAATTTACCCTATATGGTGGATTGGATTATTATTTGAGTTCATTATTTTTGGGATTTTTCATATTAACCCTGCTCCTTATACCGAGAATTTTTCTAGCTTGATGGGACTGTTGTATCAACTGACAGGAGTTCATGGATTTTTTAAAGCTGATATGGAGATAGGAGGAGGACATATAGATTGGTTTGTTGGCACAATTCTTGTATACTACGTTGTTTATGCAATAACTGCAAAATACGCAAGAGATGATATTGAAATATTCATTATTTCTTTAAGCATATATATTGTATGTTATCTGTACCATACTCTTGATCCTAGGTTCTATTTGTATTATCCTGTTTTTTTGATTGGGATTTTTGCTGGAAGATACAATTTACTAAATATAACCCACTCATATTTTTCGCAAATCCCTCTAAGTGTTCAAGGAATTATATATTATATAGCTCAGTCGTCATACGCAACTTATGTGATTCATCAACCTCTTCTTTCAGTTGTAAAGTATCTTAATAATAAGTTAGGTATTACTGGACTTATGGAGGTCTGCGTTATTTTCATTGCCAGTCTGATAGTAATTATTATTGGATACAATATTCAAAAATGGGTATCAGGATTCAATTATAATACTCTTAATCGATCCATGGCTCAAAAGAATATAAACTGAATTTCAAAATAAGGTGAAAAAGATATTAGAAGCTGCTCCTGAATGTAAAAAAGTTGCTTTCCTCTTTAAGACCCTTATAGTGCGGTTGGTTACGCAGTTAACTCAGCTGAACAAAATGCCTGTTTCTGAAGAAGAACAGTCCAATAAGAGAGGTTCTTGGAAGGACTTAAGGGCTCTTGACTGTAGCGTTGGACTCTAAAACAAATTTATTCTGCGCAGAACTTTAAAAATATTTTACTCAAAAAACAAACAAATTGCAGTTGAAGTAAATAATATTATTCGTAAAAGCCTATTTCTAAAAAAGTAAAGTTTATCAAGATATTTTAATATCTTGAATTGCAAAGCTAAGTTTTCTTGTATCATGACTATTGATCACTTGTGAAGGAGAAAAGCATTCTTCTTGAGTTGAAAATTTTATAATGTTTTCCCCCTTTTCGAGACTCAATGGTATTTTTATATCGATGAAACCTGTTGGTACAGTTTCTTCAAAACATTTATCTCCAACATAGATTTGTATATTTTTTGGGTTATGATAGCTGAGTGTTCGGAAACTCAGAGTTTTATTTACTTTTTCATTTGAGTATATCATTAATGTAGCATTGTTCGAGATCCATCTGGTTGGAACGCCATTCTGCCCCTGCAAACTATACCAATTATCTTTTAAAGTCATAAATGACTTTATAGGCTCTTTTTTGATATTATATACAATAAGAGAATCATTTTCATACTCTTTTCTTTCAGTTTTGAGATTTTCTTGTATAAATTTTTCTACTAAATTAACTTCTTTATTATCCATATAATTTGTATGCAAAATAATGTACGAGATGTTGTAATAATTTAAAATGGATGTTCCAACTTGATCTATATCTTGGTTCAGGATATCATTGGCAGAAGGTTGCAAATAGGTTAATTCTCTTATCACAGGTGTATTTAATTCAAAATCTCTTGCATTAGATGGATATCTGGCAGCCCAGTTACCCACTACAGGTTTTCCATGAATTGTTTGATAATAAATGATATTTGAACCTGCGTCATAATTTTGAGTTGCAGGTATTTCAAGTAGTGCATAATTCCCTCTATCTTGTGAAATCTCTTCATAAAATGAAGGTTGGCTCACAGCTGATACTGGAAAAGGAATTGCTAAGTATTCAAAAATTATCAAACTGCTTATTATAATTATAGCTACTTTTTTATTGTATTTATTAAACTTTTGTAGCTCTGAAACCCCATAGCCAGCTAAAACTGCAAATGAAAGAGACGCGATTACAAAGAATCTTCCAGGTGTTCTGCAATTATCCAAAAATGGAATCAAATGATATAAAGCTAAATACGGAAGGGGAACTGTCGTATTGAACACTGTAAATGATGTGTTACCGTTTACGTGAAGAAGTGGGCCAAGACTGATTAACGAAAAAAATAAAGCAGCTATCAACCAGAATTTTACATATTTGTTTCTTTTCAGTCTAAGGGCTGCGAATGAAGAAAGTAAGATGACCGTGTATCCAATAAAAGTTGTATTCTCACTGGTATTTCCTGAAAAATTGTTGTAAATATCTGTCACAGCACTCCCATAAACAGGATGTAAAACAGATGGAAGAAAGAAACTTAGTAAATCAGCTGAGTATGTAACCGCCTCAAACGGATCTAATTTTAAAAAGTTTTCATTAGATAGAGCTATTTGAATGTTCTCTAATGTAAGTGGTATTAAACCTAATAATGAAATTAATCCAAATAAGGCATACTTATGAAAAAGGTTTTTAAATGTCTCTTTATAGTCTGTCTTCTCGTTTCTAAAAAAAACGTAGACTTCATATACAAACAGTAATATCACAAAAATTCCCATGAAAACCATATATTGAAGGTCGCTCATGGCTACGAGAATAAAAAATATTCCTGCAAAAAAACTGTTTCGAACTCCTCCTTCTTTATACATTTTCATCAAGTATAGAGCACAGAAGGGTATCCACTCAATACTTGTAGCTCCAAAATGACCAAGAGCATGTGCAAAATGATACGGTGAAAACGCAAACACAATCCCGGCTATGAAGGAAGATGCTCTGTCACCAGTAAGATATGTTACAAGTAAATAGGTACCATATGCGCCAAAAATAAATGAAAATAACCATAATATAGTGTATATTATGTGAATACTTATTAAAGTTGATAGCACATATGCAAGGATTTGATTAAATGCCGATTGAAATGGTGAGGCTGGTATTCCATATGGATAAAACATTAAATAATCGTGTGTTAACTTTGTGAGATTAGGGTTGAATATAGCTACTGGCATGTACCAGAGTATTCTTATCCACTGGAATGCATCTCCTCCTCCCGGAATAGATGTACGTATTTTAAAAACTACAGGATAAGTGAGTATAAAAGTTAGTAAGGTGTATAATGTTAAGACTCCGGCATGTTCATTAAAATTTTTTTTCTGAAAATGCGATATTTGGCCATCAATTAAATGTTTTTTTAACCGTTTTTTTATACCAGATCTCATTTTATCTCTCAAGGGTAAAAATCGATTATTATTTAAGATTTACTAACAAGACAAACACTTAAGTTCTGTAAAAGATTGTTATTTTTCTTCTTAAATGGGAAATTACATGGCTGAAAGTAAATGAAAAAACATATTCATATCTCTTTTTAATAAAGAAAAAACCCGAAATTACTATTTTGTTGTAAAGTCTCCATAAGTTAAACATAGTTTTTCAACTATTTTTCCCCAGTCATATTTCTCAGCTTTCCGAAGAGCAGCTTTTGAAATCTTATTATAATCCAAGTTTTTCCCAATTATTTTTTGTATGGATTTTGCGATTTCTATGTCTTCCGGTTCTACAACAAATCCGTCAACTTCGTTTTCGACCAGCCCTTGTGCTGCATTGTACTTTGCTTTTACAGTTACCACAAGCACTCCACAGGCAAAAGCCTCGATAACAACCATTCCGAACCCTTCACGGCCTGAAGGCAATACAAGTACCTTTGAAGCCTTGATTTTCATTATAAGCGCCCTATATTCCTGAAAGCCTGCAAACTCAATACTCTCGTAAACTCTGGTATTCTTTGCGAGTTCCACGAGTGATGCCTTTTCGGGTCCATCCCCAACAATACAGCACTTAATATTCGGAAAATCAGTTTTAAGAAGGGCCACAGCTTTAATCAACAGGTCAACATTTTTTTCCTTTATAAGCCTCCCTGCAAAAATGATATCATATGTTTTACTCTCAAGTTCCATAAGGGCTCTTCCACATTCAGGCTTAATCCTGGAAATCTTTTTAATATCTATCCCGTTAGGGATAACTGTAATCCTCTGTTCAGAAACATCCAACGATTCAAGCCTGTTCTTAGTCCAGTTCGAAACCACTATGTTTTTTCCCGAAATCTTTGAAACCGTTTTTTCGATTACTTTCCCAAAAAAACCTGCCTTCCCCATATATTCGTACCAGTAATCATCCCATACCTCGTGCCAGGTAAACACTGATGGAATTTTCTTCAAGATTGAAACCGCTTTTACGGTAAAGCAGGAAAAATAGGGAAAGACACTTACATCTATAAGGTCAAAGTTCTCTTTTCTGAGCTCAGGAAACAATTTTATAGCAAAAATAATTGCCTCAGAGATTGAACGTCTGCCGTCTACATACAGATTTCGAGCTTTGCAGACTCCATGCAGGGTCATACCTTCATACTCTATAGTGTCTTCGCCTTCCCACCATTTGATCCCGAAAATATGTATCTCATAACCTTTGTCCAAGAGCCGTTTACCTAGCTCATGGATACGCATTTCTGCACCACCTTTAACCCAAGGATAGACAGCATCATAAACAAAGGCAATTTTCATAATATCACTACCAGTCAGTATCGACTTCGAGGAGCATGACGCTCAAGACAATAGCTGAGAAAATCATCTGAAGACCGATAAAAGAAAAAACCATCGAAATAGCTGCACCTTTAACTTCTGAGAGAGAACCATACCCAGAGCTTATCCAGGTGTATATTACCTTTAGTCCAAGCAGAAGGCCTACAGCTAGCATTAGTGAACCTGCAAGCAACTCTTTTTCAAGAGAATGATAGTTCAGCCACTTTGAAGTAATGTCCTTACTTTTAGGCTCACCTCGGACAAGGCTATACATTTTCATATACCCACCCGTAGATAGCGTCTGTCCTCCAATAATCAGGAGCATACAACCTAAGATAAATGAATGTAGTCTGCTTTGCGCTTCATCTCCACTAAGCAGAAGAGAACAGATTATCAAAGCTCCAAGGACAAAAACTAAAGCTCCAGGCAGAAGAAGAAAAGGCAGAGGGCGGTATAACATCATAAATCTGATATGCCGCCAGCCATCCTGAAAAGAACGTAATTTGGAGGGTGCTTTTCGTGAGTAATAGGTTATGGGGATCTCTTTAATCCTCAGCCCGCATTTTGCAGCCTCAATCACCATCTCGGATGCAAGCTCCATGCCGTGAGTTTTAAGGTTCATTTTCTCAAGCGCTTCTTTTGTAAAAGCTCGCATTCCACAGTGAGCGTCCGAAATCTTCGTTTTGAAAAGGAAGTTGAGCATTGCTGTCAGGAAAGGATTGCCTATATACTGATGCAGCCAGGGCATAGCTCCTTTTTTGATATTGCCTTTAAGCCTGGAGCCCATTATAAAATCCGCTTCTCCTGCCATAAGAGGGTCAAAGAACCTATCAAGTTCAAGCAGATCATAGGTATTGTCGGCGTCGGCAATAGCAATATAGTCTCCTTTTGCTTCAGCTAGTCCTTTTAGGTAAGCGTTTCCGTAACCTTTTATTGGACCTATTACCTTTGCACCCATTGATGATGCAATCTCTGCGGTTCTATCTGACGAGTTGTCAGCAATTATTATCTCCCCTTCTAAACCATATTTTTTGAATATAGACTGAGCTTTCTGTATGCAAATTCGGATGGTTTCTTCTTCATTCATTGAAGGCATTACGATAGAAAGAGAGGACATGTCCAGCTTATAAAGCATTATAGCCTAATAACTATTTTGATAGGTATTATTTTTTAGAATTTATGATCCTAATATTTAATTTTAAAGTACTCACACTAAGGGTAAGAAAGTGAGTAGGAATACAGAACTAGAATATCACAAATTCAGAACCAGGAGGATAAGGTTAACTTTCGCTAACAAGCTATATAAGGCATCAGAAAACTATTTTAAAGAAAGGATCTAGATTTTTGGGATCATTAACCAATTTTATTGGTTGGAGCAACTTTATTTACATTTTAATTGATCTTAATGGAGGAGCTGAATGGTTAAGGTAAACGTGATATTCCACAGTATCCATGGTCACATTTACAAAATGGCAGAAGCTATAGCTGAAGGGGCAAGAGAAGTTGAAGGAGCTGAGGTAGAGATTTATCAGGTTCCTGAGACTCTGCCTTATGAGGTTCTCGAAAAAATGGGGGCAATCGAAACAAAAAATCTTTTTGCACATATTCCCGTAGTGACCAGGAGCATGTATGAAGATGTATTTGCAGGGGCAGATGCCCTTATTTTCGGGATACCTACACGTTACGGGAATATGTCAGCCCAGATGCGTACAGTTTTTGATGGTCTAGGAGGACTATGGAGTAGAGATGCTCTTGTTGGAAAGGTAGGAAGTGTCTTTACTTCCAGTGGAACACAGCATGGAGGTCAAGAGTCTACAATTCTAACAACGCATGTTACCCTTCTACATCTCGGAATGATTATTGTAGGACTTCCTTATACAGAAACCCGACAGAGACGGATGGACGAAATCACAGGTGGCAGCCCATATGGAGCTTCAACGATAGCAGGATCGAATGAAAACCGCCAGCCTTCTGAAAATGAGCTTGCAATGGCTCGTTATCAGGGCAGATATGTAACCCAGATTGCAAAAAAACTCGCTGGAAAATAAAAAGTTTTTAAAAATAAAAACATTGGAAAACGTTTCCCTTTGTAAGGGTGTTCTCCATATTTTCGATTTTTTTACCTTACAAATGTTCAACCAAGACTTGGGAAGGCTATTTCTCTGAATTCATACTTATTCTGATCTTTTGTCAGGCATGCCAGAGTACAGTAAATTGCCTTTTCCTCAACCTTTTTAAGAACAAGGAATTCTTTCCCACAAACGGGACATGCTTTTTTTACGTAAGACATTTCAACACGCATTCTCTGTATGTGAGTGACTTTTAAAATATCCGTTTTTTAAGGCATTTACTAAGAAGATACAATAAAATATAAACGTTCTTATTAAATTCATATATATCTTTAATAAGAAATTAAAGTTTCTTACTGGACAAGTTTCATTTTAAGTTATAAAAACGGCATATGTTGGCACATACTTTACCTTCAATAAACCTTGAAGTTAAAAATATGACCAGCGTACTTATTTCTTCACACATTTTTGAGAAAGATATTTTTAAGACTAAAATCCAGTTTTCACCAAATTCTTTATACTAAACTATTTGAGATAATAGATTCATCTCTCGTGGTTATATTCAAGAAAGCCGATTTAATTTTATGAAATTGTTATATTTTGAAAATTATGTTTGAATCTTACATGCCTAATATACTTTGTGGGAATTGTAGGGCCATATAAATTTAAAGGAAAGTAGGAGGTATCTGGAATTAGACCGCTAATTTTCGGAAATGGGAGAATCTTGCTTTGCGAAGATGAAAAAGGGACTATAAAGGATATATATTTTCCATATGTAGGACTTGAAAATCATGGGAATTCGATAAAAGTTGGTATATGCGATCTTGACTCCCTTTATTGTAGCTGGCTTGAAAACTGGAAGATTCGACAAAGGTATAAATCCGAGTTTAAGGAAGACTTATGTAAGCGTCTTCTTGAAACATCAGGAGAACGCAGAGAAGTCATAAGAGCGAAAAACGGTGTCCAGGAGGAAAACTGGGAAATTCCTGAAGCTTGCAGGGGAATTATCTCGAATATAGGAGAAACAGTGTTCGAAAATCCTGAGATAGGTCTCAGAATTACGGTATGGGAAGCTGTCCACCCTTCGGTAAATATTTTTTACAGAACTTTTGAGGTAATGAATATTTCAAATGAGTCCAAACATTTGCGCCTTTTCTCAAACCAGAATTACCGGATTCTTGAAACCAAAATTGGAGAAACTGCTGTAATCGATAAACATACGCTTATTCATTACAAGCGCGACCGCTATTTCTTGCATGCGAGCGACCCTATATTTGACCAATATGCAGTTGGAACTGCAGAGTGGAAAGGGCTTGAAGGTACCTGGAGAGATATGGAAAACGACGCTTCCTTGAGCGGAAATCCTGTCGCCCACGGCTCGGTAGATTCCACCCTTGGCTGGACTCTTCCTGAACTGAAGTCAGGAGAGTCAACAAGGTTGCACTACTGGATAGTTCTCGGAAAAAAGTACTGCAGCGTACTTCAGACTCATAAACAGGAAAAGGAAGCTGGGAGAAAAGCCCTTTTCTATCATAACTTCAATTTCTGGAACTCATTTACTGAGAGAGTATCCGTCCTTCCAGAATTTGCTCGAATGTCCCAGCTGCCACAGAGTGTCTTAAAGTGCTTTTATAGGAGCCTCCTTACAGTTGTCGCCCACATGGACATTACAGGCTCGGTAATTGCATCCTGCGATTCAGATATAAAGCAATTCGGAGCGGACCTTTACAGCTATTGCTGGCCCAGGGACGCAGCCTGGGCCTGCCTTGCTCTCGATAGGGCGCGGTATCATCACCTAACCGCCGAGACATTTGAGTTTTTCTCAAAAGCTATTACCCCCAGAGGCAACTTCCTTCACAAGTACACGCCTGCCGGAGATTTTGGGAGCACGTGGCATCCTGTCCCTATGATTCAGATCGATGAAACAGGACTTCCTCTTTACGCCCTCTATAACAACTGGGAGATCGCAAAGAGTGTCTGGACCACAGGTAGATATTACAGAAGGCTTGTGATCCCCACAGCTAACTATCTTATGAAAGCGATTGATAAAGAAACAGACCTTCCAATTTCGAGTTTTGACCTATGGGAAGAAAGAAAAGGCGTGCATACCTACAGCGCGTGTACGGTCTATGCCGGCCTCAACGGGGCCTATGAACTCTCCCGCTCCCTTGGAGATTACGACAATGCAAACATTTGGAAGGAAGCTGCAGACCGAGTCCGGAAGTCTATTCTGGAGAAACTTTACAATAACAGACTAAAGCGTTTCCGCCGTTCTCTTGATGATCCCACTCTTGATTCCTCGGTCTTCGCGGTCTGGTACTTTAGAATTCTTCCTCCCGAAGACCCTAGAGTTGCCCAGACAATGGAGGCTATCGAACGCGACCTTAAGCGTCCTTCAGGCGGGATCTCCAGATATCTTCATGACACCTACTTTGGCTATATGAATAGCTGGATTATCTGCACTCTCTGGCTGTCTCAGTGGCATTCGGCAGTCGGCAACATGGATCGAGCTCTTGAACTCCTGAACTGGTGTGCAGCTCACGCTCATCCTACAGGTCTTCTGTCCGAGCAGATTGATGACAAGGGCAAACCTCTCTCCGTTCTCCCTCTAGCCTGGTCTCACTCAGCCTACATCCTTGCCGTTCTCGAATATCTGCAAGCCCTTGAGAAAAAAGAAGGTAGCTCCTGCTCCTATCCAGAAAAATAAAAGCGATTTAAAATAACCAGGAAAACCCCGGATGATACAACAATTTCTCTTTCTTGACTATAAATCAATCCACTTGACTCAGCTATAAATATCTTCATATAATTCAGCTGTCTTGAGCACAACCGCTGTGCCGCAACCGTTGCGCCGGTTGATCACGCCGATAGGGTTTGGGGATAAGATTTCCAAATCCAAACATTGCTGGGGTTTTCGATCAAGCCTTTTCTCAAAAGGTTTGTGGTTAAGCTTTCCGCCGGAAAGGTTTGCGGTCAAGCCTTTTTAAAAGGCTTGTGAAACGTTTTCTTGAAATATAGGTATCCTTTCTCCTCTTTCTGGAAAGTGAAGCCGTGTTTGAGGTACATGTCTATTGCTTTTGTAAGGATTGAATCAGTTTTAAGGAAAGTACCTGCGCAGTTTTTTTCGGCAAAATCGAGAGCAGTCCGGAAAAGCTGTTTCCCGTATCCCTTGTTCCTGAAGGCTTTCTTAAGGTATATACGCCGGATTTCACACAGATTTCGGTCAAGTTTTCGGACACCTGCCGTGCCTACAACTTTGCCATCGACGATTCCTATAAAAAATACGCCTCCGCTTCCAAGGTAGTAACCGTTTATGTCATCGAGGTCGGCATCTTTTAGCCTGTCAGGTTCAAAACCATGCTCCATTAAAACACCAAGTACAACATCACGGACTTCTTCCTTTCTGGAATCGTCGTATATTTGGACTATCATTTATTTACTCCATGAACCGGGAAGTTTTTGTTCACCTGTTGGTTTTCAGGCTCCATTTTAATGGTTAAGGGTTCAAAGAAATCTGGGAATCGAGATATTTTTCCGGATTTTTGAGGAAATCCAGAGAGACAGTATAAAATATTTCCGCACCAGTTATCAGAATCTCTTCATCAATATCGAACTTGCATGAGTGATTGATTTCCACTATCTTTTTTTCCAAGTTTCGGGTACCAAGGGAAATGAAAATCCCTGGAACTTTCTGTAGATAACTTGCAAAATCTTCAGCAGCAAAGGCTTTTTCTAACTCAGGGTAGACTGTAAGTTCAGGGAAACTCTCATGAAGCTTTGAATTTACAGCATCTGTAAACACAGGATCATTCACGAGGACTGGATAGCCGTGCAGTATATCAAGCTCGTAGTCAGGAAAGCCTGAAAATTCTTCTCCTGGCTTTACGTATTTTTTTATTATCTCGTCCAAGCACTCCTTTATTGTCCTATCAATAATGTCCGTAGTCTCCCGGTCAAAAGTTCGATAACTTCCAAGAATCTCCACAGTATCAGGAATCCTATTGAACTGGGCTCCTCCTCGAATCCTTCCCACCCCAATAATATACTTATCCGGTTCAAGCTGTTTTTCCAGTATGGGATAAAGGTTACTTAGAAAATTCGTTGTTATTCGGACGGGATCAATGCAGCTTTCAGGTTTTGAGATATGACCTCCCTTTCCTTTAACGATCACTTCAAACCGGTTGGTGCTTGCCATGAAAGGCCCGGGACGAAAACCCACACTTCCTGATTCGTGATTGGTAAAGATGTGTATACCCATAACTGCATTCACACCATCAAGCCCGCCCTCTGCAATTACTCTCTCCGAGCCCCCTGGAGGGATCTCTTCTGCAGGTTGGAAAATAAAGCGGACTTCCCCTGGAAAATTTCGATTTTCCTGAAAAAGCCGTGCAGCCCCAAAAAGCATTGCCATGTGCCCGTCGTGTCCACAGGCATGCATCACTCCCTCGTTTCTGGAAATATAGTCACTATTTCTTTCAGTTAATTCTTCCTGCACCTGCAATCCATCTGTGTCTGATCGAAGAGCGATACAGGGGCCAGGTAACGTTCCCGGGATTCTTGCAAGCACACCGGTATCTGCAATTTTTCTAGCTTCTATTCCCAGATCTCCGAGTATTCTCAGGATCTTTTTCTGGGTTTCATATTCTCCAAAACTGAGTTCGGGGTATCTGTGAAATTCACGCCTAAGCCGTATAATCCAGGCTTCAAGCGCTTCTACACTCGGATATTCTCTCAAAAGCATTCCCTCGGATGTTCTGCATTTGCAGTCTATTCCGTTTACTGGTCGCGACGTTTGTTATCTTTTAAAGATCTCTTCTAATAGATCTCTACTTCCGTAAGTTTGTGTATTTCATTTCAGGAAGTTTGATTTTAATATATTTTAATATGTTTTAATATGTTTTTGTTGTATTCTTGTTGTATTTTACTTGCTCTTTCAATATATTTCCTTTTAATATATGTAACTCCATGTATATCATTCCATTTTTTTGTCATCTGCTTAGAACTTTTCCATCATGTGTCGCTTTTTCTGTAAATGTAGAAAAAAATTCAACATGCTGCCAAATAGAAAGCAAAATGCAATAGTTTATAGGAAAAACTACTGCGTTAAACTTTAAAATGTTCACTTTTTTAAAAAATACTGCAGATAAAGCAAAGACCGGATTTGAGATTAGAATTAATATTTAAATGTTGTTTGCTAAATAAATATTTTACATCGACATATTATTTATCTAGAACTAATTTTTCATATAATTTATTTTAAATAAGTTGGGAAAGTATTCTAGATTGTAACCCCAAAGAGAATAAAAGAACAAATAAAAACGAA
>DASXVB010000171.1:0-14172 GCA_036504475.1 Methanosarcina sp.
GACTGCTATCTCAATCATTGCCAGAGATATAACCAAAAGTAAAAAAGCGGAAGAAGAACTTCGAAAAAGCGAAGAAAGATACAGGATTGTCACGGAGCGGACAGGACAAGTAGTATATGACTATGATTTAAGAACAGATAAGTGCAGCTGGGCAGGTGCCATAGAAGAAGTCACGGGATATAGTTTTGAAGAATTTCAGAAGTTTGGCAAAGACTTCTGGATCAAGAATATCCATCGCGCAGATACTAATCATGTGGACGAAAAATCCCATAATGTGAGAATGACCGGAGGCAGATTTAAGGAAGAATTAAGGTTGAGAAGAAAAGACGGAACTCTCATTTATATAGAAAACTCCGGGGTCTGTCTTACGGATCATGAGGGTCAGCCTTACGGGGCTATCGGAGTACTGAAAGATATTACAAGTACCAAGCTTGCAGAAATTCAGCTTCGAGAAAGTGAGAGGAAATATCGCTCTTTCATAAATAATTTCCATGGGATTGCTTTCCAGCTGAATGAAAACTTTGTTCCTATATTTTTGCATGGCGCTGTTGAGGAGATCACCGGGTATAGTGAAGATGCGTTTATGTCCTGGGTTAAGTGGAAAGACATAATCTTTCCTGATGACCTCTCTTTTGTTCTCTCAGAAGAGGAAAAAATTCGAAGTCCTGAATCCACAGGTTACGAGGAAATCGAATTTCGTATAAAGCACAGAGATGGAAGAATCAGATGGATAAATGAAGTTTATCAGAAAATTCAGAGAAAGGATGGAAAGCCGGAATTCTACCAAGGTACGATTTATGATGTGACCGAGAGAAAAGAGACAGAAGAGTTCCTTGCTAATATTGAAACTGCCCGTAAAAAAGAAATTCACCATCGGATAAAGAACAATCTGCAGGTAATCTCCTCCCTATTGGATCTTCAGGCTGAAAAATTCAATAACAGAGAATGTGTAAAGGATTCGGAAGTCTTGGAAGCCTTCAGGGAAAGTCAAGACAGAGTAATATCCATGGCTCTTATCCATGAAGAACTGTACAAAGGTGAGGGGCTCGATACACTAAACTTTTCGTCGTATGTTAAGGAACTCGCTAAGAACCTTTTCCAGACATACAGGCTTGGAAACACCATTACAAGCTTAAACACGAATCTGGAAGAAAATATTTTCCTTGACGTGGATACTGCAGTCCCACTAGGAATTATTGTTAACGAACTTGTCTCAAATTCTCTCAAACACGCATTTACCGGCAGAGATAACGGGAGAATTCAAATCAGACTTTGTAGGGAAGAATCCCAAAAATGTAAAGACAATAGAGCAGAAGGCAATAATGAGGATACGCAGGGAGTCGATTTTAGTCTTACAGTATTAGATAATGGGATAGGTATGCCTGAAGGTATTGATCTGGAAAATCCCGACAGTCTTGGCATACAATTGGTAACCACCCTTGTAGACCAGTTAGAAGGCGAACTTGAATTGAAAAGAGACAATGGAACGGAATTCACTATAAGGTTTACAGTAGCGTAAAAGAATTAAGGGTAAAAAGAGTTGTGTCCGTAATTATTGTAGGAATTACGCAGTTGAACTGAAAAATCAATAACATTAAGCCTCAACTGTCTGAAAAGTAATTTTAAAACACAGTGTTTACTGAACTTGATTTTGTACCTCACGTGCGTAAGTCCTAGTTTTTTCTCAGCAGAAATTGCAGTCTTTCCTACTGAGAAATTCGGATGTATTTTTGTTAATTCAAGGTTTGAAATATTTTTCCTTTTCTCTCATTTCTAGTTCCTTTTGTTTCTTCAAGAGTTCTTTTAATGTTGGTGGAACTGGGTACATACTCGCAAGTTTTTTGTTATCCATAATATATGAAGGCTTTTTTTCTATTTTTACCCTTGTTAGAGATGCTTATTTTCTTTGATAGTCTTATTTCCTTTTGAGTCAGGAAAGTGTTCATCATATTCTGCAAAATATAGATGTCAGAAATGACTGAGAAAAAATACCACACTGAAAGATCCGTGCAGGATAGCAATGTCATAGGGTAAAACGTAGCTATCATTCTTGCAGTTCTTATAGATCCAGATTATAAATAACACAATTTTTTAAACTAAATCCTGAAGAGTAGAAGATATTTTCATGGCATAGTAATGCTTATTTTAGTTCAAAGCTAATAATTATAAATGGATGTTCCAGAGAGAAAAGACCTTCGAGGAGCTAACCTTCAAGGAGCTAACCTTCAAGGAGCTGACCTTATAGAGGTTAACCTTCAAGGAGCTAACCTCCAAGGGGCTAATCTTCAAGAGGCTAACCTTCGAGGAGCTAACCTTCAAGAAGCTAACCTTCGAGGAGCTGATCTTTTTTATGCTGATCTTACAGAGGCTAACTTCCAAGGGGCTAACCTTCAAGAGGCTAACATTGAAAAGGCTACCCTTCAATTGGCTAACCTTCATTTGGCTAACTTCAAAGAGGCAAACCTTCAAGGAGCTAACCTTCAAGGAGCTGATCTTTATGGAGCTGACCTTCAAGGGGCCAATCTTCAGGGAGCTAACCTTTATGGGGCTGACCTTCAAGAGGCTAAACTTGAAGGGGCTAAACTTGAAGGGGCTAAACTTGGAGGAGCTAAACTTGAAAGGGCTTACCTTATAGAGGCTAACCTTGAAGGGGCTAACCTTGAAGGGGCTAAACTTGGAGGAGCAAAACTCGAAAAGGCTAAACTTGAAAGGGCCTACCTTATAGAGGCTAAACTTGAAGGGGCTAATCTCGAGGGGGCTAAACTTAGAGGAGCTAAACTTGAAAGGGCTTACCTTATAGAGGCTAACCTTGAAGGGGCTTACCTTATAGAGACTAACTTTCAAGGGGCTAATCTTGAAGGAGCTAACCTTAAATGGACTTACCTTATAGGGGCTAACTTCAAAGAGGCTAAACTTGAAGGAGCTAACCTTGAAGGGTCTGACCTTAAAGAGGCTGAACTTGAGAGGGCTGACCTTACAGGAGCTTCCCTTGAAAGAGCTAACCTTAGAAAAGCTAACCTTGAAGGGGCTAACCTTCAAGGAGTTAACCTTCAAGGAGCTAACCTTGAAAGGGCTGACCTTACAGAAGCTTCCCTTGAAAGAGCTAACCTTAAAATGGCTAACCTTCATTTGGCTAACCTTCAAAGAGCTGACCTTAAAATGGCTAATTTTGAAAGGGCTAACCTTACAGGAGCTCAGCATTTATCACTTGAGCAGCTTTCTACAGTGAAAACACTTCATGACACAAAATTAGACGAAGAGCTCCACATACCATTAAAAAAGAAGTATCCTGCCCTTTTTGAGAAACCCGATTAATATAAATTCTTGAGCTAATCTCAAAATTCAAAATCGCGTCTTTATATCTCGAATTTGTAGTTATCACTCGAACTTCTGACCATGAAAACAATTCTAAAAATTTGCTGATTTGAGAATAAAGTTGGCTTTGGTATGGCCTCTAAGATCCTGTCTTAAAATTAAATAATATGTATCATAAGATTGTTTGCTAGTGTTAGAACAAAATAAAAGAATTCCTTATCCTAGTGATTTATCTGATAGAGAATAGGAAATAATTAATCCTTATTTCCCGAATTCCAGAACGAATCAAGGTCGAAAGCGAGTTCATTCTTATCGCGAAATACTGAATGCCATCTTCTATTTATTACATTCTGGTTGTACCTAGCGAATGTTACACCACGAATTTCCACCGTGGAAAAGTCAGTAATGCATATTGAAAAGTCACAATAGGTCTACAATATCAGAGTATCCGTTCCGGCTTTGCATATTGCGTATTGTAAAAGTTATAGCAGGTAATCACTTTTTAGATGGGCTCTAAGAACGAATTTTAAGACCAGGCTCTAAAACCCCGAAATTGAAGGTATAGATACCCGCAAAAGAATACTATATCCTCGCCCTTTGCCTTAGAGAAACCTGATATTAAGAGGATTGCTTATCCAGCTATCCAGTTAATTTTTACTAATAACAGTTGTAATTAATTCCCTGAAAGGATGAAGTTAATTTTAGGTCCTACATTTAATAATTTTTACTGTCATCTAAAATCCAGAATCAATACTTATATGAGGAAACCTGCCAGATTTGGATATTAAAATAAGGGGTATTTAGATAAGATGGCATTAGAGCAAAGTTGGTGGGAATTCTTGAGTGAATACCCAGGGATACATAATAAAACATTCAGTCAGGTTTCAGATGAGAGAATAAAGACTGCAAAGCAGCTTGGAATTTTTTGAGGCTTTTAATGGACATGAACTGGCTTTTAAATAGCTATTAAGGCTTTGTTCTGACGGAGGCGATGCAGTCAGGGAGAAAGCTGTTAATTCCCTTGTAACGATTTTCCAAATTTGTTGGATAGGAAAGCGGAAGAGGATGACTGAATCCGAAATACTGATGTTGATGCCTTTAGTAAAATCTTTTTGTACTTATCTGGCAGGGATGAAAAATATTCCAATCTTGTGCTGTTAGCCGAAAAAAAGATATTTTTGCGCTAAAGAAAGTTGGGGAGACTCTTGCTTTATTCATCCCCAATTATATAATGAGTGTAAAAGAAGTAAAAGGGAGTTGGAAAAAGTGGAGAAAGATAAACAAGAGGATAAACGTAAATCTGCAGGAGTCTATGGAGTGGTACCAGAAAAGGACGATTATCCTCGAAACCCAGGCAGAAAGCAGAATGAATGGAGTGAAGTCCTTAAGATGACAGGGGATAAAGACGCAGATATCAGAAAGCGCGCTGTAGGGTTGCTTTCCCCTACTTTTCAAAAAATGGAAGATAAGTCAGAAGTATTCTTTGACCTGGTAAAGCTAACTGAAAGTAAGGATGCCTACATTAGAGAAAAAGCTGCAGAACTCCTTTCTGTTGCTTTTGTAAATTCTGAGAATAAACAAAAAGCTTGGAATGAACTTGTTAGGCTTGCGTCAGTTGAGGATAGAAAGGTCCGGAAGGGAGCTGTCCTTTCCCTCTCATCCGGGTATACAGAAGCTCCTGACAAAGAAAAAGCATGGGAGGACCTTATAAGGCTTTCAGTTCACAGCGATAATTTTGTGAAGCAAATTGCAACGCGAACTCTTGGAGTCGCTTTTTTTTATGTATCGGATAAAACCCAGGCCTGGAAAGACCTTCAATCTCTTATAAATAATCCTTATTTATATGTCCGGATGTATGCTTTTCGCGCACTTGGAAGGGCTTCTCTCTGGAGGGCTTTAAAAGCAGAAAACGAGGCTACTTATATTTTCGGATTAAAGGAAGCTGTCAAATACTTTAAAGAAGCAGCTGAAACCTCTGTTGACTTCGATATACATGAATTTTATCAACCCTTTTACGAAGCTCTCTTATTCATTCTCTTTAGCGACAGGCCTGGCATAGCAAAACTCGAAAGTGAGCAGTATCTCTCTAAGATGACCGATGAGGTTAGTTACCGAAAAGAAAACCCAAAATTTATGGAAGCATTTCAACAGCTTACAGAATTTCTCAGACGGGCAGGAGATCTAACTCAGGGTGATCTGTCTGCACAGAAGGAACTGCTTGAGACCTCTATTTTAACTTTTGATGCGTATTCCAGCCTTTTTGAAAGCGAAGAAGATAAAGAAATTATTGCTCAAAAAACCTTGAAAAAAGAAAAGATCGTAAAAAAAGGGTATTCTAAACTTGGAAAGGAACTCCTGGATAGTGTAGAGGAAAAGAAGTCATCTTTGGCCAAAAAAACCATGAAAAAATAATCTCCTACTCAAAATAAAGTTTAAAATAGTGCAGAAATTCCTGCTGGAATAATATGAAGTAACCGATACACACTTTGAGTTTGCAGATTTCGGTCTGCAACTCTAGATTCGAAATAATTCGATTTGAAGTTGCAGTAACCCACTTTAAGGAATAAATTAGTGGAAAATGAGAACTCGAATAAATTTACCTCTATAAAAGGATGAGAACTGTATTTAAGGCAAATACCTGATTTCTTTTTTCTTTTTGTTCGGGTTATTTATACTTTCACTCCAATATTAAACATTAAAAAATTTATCTTTATCATTAACTGGAGGGGTATTAAATGATACATCTGTGGGAGTATGATTCTCGCAAGCTTGACGGCTTAAACATGCCACAAATGATGAGCGAACTTGAAAGAATAGGAAATGAAGGCTGGGAACTGATTTTTATCAAGAACGATATTGATGAAGATGGCAACGTAACTGCAATTTTCAAGCGGAAAAAAGAGACCGAGACGATATCTTTATAACTTTGTTTTTAATTTTTGCTATTTTTTTACTTATTTATTGATAATTTTAATTTTTAGTAATTTCTTTCGTGGTTTTTTCAGTAATTTTCTGATTTAATTATTGCTTTTTATCATGAACAGAGGAAAATCTTTCATATTATCCAGAGAAAATCCGTTATTGTTTTGAATATTAATATGCAATCATTGTCTAAAAATGAAAATGTGCGAGAAAAAAATCTTAAGAATGAAGAATTAAGAAAATGTTTCAGAAAAATTGATAGTGAATTTACTAGTGATCCGGATTTCCATACAAATGTTAAAAGTTTTGCCTGCACTTTTGGTGTGAAAGTTGCAAACCTTAAAGGAAATTTGGAAATTACAGAACAGTCATACCTGAATGCCCAAAACAATACAACTGGAAAACAATAACGAAGCTAGTTTAAACTTTTGTTGAAAAATTATTTAAATATATATTATTTATTTCACTAGAATCAGGAAATAAAAAAGGGTGAACAAGTTCTAATTGAGTTTAAACTCCACCTAATATCTACTAAAATTTATATACTTTCTCACCTTTTTAATATTAAATATATATTACTTTCAATTCTTTTTAACGACTAAATCTTGGGGTGTCGAGGATAGATATTAGTAAAAAGGTTCTTGTAATAACCCTTTTAATTTTTTGTGTTCTTACAGCTGCATTTACGCTTACTCATAATATGCAGCTTTCTACCTTTTTAAGACTTGAAGAGACGGATACACTGAATAATGTTGAGAGAGTGCAGAACGCTATTTCAACCGAACAGGGGTATCTCGATTACATAGCACAGGATTGGGCTTCCTGGGACGATACCTATAGATTTATTGATGATGGAAACAAGGAGTTTATAGACAAAAACGCTCAGAACAAGACTTTTGCTAAGCTTAAAATTAATGTAGTGCTTTTTGTAAATAATTCTGGGTCTATTATTTATTCAAAATCAGTAGACATCAACACCGAAAAGGAAGAACCAATTCCTGAAGATCTAATTAAACTAGTTAAGGACAAAACTCTTCTTACGAGAACGCAAAATAAGAGCATCAATGGTTTTATCCTAGTAGATGGAAAACCCATGTTTATTTCATGCCATCCTATTCTTACGTCAAATTATACTGGCCCTGTAAAAGGCACTTTGATTTTTGGAAAATATTTTGACAGTATCCTCCTTAATTCCTTCAAAGAAACCACCCGTTCTTCGCTTTTGATGTATAATGTTAATGAAAATCTACCTTCTGATTTTCAGACCAAGCTAAAAAGCTTTTCAGAGAACCAAAAACAAACTATTATTACACCCCTTAGCGAAGAACGGGTGGCTGGCTATTTTGAATTACCTGATATCTCAGGCAGGCCTGCTCTAATTATAAGAGCAGATTTCCCAAGAGATCTCTATTCACGTGGCGAAAAAACTCTGGATAATATGTACTTTTTCCTTTTGTTAACCGGTCTCATGACTATGGTTGGAGTTAAATTCGCTCTTGACAAGCTATTTGTTTCTAGGTTGATAGAAATTGATAATTTTGTTACCCGAATCAGATCAGAAAAGGATCTTTCCAGAAGATTATGTCTTAAAAACAACGATGAACTTTATCGTCTTTCAAAAGAAATAAATGGGATGCTAAACGAAATTTACCTTGCAGAACAGGAACTAACGACTCAGGAAAGAGAAAAGAAGGTCTTGCTTGACTCTCTGAACGAACTGGTTATTTTCGTGAACCCTCAATATAATATTATCTGGGCAAACAAGGCTGCCCTTGAATTTATGGAGATGGATCTTCAAAAAGCAGTAGGCATATGCCTGAAAAATGCTCCCGGTATAAGCATCCCGTTATCCTACACCCTGGAGCTTGAACAAACTTTCATGACAGGAAATAAAAAATCAGGAGAATTTGCTGCGAAAAATGGCAGAGTCTGGTTTGTTCAAGCAATTCCTGTAACCGAAGAGAATGGAAAGATTATAGGAGTCCTCGAAACCTGTAGAGACATTACGGAAAGAAAAGCCGCAGAAACACTCCTTCAGGAGAAGCAGATTGCAGAAGCAGCAAACCGTACCAAGAGCCAATTTCTGGCAAATATGAGCCATGAATTGAGGACTCCGCTTAACTCTATAATAGGGTTTTCTGATCTTCTTTACGAACAAGTATACGGCGAATTAAATGAAAGACAGCTAAAATCCGTTGGAAATATCTCAAAGAGCGGAAAACACCTTCTGAATCTGATAAATGGCATCCTAGATTTATCTAAAGTAGAAGCTGGAAGACTGGAGCTGAATTATAAACAGTTTGAGCTTGCTAGTAAGCTTAACATAATTAAAAATCTTTTATCTCCTATTGCCGACCGGAAAAATGTTCAAATTGAAATCGATATCGATAGCAACCTTGACAGTATATGTGCTGACGAAGCCAGATTTGCTCAAATAATGTACAACCTTGTGGATAATGCTATAAAATTCTCCTATGAAAATGGGCTTGTAAAAATAGAGGCAAGGAAAAAAGGAAATATGGTAGAAATAACAGTCAAAGATACAGGAATTGGTATTAAACCTGAGGACCAGAGCAAACTTTTCAAGCCTTTCAGCCAAGTTGATTCCTTTTTGTCCAAACAATTCCAGGGAACCGGGCTGGGTCTTTCGCTGGTTAAGCAGATTGTCCGGTTGCATGGTGGATATGTCTGGTTCAGGAGCAATCTGGGAGAGGGGAGCACCTTTGCTTTCGCAATTCCAATAAAATGTGATAACAGATAGTAAAACTCTTGTCAAGAGAATTACCCCTGAGCTAGAGACTCAGGGGTTACGTCTCATATTATAAAATAACCCACATTCCACAGTATTTTTTTCGAACATTAATATTTTTCCTGATAGTGTTTTTGGAACAGATACAAATAATTCAAGTTTTTTATGGAATTTGGTGAAAATTGAATGATATCGTTTTTGTCTCTAAATACACCATGTAGTTGCTTTTACCTTCTGTATAAAAGTTCAATAAATCTGCGCTTAATTGAAAATCGATAGCAGGAAAAATTATGAAATCTGAAGTTTTACTGCGGAAAGTGGGCTCTATGATTCCTGCAAAAGTTAAAATGGATCCAATAGATCTTTATTTGATTGTATAGATACTTTAATTTCTTTGAAAACCCTATTTTTTCCTTGGAATTCTATTATTCCCCTGTCTAAAAGTTAGATTTTGTCTTTCAAGTAAACTCGTTGAAATTTCACTTTGATCTATGTTTTGACCAAAGATAACTCTTCTTTCAACGTTTTGGAGCTTTTTTCCTGCTTGTTTTTGATAACCTGAGCATATTTCAAATCATTATCAGGTACTATTTTTGGTTTCTTAGGTCTTCCTGTCTTACCAGTTTTTGACCAGTTTTTGGAAACTCCATCAATATTTCCTATTTTTTCAAAAGAGATTCAGCATAGAATTTCAATCCATCTGTAACGAAAAGAGGTTTTGAATCTGAAAGACGTTTATCTGTAGTTTTTATCAATTTGTCAGCTACATACTGTTTTCTTGGTCCCAATATAAAATCAAGAATTAACGGCTTTGTAGAAAACCACTCTAAACCAGTTTCAAGAAGCTGAAATTAAATATGTAAAACGAGATTACGTCATTCAGTTCAAATAAATGGAGATTAGTCACTTCTGAGGATTTCTACAAAGCCCAAAAAGGTATTTTTTAATAAAAATACAGGACTTATAAAAAATTGGAAGTAGTAAGTGAACGTATAATATTTTAAATTTATTTAATAATAAGAGTCTTATGAACCCACAACTTCCCATTACAACCACTACACTTGATAGTCATACAACTAATATAATAACCAGTCTTTGGAAACTTGTGTACCGGATTTTTTAATGATTGAGTAATTTTTGTTCCTTCAAGATGGGTTCCATCTCCAAAGTCCCACCTGATATATGTCTCTTTACCTTTCGATAAATCCTTAAATTGTACTATTCGTGGATCACTTGAAACGGCTACCGCCGTATAATCAATACGATTATTCCCGCAGGATAGACGGGCTGTCGCTGGAGGAGTTCCTGCACCAAGAGGAGTCATGGAGATAGAACATGTTGCAGAGGCTCCTGCGCACAATAAAGTCAAAATCATTAATATGGTGAAAACAGGTACTGTTATTTTCCATATAAACTTTCCATTATTTTTCATTTTTCCTCCTTATTTATTCTGGGTTAGACTTAATACGAGAATACTCGTAATCGCAACTTAATTTGGGAATTTTTTATTTTTTATCCTACTAGATTAGATTTAATCAATGTATACTTATAATCGAAATTAACTGGGAAATATTAACATATAAATTTACTTATTTTTGTAATGTCATATAAAAATCGAAAATCGATATTAAAGCTTTATAATCCTTTATCTATATATTTAAAAGATGATAAAATTGAGAATCTCCCCATCTATATCATATGTCCGTTTAAAACGGGATTTAAGATCTTTGAAGAAATAGTAATTCTCAAAATCTTCCTATGGTTCTTTATATCCGATCACTTCATATTTGTGAAGTTTTTTTCTGTAGGCCTGAGCTATTAAGGTATCTTATTCTACTAGGGGAGCAGATTTGTGGTATTTCAAGAAAAGAAAGGCCTTTATCTTCACAAAAAATGCTGCACTTTAACGAGGGTTGCTCAGAATATATCCCTAAAACTGGGCCACGAAACTTAGCCGAAGGCGGGTAGAAGAACATCAATTGAGCTTATCCCCCAAACCCATTTTTATTTCAATTATCAGAATTACTCTGGATTGCTTTCACGATCTGAAGCTTTAATTGGTCACTTAAAATACGGGAATCGAAGAAGCAAATTTCGAGTTTTGGGAGAGACTCATTGATAAAACTGAAAAACCTTCTGGCAATCTCATTACGAGGATTGAAGCTGAGCCTTGAGCAACTTGGACCATCCTTCAGTTAAGGATATTAAGAAAACCGATAGGATAGGGTATCTAATCTCTATCGGGTTCGGCATTGTAATGATCTGGACGGGAATCTGGAATCGTTATTTCGTGACGTTTATCCATGAAAAACGCACCTAACCACGATGTATACCTAGAAGTTAATCTAAAAGACCGGAGCTATCGCCTTGGATATGGGTAGGTATATTTACACTCCAAGCGTGAAGCTAAAAATATAAAACTGGTATTGCGAGAGTCTTCATATCCCATGTAGAAGCTCTGATGCTGACAATCTGAAATCCCCAGCGGCCATCCTGAAGATTAGGACATGGAAAATCAAAATTGAACTGGCGTAACCCACTGCAAATAATTGGGCACGTCTGCACCATCTTTTTCTTTATGCTGTAATTTTTCCTACGGTATTTGAGTGAAATAGATACCTAGGCCAAGATATCTCCAATTGATTTAAGTATTAATACTGAAGTCAAGATATTAACCATGAAGGCAATTGAGGTATCTCATTTAATCAAGGAATTTGGTCCTCTTACTGCGCTTAATGACATTAGTTTCTCAGTTGGGGAGGGAGAAACATTTGGTTTTTTGGGCCCCAATGGGGCTGGCAAGACCACTACCATTCGTATTTTGACCGGAGTCTCAAGACCTACATCGGGAACAGCAACCATCTTTGGCCATGATATTGTGCACGACACTATTGCCGCGCGGCAGTCAATGGGCATTGTGTCCGAGAATTCCAATGTTTATGACGACCTGACTGCATGGCAAAACATGATTTTTTCCGCCGAACTCTACCACGTGGGAAGGAAAGAAAGAGAAAAAAAGACAAATGAACTGCTCAAAAAGTTCGAATTATACGAACGGCGCAATGATAAAGCACATGGCTTTTCAAAGGGGATGAAGCGGCGTTTGACGCTTGCAATGGGACTGGTTAATAGCCCACGCTTGCTGTTCCTGGATGAACCTACCTCAGGGCTTGATGTACAGAGCAATCTCATAATTCGAGATGTGGTTGCAGATCTCGTCAAGGAGGGTGTTACTGTTTTTTTGACTACACATAATATTGAGGAGGCAAATATCATGTGCGATAGGGTAGCAATCATCAATAAAGGAAATATTGTTGCAATTGATGCCCCCGAATCCTTGAAAAAGACTATCCAGAGTGTGCAGTCGATTGAGGTCTCATTTGATTACAATTCGGCAGATCAGCTTGAAGAACTCAGCCGTTTATCCATGGTAAATGAGGCACAAAAAGCAGGTGATAAGTTTAAGCTCTATACTGAAGAGCCCTCTGAAGTTATCAATGCAGTAATGGCTTATGCCTATACAAACAACCTTAAAGTTATCAGCATCACAACCCTTGGCCCGAGCCTAGAAGACGTATTCATAAAATTGACAGGTCTACAGCGGACAGGTGAGAGAATCCATGCCATTGACTGATAACAAAGGACTGGCAAAGCGTCTTTCCTGCGAGATCTCTGCTGCGTGGGCAATTGCCAAAAAGGACATGCGGATTTACTACTTTAAGCCAAATATCATAGTTTCCGGTATTTTTTTCCCGCTTTTTATGTTCCTGGCCTTTGCAATTGGAAAAAGCACTCCTCCAGGCACCCTTATTCCGGGATTGATCTCGATCACACTCCTGTTTTCGGCCTCCTCAATAGAACCAGTCTCAATACCTATTGAGAGAAGGGTAAAAACTTTTGAGCGTCTGCTTTCAGCACCGATTTCTCTATATTCACTGGTATCGGGTGAGAGCATGAGTGGTTTTCTGTATAGCCTCGGCATCGCATGTTTACCGCTTGCTGTTGGCATCTTTATGTTCGGTACGCCTATTATGAATGTACCAGTCCTTATTATTTCCATGGTACTTACAGCGTTCTGTTTTGCGACGCTTGGGACATTATTTGCCGCATATCCTACCGAGAATGTGGGAGAGGTAATGTCGATGCTCAATACGGTTAGGCTGCCGCTTATTTTTATTTCCGGAGTTTTTATTCCTATATCGAGTATGCCCAGGATCGGCCAGCAGATTGCACTGGTGTCCCCCCTCACCTATGGAAATGATATGATTGAGTATGCATATACCGGTAAATCGTTATTTTCACCGCTGCTGGATATGCTGGCGCTGGTGATATTCATCCTGATCTTTCAGGTAACGGCAAACTACCTCTACAAAAAGTTCAATGAATGAGAAAGACAAAAAGATCTAGGCCTAGAAATAATTAAAAGAACAATTGGATTGGAAATTCGCTATACTGAGGAAACAGGGATGAGAAAAAATGATAGTATTAAAGCTTGTGGCAGGACAATAAGTTACGAGATCGTTTATAGTAAAAAGAGAAAGACAGCGGCTATTTTAGTTAGTCCGGACATGAGAGTTGAGTTTAGGGCGCCTCAGGGGCTGGATACTGATATTATTCGGAAAATGGTTGAAGGAAAATCTCTATGGATATTTAAAAAGCTTGAATGGTTTGAGGCAAACAGACTGCCTGCTCAAAAAAAACAGTATTGTGAGGGTGAAAGCTATCTTTATCTAGGTAGAGAATATCCTCTGAAAATTAGAATTATGGATAATATTAGAAAACCCCTTACCTTCTTCAAGGATTCTAAACTTATAGTAGAGGTTTCTAAAAATATCCAGGAAGATCAGCTTCCTTTTTTGGTGAAAGAAGTTATCTGGACCTTTTATAGCAAGCGTGCAGAAGAGGAAGTTGAGAAAATTCTGAAAGGTTATTCAAAAAAGCTCGAGGTAACTCCTCCGGTTTTTAAGGTAAAGTATCAAAAAAAGCGCTGGGGAAGCTGTTCTTCAGACAATATACTTAGGATAAATTTCCAGCTCATAATGGCCCCTCCCAGGCAGCTTGAGTACGTGGTAGTACATGAGCTCTGCCATGTAAAAGAGAAAAATCATTCTACTCGGTTCTGGAAATTGGTACGAGAACTCATGCCTGATTATGAAGAACACAGAAATAGCCTGAAAAAGAACGGC
>DASXVB010000172.1:0-10505 GCA_036504475.1 Methanosarcina sp.
TCTCTTTTTGGGAGCAATTGCTGCTGTATCGCTGATTGTAGGAGCTGTTGGGATTGCAAACACTATGTTTACCTCTGTACTTGAAAGGACGAAAGAAATTGGGACTATGAAAGCCATTGGAGCAAAAAATAGAGACATCCTAATGATTTTCCTGTTTAATTCCGCAATGGTAGGTTTTGTTGGCGGTGTCTTTGGAGTAATTCTAGGAGCGCTTATTTCAGCTGTTCTCCCAATGATCGGTGTGACGATGATGAGAGGAGGAGGCGGAACAGGTATATCGCTTTCTCCTAGCCTGATGGTTTATGGACTAATCCTCGCTGTCCTTATTGGCGTGATTTCTGGAGTAGTGCCCCAGATACAGGGCCTCGAAACTTAAGCCTGTGGACGCACTGAGATATGAATAAACGGAAAAGAAAGGGATTATTCCCTTTCTTAATTTCTAGCTTTTAGAATAGGTTGAAGAGAAGAAATCAGAATGATTTGACAGTTTGTCCAAAAAGAATGACTCTTCGCTGTTTCGCGTAGGTAACTTCCATTCATCTCCTAAATGTTAAAATGACATATCTAATATCTATATAAATTTGTTGTTGGAGATCGTATTCAAGCTTGATGTTTCTCTTTTTGGTCTAGTTACTTTATAACTAAACAATTATTTTCAATCCATACAAAACAGTAAAGAGCCAAAGAATCTTGGAGAAATTTTATAATTCAAAAGCGACAGAAGAAGCAGAAATATAATTTAAGAAAAAAACAGAAAAGTTACTTAGTGCGAAAAAGAAGCTTGGAAAAAGATCCTGGTATCAGAAGGTATTAAAACGGAATTTAAATCCGTAGTTTTTCAAGGTCCTAAAAAAGTACTAAAGCATAGCAATAAGCAGTTGCTATTACCTGGGTACAGAAAATCAAAATAGAGTTTGATATGTATTTTTTCTAAATAGGAAATGCCTATTTTTTTGTTTATCCTACACACATTACGCATTGAATTATTAGATAGAGGGGCTTATATTCATAAAAGCCCATAATTTATCTAATACTTCTACTTGTCAGCCGGATTAACCAGCATATCCTTACTCGGCCTTAATGCGTTTAATGGTTGTAGGACGCTCTTTAACCAGGATTCTGTGTCCGCAGTATGGACACCTTATACCTGTGTACTCGTAATCAATTTCTACTTTCTGTTTACATCGAGTGCATTTATAACCCATACAACCACAACCTAAAAATATTACTTTGCCTCAGCAACATTCTTCATCGTACGCAGCAGAGTCTGACCAACACTGGTGTAGGGAATATAAGTTCCTCCAGCAAAGGTATGTCCGCATTTGCTGCATTTCCAGATACCAGTTCCAATTCTCTTCACGGTAGGCCTGGCACATTTTGTACATACATGCGGAGCTCGCATGCGTTCTTCCAGGTCTGCAACAAGCTTTCGGTCTTTCCTTCCGTATCTTGGACCGAATCTGCCTGCTGATCTGGAAATCCTTCCTTTCTTAGTGAACTTTTTTGCCATCGTTATAACTCCTTAAAATGTAAATGTTTAATCCAAAATGATTGAACTAAGAACCTGCTGGCTCACGAGTCAGATCTCTAAGACCTAATTCTCAGGTTCCGTTCACCACTTATTACACGCGTACTTAGACCGTAATATGGCATTTAATATTTATATTTAATTAATCCTTGATTCATTCCTGCTTACAATCCTTCCAAGTACAGTTCCCTGAGTTCGGCTGCCTTTTCACGTGCCATGTCGATTGCTTCCAACACCTCGGTCTCTGTGAAAGGAGCAGGGCCCATCTTCTGCATGCCAGCAATAGATCCGTCCGAACTTGAGACCACAGTCAATTTTGTCTCACAAACAGCTTCTTCATCTAGTGAGGGATCCACCATCAATTTAGATCCAATCTTGGCAATAGTCACGCCCACAGGTATCTCTCTCATTGCAAGAGGTACATTCATACCTATTCCCTGCTGCTCGTTCGGGACAACCGTGGTCATAAGGGCCGCAATAGCAGCGAGAGAGGATGCATCAATTACATTTCCATCGTCATTAAGAACATGGACATCTATGTAGACGATCCAGACGGATTCTCCAACGCTTATGCAAAGCTTCTTTATATTAATTGCGCCCGATTCCCTGATTCCCCGATCTACAACCCTTGCCATCTCGATTGCTTCTTCTCTGGGTGGACCTGGCTCAAACTCTGGTGAAGCAATAGGATTGAGTTCCAGGTTAGTAATAATTACGCCTTCATCCCGGGAATCCGGGAAAGGAGTACCTGGTTGAAGCTTAACCCCTACAAGAACCTGGGTGTTTCCCAGGGTTACCTTTGCCGAACCCTCGGCTTTTGGGATCACATTTGTTTCGAGATTGATATCCCTGAAATCTTTAAATCCACGCCCATCTTGGCGCTTTCCTTTAATCATAAGGCTGTAAATGTAGTCCTTCTTAAGCGTGGCAATAATTTCACTCATCGTTTTCACCTCTGCTTCCGGATTCAGAGGGGTCTTTTACTACCTTCCATGGTCCTTTGCACTTTTCTTCTTCGGACTCTTCTTCCACTTCTACTGCTTGTTCGGCAGGAATTTCTTTCCTGGATTCAGCTTCAGATTCAATCTCTGATTCGGATTCAAAAGTTTCTTTTGGAGAAATTTTTTCAATCTTGACTTCTTCTTCGAGCTGTACTTCCTCTTCAAGCTGGGACTCTTCTTCAATCTCTGCTTCTTCTTCAAGCTGAACTTCTACTTCAGGCTGGGCTTCCTCTTCACTAAATTCTTCGGTCCCAGGTTCGATTTCTGCTGTTTCAGAAACAGTTTCTTCGAGCTCAATTTCTTCGAGCTTCTCAGGTTCGGAAACTCCCTCAAAAGAAGCCTCAAGAGTAGCTTCAAATTCAGCTTCGTCTTCAAAAGCCTCTTCCTCAGCTTCGTTTTCAATCTCAGTCTCAATTACTTCTTCTACAGTTTCTCCTTCTACGACTTCAGCCTCGGCTTCTTTAACAATTTCCTCAAGCTCCTCGCATTCTTGAGCCGCTTCACTAACAGCACAGGCTTCAGCAGCTTCCTCAGAGAGCTCTTCCTCAGGTCCCTCAACTTCCTCAATAGTTGCCTCGACAGCTGCTTCTGGAGCATATTCAAGAGAAGGTTCGGCTTCTATGACTTCAGTCTCAATACCTGCAGCCTCTTCTGCAACCTCTTCAACAGGCGTTTCAAACTTCTTTCTCAGAACTGCCTGTTGAATTTCTAGGATTTCTTTGCAACCTTTCTTTACAAGCTCAAGGCCTTTCTTAATTTCATCCGGAGTAAGATGCCCATCCATTTGAAGCAGAGTAATTTCTCCATCCTGGGTCATTGCAACAGGAAAATCAGCCTCACCATAATTGTCCTCTTCTTTATTAAGGTCGAGTACTATCTGCCCGTCAACTTTTCCAAAAGCACAGGAGGTTACCAGACCTTTCATGGGAACACCTGCATCGGCTAAAGCTATGCTTGAGGCATTAATTGCTGCTGTCCTTGTCCCAGCGTCGGCCTGAAGTACTTCTACAAAAATATCGATTGCAGTTTTCGGGAAGAGTTCTGCCATAATTACCGGCTCAAAAGCTTCTCTGGAAACTTTTGAGATTTCAGTGCTCCGTCTGCTGGGTCCGGGCCTGGCGCGGTCTTCCGTGGAAAAAGAAGCCATATTATATTTGTAACGGATAACTGCGGTATCTGCACGCTGTGAACGACGGGGATGAACCTCTCTTGGACCAAATACACCTACGAGGATCTTATTCCGTCCCCATTCAAGATAACATGAACCGTCGGCTCGCGAAAGTACGCCGATCTCAATTTTCATGGGCCTGATTTCATCCTCATGCCTCCCGTCAAGGCGCAGCCCATCGTCAGTGATTAATTTTTCAGGTTTATCACTCATAATTTAATCTCCAAAAAACTCCTAAAACAACTACTCTACAGAAGCTTCCCTAAAATCCCTCATGACGTCCGGAATTCAGTTCTTTGGGTCCAGCAACACATCGATCTTCCTGTAAATCTCTTCGGAATGATCTTCTTTTGGCAACTTTACCTCTTTCTTTCCGCTTTTAAAAAACTTAGCGGGTTTGGATGCTTTCTGCTTGTTCCGCTCATTTTTCAAAAAGTTATAGATCCTATCTGTCAATCCGGAACGCTGGGCTTCGGCTTCAATCTTCAGGAGAGCCCTACTCAAAAGCTCTACATCTTCGTCCTTTCCCTCGATCCATATTCTACCGTTCTGACCAACGAAAATGCTGCAGTTTGTCTCTTTTTTCAGCATTGAGATCATGGAACCGCCGTGTCCTATCACACGTGGAACTTTTACAGGTTCAACTTCAACAATTTGGCCTGTTTTAAGTTTATGGAAGTTCGAATCCCTGAGGGCAAGCTCTACTTTCATGGAACTGTCTACATCCTTTACTCTAAGGATTATAGAGTCGCCTACGTCCAGAACTTCAGACATCTCCCGGGAATCTATTCTTCTGGGATACTCGGATACATGGAATAGACCATCGTAAGGAGAGGCAATGTCCATTATCCAGTTGGATGGCGTAACCACAATAACGATCCCAATTACCACATCATTTACGGAAGGAACATAGACTCCCGCAAGAGGGATCACTCCAACTTTATCCTCTTTGAGATTTTCAATACCACAAAATAAAGAATAGATTTTGTCGTTCTTGACATAAGTCCCGTATCCAGCTTTTTTTGAATTCTCGGATAGCAGGTCACCAGGGATCACTACTTTTTTGTCCATCCAACATCCTCTTATAAAAGTTTAGTTTGAGCCTCTCCCTTCGTAAGATGATTTATAAGAGCGTAAAAATCAGTCTGGACTCCTGCCGGAATTCTTATTACTGCAATCCAGGAGCCGTCACGCTGCCATTCTTCTTTTGTAATGCTTCCTATCTTGGAAATGTCTCCATATGCCTTGGGAGCATATTCGGGAGGAATTTTCACAGCAATACTGACTTCTTCAAAGCGTATAGGTATAAGCGGGCGAATGGCTTTCATTGTAATATTGACCAGCTGATCTACGCTTTTTAAAGGGTCTATGTGCACCTTTGCTTCTTCCATCGCCCTTTCTATACGTGCGGGAGGATGCGGTGCTCTTGTTTGGGGGTTTATTGCATTTCTGGAAATGGTATAAATAACTTTTTTCTTCTTTTCCTCAAGCATACGTTTTCTCTGTTCAGCTGTGAGCTGAAGCTCCCCGCTTTTCAGGATCACGGCAGCGATCTTGAAGGGATCCGTTGTCTCAAAAGCATTAAAAATATCGGACTCTGCTGCTCGGTCCCCTCGGTTTGCGTCTTCGAAGATAGTTTCAACCGCCAGAATATCTTCAAGGCTTACATCTTCTCCTCGCTTGTAGGCCAGAGCCCCTTCGGGCTCGACTAGGACTTCGAAGTGTTTACTGCCTCTCTTGAGCCGTGCAGTCACTGCCTCGTCCAGGGACACCATTTTCAAGTACCTTCTCCAAAACATTATTTTGAGAATCCGAAGATTCTCTGAGTACTCACTCTCAAATATTATATAGATTTTATTCTTTGTTCTCAGTTTCCTTGTGTTTTGCAAGGATCTGCTGAACATAATTCTCAACTTCTTCAGGAACTAATTTCCTGAACTGCTTATCCTGAAGTGACACAACACCCACCTCAAGGGTAGATGCATCGAACTTGCCTTCGGCAGCTCTATAAAGTGCATCCATACCTAGGAGGATAGCCGCATCAATATTCATATCTTCTCTATATTCCGCTTCAAAAACCTCAACAACCGCGTTTCTACCTGCTCCTATGGCTGTTGCCTTGTATTCAAGAAGAGCGCCGCTTGGATCAGTCTCAAAGAGCCTAGGCAGATTGTCGTCCACACCTGCAATAAGAAGTGCAGTTCCATATGGACGAACTCCACCATACTGAGTGTAAGTTTGCTTGTGGTCGCAGATCTTCTTGGAAATAACCTCCACACCTATAGGCTCATCATAAGAGACCCTGTTAACCTGCGCTTCTACACGGGCTCTGTCAATAAGGGAGCGGGCATCTGCCACAAGCCCTGAGGTTGCAGCTCCTATGTGGTCGTCAATTTGGAAAATTTTTTCGATTGACTCAGCTTCCACAAGTCTGCTCGTTATTCGCTTATCAACAAGCAGCACTACCCCATCAGCTGCCTTGATCCCCACGGCTGTTGTTCCCCTCTTGACCGCTTCGCGGGCATATTCTACCTGAAAAAGTCTTCCATCAGGGCTGAAAACCGTGATTGCCCTGTCATAGCCCATCTGTGGTGCCATCTGCATATTCCGTATCTCCCTTAATTTTATTATATATCGATTTTATATTTCCGGTAAGAAACCGGTCTTTCTTCCTTAAAATATCTTTGCCCGCAGGCTCATCAGCTAAATAACCGCCTTCCCCATAAGGGCTTTGGTCAGTAATAATGAACTGCTGCGTGGATATCCCGAAAATTCAGGAGCTTAAAGTCCCCGACCCAATATTCAGGTAAGGAAAGCGACTTTTGATTTCCTATAACGTATTTCTTCTTTATTAGAGTTTTTAACCTTTTGTTCGGAACTTTCTTATCCTGAGAGATTTTTCGGCTGAAACCAGCGAAAAATGCCCAAGTTACAGGAAATTCAACGGCACTTATACCCTGCAAAACGCGTTTCTCAGGATCTGGATTCGTGTACTTAAGCAATTTATTAAATAGTTTGCAAGGTCCAGTTCCAAATGTTAACTAAGTCCGTTAATAAAGTGTATTTACTTAGTTATAATGCTTGTGAGGCCTGGACTTTTCCGGTGCTTAAGCTGGATTTTGAGATATTTATAGGAAGATTCTAGCTTCTACTGTTTCTTCCTATCAGGATTTTGATCTGTTTTCCGATTAGACTCATAACTGTCCATATATAACTGCCGGGCAAGTTATATTTTTGTCAATCAGTCTTCCAATCAACATTATACTTTGTTACACTAATATACTAATTAATATACTCATTCATTATAGTATATATTAGACAGCTTCCTAACAATTTACTGACAGATCAAATAATTTCCTGAATGATTCAAGGCTGAAGATTTTTAACCTTAGCACAAAAGCCAATACCTGAAAAGCTGCTTACTTTAACTTTCCCGGACTTTCATAATTTGACATCCTTGAATCAACAACTTAGTCTTCCTGGAACCTGCTAGTTTAACTTTACTGAATCAGGCTCGATTTATTATTCATCATCAGTCTTGGATTTTGTCTTGATTTCAGGCTCAAAGACCGTATGATTCTGAAGAAATTTTTCGGTTGCCCTTTTAACTGTGCCTGAAGTTCCAAGTACATGCAGAGTTGCCTTTTTTCCGTTGACCCTTGTGAGAATTGCCAGTGAGGCTCTCGTTTCTTTTACTTTCGTATGAGAACACTGGATAATACCTTTCCAGTCTTCGAATCCAAGCACCTTAATATCGCATTTACTTGTAACAACATCTCCAAGCAATGAGGAAGCAGAGAACATGATCTCTTTGACCAGATCACTCCTGCTGACTGGTACCTCGGAAATCAGCTCAAAGGCCAAATAGCGTTTTTTTGCACGAAGCGAAGGTAACAAGCGTTTCAAAAGGAATCTCCCTCCTCAAGCACCTCGATACCTTTTCTGATATGCCCAGGACTAGGACGATTCCTTGAGATAATTCTTTCGGGCACAATAGTTATGGCTTCAAGGGCTTCATTTTCCTCGAGCCCGCAAATTTCAGCCAGAGCTAAAGTTTCCATTGGGGATCGAAGATCAAAACACGACATTGCCCCACTTGAAAGGACAAGGGAAACATCGTACTTTCTGGCAAGATCAAGGTTTGCTCTGAGGTCAGATAACAGACGAACGCGCCTTGGGCCTCTTGAATGAAGAAAGGGCCTTAATGGCAGGCCTATTGAAACGTCGTTTTCAGCTGCTGCTTTTGCAAGCACCTGATTTAACCCGCTGCTCTTATCAAAAGCCGGATGGTTCAGGATATCCACCCTCGGATTTTCCAGTGCAGCCCTGTTGACGTTTTCCGAACCTCCATGAACTATCAGGACATCCACCGACTTTCGAAATTTTCCTATAAGACTATGAAGTTTTGAAGGGTTTTCCTCTACAAGCTCGATTCCATTGAAAACCTCAAATTCGCGAATAGAGGGTAGTACAGGTCTTGATTGAGGAAGTTTATCAGAGTGGTTTGCAAGCGCAATTCCGCTATACCCTAAATGTCTGGAAAGAGCAGCAAGTTGCTCAACCGAATTCTCTCCATCAGGCACTGCATGAACGCAAAAATCGTAGAATTTCGGTTTACCCAAACAACTCCTCCACTATAGCTCCGGCTTTTTCCCGGTTCTTCGGATAGGTTTCGATCTTTACTTTTGCAGTGATCGCATCCGAGGAATTAGTCAGCTTTACCTGCTGCAGGTATGCAGCTTGCTTGTCAAAGCGGAGGTGGAAAACCTGATCATCGTCCAGCCTCTCGGGCATTTCTTCCCTAAGCTTTGCTATATCTTCTTCGGAAAACCTTTCCCGGACAAAGTGAGCAAAATTCAGACAATCTGCCTTTCTTTTAAGCTGTATGCTCAGGATGGTAATGGGATTTCCATGGTGCCCTTCAGCCTGGAGCTCTTCAATCAATTTGCTCTCTTCACGGATGCCGGCACCAGATAAAAAAAAATCCAGAGCCTCATGGACTCTGGATACGTCTTCGGTTGCGTGGGCGATCACACGCAGTATTATGTGATGAATCACTTGCCTCGACTCTTGTGTGCACGGATACTCGGTCTGGTCTTTTCAGTACCTTTTCCGCGTGTAGACATGCCTCTGCCCTTTCTACCTGCACTGGTCTTGCCCCTTGCGGCTCTGTCCCTGGTGGACGGATCGCAGATCCAGTTGAGATTCTTGTCGCTCTTTATTACAGGGTGGTAGGGGTCTACAAGAATGACTTCAAACCACTTGTTCTTTCCATCTTCTCCTACCCAGTAGGAGTTAAGGACTTCAAGGTTTGGGTATTTGCGGTCTGCACGAGCTTCGGCAATTCTCTGAATTCTCATGCCGCCTGTGATCTTACTCGTTCCCATTTTCTGGGTTCTTCTTCCACGATTGGGCCTTGTTTTACCAAGTCCTCCGCGGCGTACTTTTACTCTGGCGACAACGATGCCCTGCTTGGCTTTGTATCCAAGGGAGCGTGCCTTGTCGATTCGGGTAGGTCTTTCAATCCTGGTCACGGATCCCTGCTTTCTCCAGACCTGCATACGCTCCCAGCGGAGCTCGTTCACGTAAGTCTCATCAGGGTTTTTCCATGCATCACGTATGTATCCATAAAAAGATTTTACCAATTTAAACACCAAGTTTCACTTTTGTTTCACGGTTCAGCCCTGCCTGCAGGACCACATTCCAACGGGATCTAATCCCGAAAATGAAACATGCGATAAACTGAATCATCTGATTTAAAGCTTTGCCCGTGAACAAGTCGATGAAAAGTGAAGAATATGCACAGAGCAGAAAGATAGAATATTTGAAACGAGAAAACAAAGAAAGTTGAAAGTGAGTTTTGGAAAGTTTTTGTTTTGGAAAGTTTTTGACTTTTTGTACACTTCTCCAATATTTTCAAATTCTGCACCGATTTAGCAAATAACGGCATAGAATTAGTGGCTTTAATCAGGATTTCGGGCTTTGTTGGCTAGCTTTGCTTGATTGAACTTTTAAAAGGAATATCCAAATTTATAAAGGCAAACTCATCATATATTAAACATGGAAAATTCTCCAATGAAAATCCGATTTTTATATTTTATTACATCCTTTACTATATGCATAATATTAGGGTATTTATCTCATGATTTAGTGAATGGAATACGCATTGGAATTGGCAGTGGAATTGGGGTAGTTATAGGGATGGAACTAGGAAAAAGGCGGGAGAAAAGGAAACAACGAGAAACAGAAAATAATACTAATAACAGATGAAATAAAAAAGATGCAGAAACCATGAAAACCAAACCGACGAAAAAAACACAAACCGACGGCTCTTATATAACTAAGCCAGGCCGATTACACCACTTTTTCCTCAGATTAGTGTACCCAGAGTATCACCTGACGCTGGCACTTCTTTTCCTTTGAATTTTACCTCTTTTCCTTTGATATTCTTTTTCTTTTTCTCTTCTAGTATCGGAAGAGCCGCCATTATTCCATCAATTATGGCTTCAGGCCTTGGACAACATCCTGGAACATATACATCTACAGGAATAACCTGATCCACTCCGCCTATTACATTATAGCAACCATGAAAAATTCCACCAGTGGATGCACATGCTCCAACTGCTACAACAGCTTTTGGATCTGGAATCTGATTATATATATTTTTAAGTACATTCACATTTTTGTAATTTACCGCGCCTGTAACCACCATAATATCTGCTTGTTTAGGGGTACCGATATTTAAAATACCAAACCTTTCGGCATCATACATAGGAGTAAGACAAGCGATTACTTCAATATCACAGCC
>DASXVB010000173.1:0-2866 GCA_036504475.1 Methanosarcina sp.
TATTCTTTTAGTTTTGTATTAGTAGCTGGTTGAAATTTTATCTTTGAGTGCTTTTTGCTTACTTGCATCTGTTTTTAAACCTATATGTGTACAGGAAATTAAGTACACGTAAAGTGGAAAATGAGAGCAGAATACGAGTTATCAATATCAAGATGGTTTTGAACTCGTACCTCTACCTGAAAATAATATGTAAGATGTACACACAAAAGAGGTAGAATATACATAAAAATATATTTTTGAGTAATATTAACGTAGCAAAATAATAAATAAGTAGTATAAAGATACTCTTGATGAAAGTGAATAAACCCTGAATAAAAATGTTCAGGATTAATCTAGGGTATTCATCCCAGTTTAGATAAAGAATAGTGTAATTAAGTAGTGGAGAAGACTGGAGTGAAATGGTCAAACATTAATATGACAACCTGGATACTTCTGGGTTTCATATTTGGGGCCCTCTCCGGCCTTTTTTTTGGCGATCTCTTATCAGTCTTGGAGCCTTTCAGTCAAGCTTTCATTAAGATCTGGCAAATAACCATCCTTCCTTCAGTGATAATTTCACTCATATTGAGCATAGGCAGCCTAAATCATTCTAATTCCAGAGATTTGGTAGTCAGAGCAGGCCAGGTTTTGTTAATATTTTGGGCCATTGGGATAGTAATCTTCTTCTCATTTCAGTTCGCCTTTCCAGTTCTGAAAACCGCTTCTTTTTTCAGCACTCAGGATCTTACCAGTACAGAAGCCCTAGACATCATCGACATGTTTATCCCTTACAATCCTTTTCGTTCCTTATCCGAGGGCATTATGCCCGCTATTGTAGTCTTCTGTTTGTGCCTGGGTTTGGCTCTTATGGGAGATGAAGAAAACAAGCCGCTCATGAATTTACTGAGCATCCTCCAGACTGCTCTTAACCGAATTACCGGTTCTTTGGCCAAGACCTTTCCCATAGGAGTTTTTGTCATAACGGCCCAGACAATAGGCACTATCACTTTTGAGGGATTGCTGGAGCTTCAGGTATTTCTGATATCTCTAGCTGTCCTAACTGCCCTTGTAATCTTTGGTGTCTTGCCCTTGCTGATTTCCTGTTTCACTACTTTTCGTTACAGGGATATCATTTCCGCGTCGTCTGAGGCAATTATCCTTGGATTTTCGAGCGGCACTGAGTTTATAACCCTGACACTGATTAATGACGGAGTTAAAAAGCTCTTTGAGAATTCATTGGAGAAAGAAGAACTTAAGAATGAGATAGAGTCTTACAACAGAGTTTTGATTCCCCTTGGATACACCTTTCCTTTGTTGGGCTCTTTTGTTCCCTTTCTGTTTATTCTTTTTGTAGCCTGGCTCTATAAAAATCCCCTAGCTCTACCCGAACAGCTGAAGCTTGCAGCGGTGGGAATTCCTAGTTTTTTTGGCTCATCCAAGGTTTCTGTAGAGTCGCTCCTGAGTTTAATGCGTCTTCCCTCTGACTCGTTCAACCTTTACATCAGCACAGGCATACTACGCCAAAGCTTTGTTGCCTCGATGGCGAGCATGTCGATCTTCTCATTTACTACTATCAGCGCTGCTTTGACATCGGGCCGTTGTAAGCTGCAATGGAAAAAGGCGATTTTTTCTTTATTGCTAATTATCTCTATCTTGGTTGTCCTTATTGCAGGGCTAAATTTTGGATTTGCTCACATTCTTGCAAATACCTATCACGGAAGCGATATAATATCCAACATGGAGCTTCCCAGAGATGCTCAGGGAGCGAGACCGGATGAAATGGTTAGCACTAAGATCTATCTCGCGAATGGTTCTCTACCTGCTGTCTCAGATAATCAGTCCCAAGGAGATACTGTAAAGCTTATCCAAAATAGAGGAGTTATGAAAGTGGGATACAACAGCGATTGCATGCCTTTTGTCTTTTTCAACAAGAATGAATCACTTGTGGGATACGACGTGCAAATGGCTTATGATCTAGCTCAGATTCTCAATGTTTCCAGGATAGAGTTTATTCCAATAACAGGAGACTCGATTCCAGACTATCTCAATAGAGGTGTCTGTGATATCGTCATGTCCTCTGTAGCTGTAACTCCTAAGAGACTAGGTGAAATGAAGTTTACCGATTCATACATGACTGTCCATATGGCTTTTGTTGTAAGGGATGAGAGGAAGAAAGAATTCTTAAAGCTCGATAACGTCCAAAAAATGGATGACCTGAAAATTGCAGTTCTCAATAAAACGGCATCTGTGGATATAGCATCAAACCTATTTCCTAAAGCAAAGATTGTAAAGATCAATTCCATTAATGATTTCTTCAATGAGAGTAAAGCAGATGCCCTTTTCACAACCGCCGAAGAGGGCTATACCATGACTCTAATACACCCCTTCTATGACGTAGCTATATTTGAGCCCAATGATTCATACGGATTGTTGTACGCTTATCCCGTGGCAAAGAACAACAGTGAGACTTTCCTCCCTCTTTTGAACTATTGGATAAAGATGGAAAGGGATTACGGTGAACTTGACAGCAAATATAATTACTGGATACTGGGAAAGAACCCAGAAGAGAACGAATCAAGATGGTCTGTGGTGCGAAATGTTCTTCATTGGATCAATTGATGCTTGTTTCAAAACTACTTTCAATCCCTCTGAACTAATATTTAAAGGGTAGAGAATCAAAGTGTATTATTTTTTACTGAATAAAAATAGTAAACCATATATTCTCTAAAGAAAATGTAAGTTTTCAACTGTGGAATAGTTGGTGGCAAAATGCAAGGATTTTCTGATAAGTTTGACTTTTCTCTCACATTGAAATCTGGAGATGCTGAATATTCTTCGGAATACTGGCAGGAACAGTGCTGTCAGTTATATGGTTCAATTTGCAGGA
>DASXVB010000174.1:0-36253 GCA_036504475.1 Methanosarcina sp.
CCTCATTATGTATCCAAAGGCAGCTACTGCAAGTATAGATGTAGATATGAAGAGCAGAAGGAAGGGAATTGAAAAAAGCTGAACAAGAGTTACAACCTTTACTTTTCCTAAACTCTCCGTAAGTATTGGAACAAACAGTAATGTGAACATCATGACAACTTGGGAAAGTGAAAAAATAAATCCAATTTGCTTTGAACTGGCTTCGAGGACTACGTCAAAGTAAACATTGAAATAAGGAAGGGCAAATCCCCACCCCAGTCCTATGAGCCCGTTTACCAGAATCAATTTTCGAATCGTTCCTGACCTTAAAGTCAAAAAAAGGTTAGAGAAAAGATCTGTTTTTTCTGTCAACTCGGGTTTCCTGTTCTTTATAAATACTATAGGTAATAAAGAAACTAATACCGCAGATAAAGATGCATATAATGAGAGCTGATAGGCTCCCGGACCTATGGGGTCAACTTTCAGTGAGTTGATAAAAACTTGTGGTAAAGTACCTCCGGCCAGGTTTCCCAGCATGATCCCTGTGGTATATAGTAAGTAATACATCGAAAATAGATGCATCCTTTCATAGCTTGTGGAGTTCTCAACCATGAATGTGGGCGCTGTGACAATCTTGAGCGACGAAGATATTCCATATAGAATGCTGAACAAAGCTAGTAAGAGTGCTGATTTAGTGGTGTACAGGATTGCAAAAGATATCAGTAGCAGCAGACAGGCCAACAACAAGGTATTTTTTCTGCCTGCTCTGTCGCAGAACATAGCAGCAGGGATTGCAAACAGGCCTGTAGAGATAGAAACAAGTGAGAGCATAAGTCCCAGGAAGTCCTCCCTGAATCCAAGCCTTAAGATGTACAAGTTGAAGATTACTTCGTAGATTCCCAGGCTCAAAGAGATAAGGAAAACGTATCCTAAGAACAGACATGCATTTTGGCTGAAGTCATTAATCTTTGATATATATCCGCTTGCAGCATTAATGGTCGTGGTCAGGAGAAACCTGCTGTTAAGTGAAGGATACTTTTTCATGATAGTTGCTCTGAAGAATATCGAATATACAGTCTCAATCGATGTATTTCATTTCTCTTGGGTCAAACAGGTCCCTTAATCCATCTCCAAGGTAGTTGAAGGCCAGAACCGCAAGCATGATAGCTAGTCCGGGAAAGATCATGACATAGGGAGCAGATCTTATGTATATTTTTCCTTCACTAAGCATGGAGCCCCATTCCGGTATAGGTGACTGAACTCCAAAGCCCAGAAAGCTGAGGCCTGCTGCAGACAGTATAACATACCCCATTCCCATGGTTGCCATTACTATAAGGGGGGATATCACGTTTGGAATGACATGACGTAAAATCACATGTAAATCCCCTGCCCCAAGCCCTTTTGCAGCCTTGATGTACTCCTGTTCTTTTACAGCTATGACCGAACTTCTTGCTAGACGGGCATAACTAGCCCAGTCCACTACTATAAGAGCTATGACCATATTCATGAATCCCGCACCGAAGAGTCCTGCTATGCCGAGAGCCAGTAACAGGCTTGGGAACGCAAGAAATGCATCAACAACTCGCATAACTATTTCATCCACCCATCCCCCATAGTATCCGGACAGAGTGCCTATGGCAAGCCCCAAAGCCAGAGAAGAACTTACAACCAAAAGTCCAACTGATAAAGATACTCTTGTACCGAAAATTATGCGGCTTAATATGCAGCGGCCTAAATCATCAGTACCTAACGGGAATTCCTTGCACGGTTCTTTAAGTCGGAGTTCAAGATTTGCTTTCTCGGGATTGTGGGGCGCGATATATCCTGCAAAAAGCGCTGCAAGTATGAATAAAATAAGAATTCCTGCACTAAGGACTAATCCCGGATTTTTGTTTTTAATTCTTAGTTTCATATCTGATCTTTGGGTTAAGGAAAGAATAGGAAATATCCACTGCAAAATTTACAAGTACAAATATCACAGCAATGAACAATACACAGCCCTGTATCATGGGGTAGTCCTTGCTAAGTATAGATGAAACGATCAGGTTTCCTATCCCTGGCCACGAGAAGATTGTCTCAACTATGACGGAACCGTTCAGCAGGTATCCGAAATTCAGCCCTGCAACCGTTACTACGGGCATGAGGGAGTTTTTCAAAGCGTGCTTTAGAATAATCATATGCTCAGGAACTCCTTTGGCTCTGGCTGCCCGGATGTAATCCTGCTGCAGAACATCCAACATACTCGATCTCATCAATCTCATAGTTACAGCTGCATAACCCGTTCCAAGAGTGATTGCAGGCAGGAGAATATAATTCAGACTCCCGTTGCCGTATCCAGAAGAAGGCAAAACCTTCAGGGTAAGAGCGAAGACTATGATCAGAAGATACGCCTGCCAAAAATTGGGCATTGAAACTCCTGCAAGGGCCAATAACCTGCAAGTATCATCGGTAATTGTTCCTTTTTTCAGGGCTGAAAAGATTCCAAGAGGGATTGCAATGATGAGAGAGACCAACATACTAATTATGGCAAGCTTCAGTGTGACTTTAAAGCATCTGAAAATTGCCTCAGATACTGCTTCACCTGTCATATATGACTGTCCAAGATCTCCATAGAGAACTTTACTCATCCAGTTTATATATTGGATATATACAGGTTCATCAAGTCCTGTTTTGAATCTGAACTCTTCAACAGCTTTCTGGTCGACCCCTCCTCCGGGATTCATAAGAGCATTTTCTGCTGTATCCCCCGGAGAGATATAGATTATAGAAAAACTGATCACAGATATCAGTAAAAGGACAGGGAGAAGGAGCAAAAGCCTCCGAGTTATGAACTCTATCACCTTTCAGCCTCCCTCTGTCATGTTGCAAAATTCATTTTCAGAACTACCTATTTTTCAGCTTTGATGAAATAGACGGGATTGGAAAAGTAAAGTTTGTCCAATAAACTGCCTTTTTTCCTTACAAGCCTCGAAGGTTCATCCATGCGTTGTATGCTGACAGATTCAAATCCTGAATCCTTAAAAATGTTGGATACATGTTCAGGTTTTAAACTAAATAAAGGCAAATCTTTCTTTATAGGATCATACTGTTTCTTATATTTCTTCATGTATTTTCCCTCCTTTACGCCTCTCAAAAAATCTGAAGCTTTAATCCAGATTCTTCTAGAAAGTTTTTGCTCATTCCAGTCTCCATCTATAGCAATTATTGTTCCTCCATCTTTGAGGACTCTTTTCCATTCTGTCAATGCTTTTTTAGGTTCAGGGAGAGTCCAGAGCAAATATCTGTTGACAACTACATCGAAATATCCATCAGGCAGCTGAAGATTCTCTGCATCTCCATGAAGAAAATTTATATTGAGTGACTTTTTTAATGCATTTTTCCTTGCCTTTTCCAGCATATTGTTTGACAGGTCAACGGCTGTTACTTCGTTTTCCATCTCGGCAAATAAAAGAGCCAGAAACCCAGGACCTGTTCCCACATCAAGCACCTTAAGACCTTTCTTTTCCTCTATGGATTTTGAAAGCATAGCTCTCCAGGCGTTACGTTCTTCTTCAGAATTCTCGATGACACCGTTATTATAGCTCTCACTTCGATAATCCCAATAGTTCTGAATGACTTCTTTTGTGTCCATTTTTGTTCCCCCTTTTCTTAAGGTCCCGGAAAAATCCCGGGATCCCATTGAGTTTATTTTTTGATATAGATGTCTTTGGTCAGGAAAGAGATCTCATTCGGGAACTGTTTAATCCCTCCTACTTTCTTGTTTGCACCAACTATGGCGTTCTGATAGAATACGAATATCTCGGGGCAGTTTTCCAATACCTGTTCCTGAACTTTGTCATAATATTCCTTTCTCTGAGTCTGGTTCATGGTCTGCTGACCTTCCCTTATCCATTCATCTACCTGAGCGTTTGAGTATCCTGTCTTCTGTGCTTCTTTTCCTGTAGATTCAAAGTGCTTTGAAACAAAATAATCTGGATCTCCAGTAGTAGCTACTGTCCAGGCATAGAGGGCAAGATCATAGTTTCCTTTGTTCATGTCTTCCTCTAATGCTCCGCTTTCCAGGACAGTGACACTTGTCTTTATCCCGATTGACTCAAACTGGGTTCCAATCACTTCGGCAGCGGGCTTAAGCTGAGGACGACCAGTATAGGTCTTTATGTTCAATTCGAAAGGTTTACCATTATATTCCAGCCAGCCGTCTCCGTTAGTGTCCTTGAAACCAGCTTCAGTTAGAAGACTCTTAGCTTTTTGTTCGTCACGAGTAACCATATCGATTTTATTGTTTATCGACCAATTCATGACAGACGGGAAAAAGCTCTTTGCAGGGGTTCCACCAACACCTTCAAGGGCAGTATCCACAATCTGCTGGCGATCAATGGCATAGTTCAGAGCCTGCCTTACTTTTACGTTATTCAGAGGCTCTTTCTTCATATTTACATACAGGAAATATGTTCTTAAAGTCGAATTACTGTATAAAGTATAGTCAGAATTATTGCTGAGGTCTGCCACTTCTGATTGAGGAATACCATCAGCAATGTCCACTTCATTGCTTTCCAGTTTGAAGAGCCTGGTCATATCATCTTTGACAAAATAGATAGTGACATTGTCCAACTTGGGTGTGCCGTTCCAGTAATCTTTGTTCTTCTCCAGAATGAGATTTACATCCTTAGTATAACTTTTAACTTTAAAGGGACCTGTTCCTATTGGTGTGGTATTAAGGTCTTTTGAACTGGGGCTGACTATGGAAGTTATAGGGTCCGTAAGGCTTGCTATAGTAGGAGCATATGTAGAATTTGTTTTTATTGTCACTGCATTGTCAGAATATTTGCTTATGGATTGGATGAAATCGTATTCCCCTTTTCTTGAATTATTATTATCAAGCACTCTTTTGAGTGAATACACTACAGCATCTGCATTCATTGGAGTACCATCATGAAACTTTACTCCATCTCTAAGGTAGACCCTCCATTCAGTATCGGAGATTTTCTCATATTTTGTAGCGAGTTCAGGCCGTAAGTTCATATTCTCGTCATAACTGAAAAGTGTCTCATAGATTCCGGCTTCTCGCATATACCAGCCAGTCCATTTTACCGTCGGGTCAAGAGTGTCTGTGGGATAAAAAGCAGTTGCATATCTTAGTGTGCCTCCCTGGCTTTGTATACCTGTCTGGTTGGCACTAGCAGTTTTTTCTTCACTTTTCTGATCGATACATAGCGATCCAAGGACTGTTGCCATGACTAATAGCATGACGAGAACCATAATTCTGTATTTTCTATTCAAGTTCATAAACTCCTGATCTACACTTTACCTATTCCTAAAGTCTCACATTTTCAACGTCAGAAAACAATATCAAGCTCAGATGTCTAAACAACATTTTCGATTTTGGGATCAGAATCTCCTGTTAACAGTAACTTTGTGTAAGGGTGAAGAGGGTGCTGAAAGATCTCATCAATATTCCCAGTCTCTACAATCTTTCCTTTGTACATCACAGCTACTCTGTCGCACATGTGTTTCATCAACTCAAGGTCGTGAGAAATGAACAGCATTGTAAGGGCATATTCTTCTTTTAGGTCCTTTAGCAGGTTCAAAATCTGGGCCTGAACTGAGATGTCAAGAGAAGCGGTGGGCTCATCGGCAACGATAAAAACAGGTTCAAGGGCAAGCACTCTTGCAATAACTGCCCTCTGATTTTGGCCCCCGCTAAGCTGGTGAGGAAAACGGTTGATATGTTCAGGACTGAGCCCAACCTGCTTTATAAGCTCAATGACCTTGCTTTCGGTTTTCTCTCTGTTATTTCCTTTAAGTTTTAACGGTTCTGCTATGCTCTGTCCAATTGTCATTTTAGGATCGAGAGAAGAGTCAGGGTCCTGGAATATCATCTGGATTGAAGGTCGGATTCTGTCCAGAACTCTGTTATCAAGGGCAGTGATATCCGTGCCATTGAACACGATTTTTCCTACTGTTGGCTCAATAAGTCTCAGTATACATTGTCCGAGAGTAGATTTCCCACAACCGCTTTGCCCAACCAAGCCCAGGGTTTCTCCTCTCTCTATATAAAAGGATACGTCATCCACAGCTTTGGTTACAGTACGAGAAATGATGCCGGAAGTAAATGTTTTTTTTAAACCAGTTACTTCAAGCATAGAGGAAGCACCTCACAAGTCTGCCGTCTTTTTCGACCATGAAAGGATGTTCTGTTTTGCACCTGTCACTGCAATAATTACAGCGCGGGTGGAACCTGCATCCATTAGGGAGATCAATTAAAGAAGGACTGCTGCCTTTTATTGGTTTAAGCCCCTTAGAAGGGAGAGAGTTAAAAAAACCCTGAGTATAGGGATGCAGCTGACTTTCAAATATTGAGGTTACTGGAGCGATTTCGACTAATTCTCCTGCATACATAACAGCAATCCTATCGCATAATTTCTCTGCAACCCCAAGGTCATGGGTGATGATCAGCATTGTTTTTTTTTCAGAGATCTCTTTTAACAGTTTCACAATGTTCCATTTTATAGTTACATCAAGACCTTTTGTGGGTTCATCAGCAATTATAAAACGCGGTTCACTGGCGATACCCATAGCGATTATTGCTCTCTCTTTCATCCCTCCGCTGTACTGATGAGGGTATTCCTTTACTCTTTTAGAGGGTTCTTTGATCTTTACGCGCCCCAAAAGTTTCTCTGCCATCTCGACAGCCAGACTGCCTTTTACGTGCTTATGCAGCATGAAAGACTCAGCTATCTGAGAGCCAACTGTCATTCCTGGATTAAGGGAACTTCCCGGGTTCTGGAGAATCATACCAATTTCTTTACCCCTGAGTTTTCTCATGGCTTCTTTTTCTATCGAACACAGATTTTTTCCACGGTAGAGAATGTCTCCTTTAAAGATCACGTCATCCTGCAGCAGTCTCATGATAGAAAGTCCAAGGACACTTTTACCACATCCGGATTCACCTATTAAGCCTACAGTTTCACTCTCAGTAATAGAGAGGTCTACACCGTTTACCGCTTTGACCAAACCATCGTCAGTAGGGAAATCCACATACAAATTGGAAATTGTGAGAAAGTTCAATTTAAAATCACTCTCTTTTCAGAAGACCACTCGTGAAATCGGATGGTATACAACAAAAATTCTTCAGTATTCGATTTTTGATCTGTGCCTATCAAGCTCCTTTACTCTACAAATTTTTTGAGATGTCATTTTTGTAGATAAAGGAATAACTCTGCACTTGTTATTGCAGCCTTTTCTATATACACGAACTTTCATATTTTCTCGTCTTTTTATAACGATTTATCAAATAAATTATAAATTTAATAGAATTAATTATTAATATTATGCAGATTTTTATGTTATAAATACTCATAAAACATATAAGTTATAAAACTTTCGAAATTATCCTGCATGTAAAAATAATAACATATTGGAATACTTATCCAGAATATATAAAAATCTAAAAAAGTAGTGATATATAATAGGACTTACAAGGTTGACTTAGAAACTAATGTGCTTTAAACCCTTATTATCTAAAACACGTATTCGGCTTCAGTGCCTATAGTATTTTATTTTACATTCAAATATCCTGAAAACTTTACATGATTTTAGCTGGACTTTCTTTTTCTGTTTTTGTCCTTTCTTCCAATATTTATTATGCTAACTAGGGTTGGTATTAAAAAAGAATATTATATCATACTTTTGTATAACATCGTGTTACAATTAAAGTTGTGCTGGCGCACCCCGCTGCAAGCAACGGGGTATGTTCGCGCCATCGCTCAAAATTCCGTTAGAGAAAATAATAATCCTAAACGACTTAGTTTGAGCAGAAGTTAACAACCGAAAAAAGGAATTGATAAATATATAATCATTAAAGATTGAGTAAACAAATATCGAGTTTTATGATAAATTCCCAAATAATATACACCGCATGGAAATAGTTGCATAAACTATTTCTTCACAAAAAAAGCTGACACTTTCATTTTTGTTTGTTGAGCCAAGAGAATAGATTAAAGGAATATAATGTTCAGCAGAGTTAACAGATAACAATGCGTCTTCTCCAATTAATTTGTAATTTATCAGTTTAAGATCATCTCGGGTTGTGACAAATTTTTTAACTTTCTCATCAAAACTTATTGCCCATTTATAAGGACTTCCAGACATATTTGCCATCATAAGATTATGCACGACATTACCAGTGCAGAAAATAAAAATTCCTTCTTCTCTTAGTCTATAGAGTTTCTTTCCCAGTTCATAATGCTGCTGCATGCTCAGCTTTCGATTTATACTCAGTTCAACTAAAGGAATCTCAGCATTTGGATACATCTTAGAAAGTACGCACCATACTCCATGATCAATTCCCCATTTTGAGTCGAAATTAACATCTTCAATTAGGTCTTTTATTTTGATAACAAGTTCCTGTGAACCGGGACAATCATATTTTTGATCATATAATTGTTGGGGAAACCCATAAAAATCGTGAATCGTTTTGAGTATCTCATTTGAAGTAACGCTGGTATCCTCCCTTTCATAGTGCGCAGATATTGCCAGTATCGCTTTAGGTTTTGGAATTTTTTTGGAAATATTTTTCCAAGTTTTTGTAAACTCATTGTCTTCTATGGCATTTATCGGTGAACCATGACCTACAAATAGTACAGGCATAATTTTTTCCATGCATTTAACTCCGGTTTAATTATCTATTAACTGTGAAAGACTAAAACATTTAAGGTAAAAAATCAAGGGAAAGGTTTTCATTTCTAATATATTTTTTGAAAATTTATGTTTTGACACTCACGCAATTGATTACTCCATAAAAGTGTCACTTACCAAGTAAATAATATGGTAACAAAATCAAACAATAGTCTTATAGAAACCTTAAGGGATTAAATAGATCAACGAATTCGTTTTCTTGACCATTAATAAGATCAGTAATTACCATGGCAGCAGTAGTGCCGTTTGCCATTCCCCAAAACCCAAATCCAGTTGCTACATAAATATCTTTTTGAGATGTCATGCCTATAAGAGGCAGACCATCATCAGTAGTGCAATCTTTATTGGACCATCGGTATTCAATAGACTGAACATTAAGGTGTTGACGTGCATAGTTTTCAAGCCTACCATAGTAAACGTTTTTGTCAGCTATATCGACAGGACTGTGTTCTCCAGCAACAATTATCAGTTTACCTTTGTCTGCAGGGGTAGTCCTATAGGTGTGCACAGGATTGAAGTCTATAAACATCCCTTCAGGGAAATGTCCATGAGCATATAATGCTAACACATAGGATCTTGCTAAATGCAAATGTTTGTAGAGTTTGTCAGGATCATACACTGGTTTATTTGTTGCAATTATTACTTGATCAGCTGCTATTGATCCCTGATCTGTTACTACTTCTTTGATTTCGCCATCTTTGACAGTTATGGCAGAGGTATTCTCAAAGACATAACTTCCTTTGCCAATTATATGTTCTGAAAGGGCCAGAAGATACTTACGCGGATGAAATTGGGCCTGATTCTCATATTTGATAGCGGGGCCTGTTTTAAATGGTAAAGGCACTTCTTCGGTGTAAAAAACTGGAAGTCCTAACTGTTTTGCAGCTTCAAATTCACCTCTGATCTCATTAATTCCCTCACCAGACTCTGTGTAAATGTAAAGAGGAAGGCGTTGAAACTCACAGTCAATGTTCCAATCTCTTATAATATCAGCTATCTTCTCAACTGCCTTAATATTGGCATTAGCAAAATCCTGGGCTTTTGAAATACCTAATTTTGAAATAAGGTTCTTGTAAATCATATTGGGTGCCACACTGATCTTAGCTGTGGTTCCAACTGTCACTCCTTTTACTATTCGATCTGCTTCTATTAATGCTACTGTATACCCAGTTTCCATTAACAATGCTGCAGAGGTTATACCTGCAATACCGCCCCCCAAAATCACCACGTCGACTTTCAACCTTTTGTCAAGTTTAGGGAAATTTGTAACAGGAGATGTATCTAGCCAGAATGAAATTTCCTTTCCAATGATTTTTTGCTCATTTTCCATTATCTAACCTCAGTGAGTAATTATCCCTTATTGGATGATAAATTAGATAGGAAAATTAGATAGGAAAAACCCACTTAAATTGCTCTACGGCTCAGATATTACATAACTATAAAACTAAATTAAAAATAGTTAAAAGATAAGTTTTCTAACTTAAGTTCTAGCTATATATGAAATTTCAACCAAAGTTGTGCTGATGCACCCCACTATAAGCACAACAGGATATGTTTATATCATCGTTCTAAAGCAGTGCAATGACTTGCAATGACTTTTTTAAAAATTTATTTTGATGCCTAATATTATCGTTGTCACTATGAGATAGCATTTATATACTGATATTTAGGTACCTAAATATACTAGAGAACTAAATAACATTGAGAAGGTAGTCAAATGCAGAATCATGATGCTATATAGCTATATAATATGTTGAACCGCCTAAGCAAGCAAATGCACCGTTTTTCACATAGGTCAGAACATAAACGTGGTCTATTTTTCGGGCAGTCAAAATTACTGCAGCTAATCGCGAAAAATGAAGGAATTATCCAGCGAGATCTCGCAGAACAAATGGATATGCGACCTTCATCTATGACAGAAGCGCTCGGAAGGCTGGAGCAACTTAATCTTATTTTGCGTAAACGGGATGAAAAGGATCAAAGGACGATGCACATCTACCTGACAAATAAAGGCAGAGAAATTGTTGAAGACGCTATTAAATCCGAAGAAGAATTCATGAAAAAATTTACAAATATCGTATTTAAGGAAATTTCGGAAGAAGAAATTGAAAAGATGCTTACAATTACTTCAAAGCTGTGTAAAAGTCTTGATACATTGGACTTGAAAGAATCAAAAAGATCGGAGCGATGAATACTGTAAATAATCACTGCCATTCTAAAGAATAAAAATAACGTCATCATTTTTGAATAATTACAAAACAGTGAAAGGATACATTTATGTTTCAACTTATTAAAAAAAATCTTAAAGGCATAGCTCTGATTTGTTCTTTACTTGCTCCTCTTTTGATGCTGGTAGAAGTTTTCATGGACCTTCAACAACCCACGCTTATGTCAGATATTGTGGATATAGGCGTTCAAAACAGAAATCTGGGGTATATATTATCTGTAGGCCTCAAAATGGTACTTTGTGCGTTTACAGGATTAATTGGCGGCGCAGGCTGCGGTGTGCTTGCCTCATTTGTATCTGTAATGTTAGCAGGGAGTTTGAGAGAAGAGCTCTTTCATAAAATACAGTCGCTTTCATATTCGGAAATTGACCATTTCAAAACATCGTCACTTATTACAAGGCTGACCAACGATGTAATGCAAATTCAGAACATGTTTCTCATGTTGCTGCGTGGAATGGTGCGTTCACCATTGCTGTGCATTGGCGGCATAGTTATGTCCTTTTTGCTGAGTCCCCGTCTTGCCATTGTTTTCTGTGTCATTTTGCCTATTATCATCGCTTGTGTCGCATTTGTAATGATGAAATCGGTGCCGCTTTACACACAGATGCAGCTTTGGCTAGACAAGGTTAATACCGTCATGCGTGAAAATCTGCTGGGCGTACGTGTTGTAAAAGCCTTCAATATGGAAGACAAACAAAATGCGCGTTTCAGCAAAGTGAATACGGAATTTACAGAAAAAAGCATACAGGCACAGAACCTGACCTTTACGCTGATGCCGATAGCTACTCTGATTATGAATCTGAGCGTGGTTGCGATCCTATGGTTCGGAGGTAATATGGTCGTTTCCAGAGAGCTTGAAGTAGGCAAGATAATGGCGTTTGTGAATTATCTTGTGCAGATAACAAACTCTCTAATAATGCTTGTCAGTATGATTATAAACATTTCACGCGCACAGGCATCATCAGATCGTATTAAAGAGGTTTTGGAATGCGAAACGAGTATTAAGGAGTGCAGCTCCCAAGTATTGCCAAAAAATTATGACATTGAGTTCAAAAATGTCAGTTTCAGATACGGGGAAAAGGGAGACTATGTACTGAAAAACCTGTCTTTCATGTGTAAGGAAGGGCAGACAATAGGTATCATCGGAGCTACTGGCTCAGGAAAAAGTTCCGTTGTAAGCCTGATTCCCCGGCTGTATGAGGCAACCTGCGGACAAGTTCTGATTGGAGGTTATGATATTAAGGCCATACCAATACAGCATCTGCGTAGCAGTATCGGGATCGTGCTGCAGGAAAATGTCCTTTTTCAGGGGACAGTTAAAGAAAATATGAATTTTGGCAATGAAGAAGCGGATGAGGCCGAAATCTGGGACTCACTCCACATCGCTCAGGCAGAAGATTTTATTCAGGCTCTTTCCGACAAATTACAAAGTCAAGTTGAACAAAGAGGTAAAAACTTTTCAGGTGGGCAGAAACAGCGCCTTTCCATAGCAAGAACTTTTTTAAAAAATCCAAAAATCTTGATTTTTGATGATTCTACAAGTGCAGTTGACCTGTCTACTGAGGCGCGCTTGCAGTTTGAAATTGCAAAAAAGATGAACGGAAACACGATAATCATTATTGCACAGCGTATCTCCGGCGTTATGGATGCGGATACAATATTAATGCTTGATAATGGCAGCATTATTGCGAAAGGTACCCATAAAGAATTACTGCAAAGCAATGAAGTATATCGCAACATAGCGGTTTCACAGCTTGGCAAGGAGGTGCTCCTGAATGCCACAGAATAACATGATGCCACATGATATTACAGGCCGCCCCGGGCCAAACGCCCGTCTTTACAGAGAAAAAACAGAAATTAAGGACGTTAAGGGAACACTTAAACGTATTATTATATACCTTGGTAAACGGTGGCACATATTGCTCATCATTTTTTTCTGTGCTCTTGTTACAACGCTGATTACAATTATCGGGATTCAACTAAACGGGTACACATTTGACGAGTTCATTTCTAATAAGGATATTGCTGGACTTGCTCGCATCTGTATTATCATGATTCTCATTTACCTTGTTTCGGCTTTTTCTACTTACATGCAGAATTTTTTGATGATTCGTGTTGCCCAGAAAACGTCTGCAAGTATCCGGAGTGATCTTTTCAGCAGCCTGCAAAAGTTGCCTCTCAATTATTTTGATACCCATTCAAGCGGTGATCTCATGAGCCGCCTGACAAATGATGTTGACAATATTAACCTTACACTTTCACAGAGTGTTATGCAGCTGTTTTCCGGCGTCGTCAGCATTGTAGGTATGCTGGTAGCAATGTTGCTGCTCAGCCCACTGCTCACACTGATCGGGCTGTTGACAACGCCTCTGATGTTCTTTACATCAAAAGTCCTTGCCATAAAGTCCCAGAAGTTTTTTACGGAGCAGCAATCTGAGCTTGGACGGCTTAACGGATACATAGAGGAAATGGTTTCAGGCCAAAAAGTTGTTAAGGTATTTTCCCGAGAAAAGGAAGTAGAGGGTCATTTTAAGGAAATCAACGAAAAGCTTGTCTCCAGTTCTATAAAAGCACAGGCGATAAGCAGCGTCATGGGACCGGTGAACAACACTATTAATAATCTGACATATTTGATTATCACGGTCTGCGGCGGCATTTTAATAATAAAAGGAGTTGCGGGAATTACTGTAGGAGTAATATTTTCTTTCCTGCTCTATATGCGTAATTTTACTCAGCCGATCAATAATATTCTCAACCTTTTCAGCACTATCCAGTCAGCCATTGCAGGCGCAGAGAGAGTATTTGAGGTAATGGATGAAGAAAAAGAAAAGGACGTGGATAATGCCAGAGACATTAAGAACATTGAAGGCAACGTGGAAATTGACTCCGTTAATTTTTCATACATACCCGGTAAACCTATACTTAAAGAGGCAACCATTTCTGCAAAAAAAGGCCAGAAAATTGCCATCGTTGGCCCTACGGGTGCGGGGAAAACAACCATTATCAATTTGCTCACCAGGTTTTATGATATTGATAGCGGAGCAATTTATATTGACGGACAAAATATAAATGCCATTACTCGAAAGAGTTTGCGACAGTCCATTTCGATGGTACTCCAAGATACTTTCCTTTTCTCGGACACCATACGCGAAAATATCCACTACGGTAAGCTGACAGCGACGGACGAAGAAGTTGAACAGGCAGCAAAGCTGGCACATGCCCATGACTTTATTATGCAATTGCCACAGGGTTACGATACGATTCTTACCGATAATGGCGGCAACCTTTCACAGGGGCAGCGGCAATTGCTTAGTATTGCGAGAGCGATGATTGCACAATCCTCTGTGTTGATACTTGACGAAGCGACTTCTTCAATTGATACACGGACCGAACTGATTATTCAGAGTGCGCTGCTCAAACTGATGCGTGGAAAAACAAGTTTTGTCATCGCACACCGCCTTTCTACCATCAAAAACGCAGATAAAATTATCGTTTTAGATGGCGGACGAGTAGTAGAAACAGGTACGCATCGCGAACTGCTTGTTTTGAATGGTTTTTATGCCAACCTTTACAACAGCCAGTTCAAAAAGGGCATGGCAATATAAGTTAGCCGGACAGTTCAAGAATGGCAATCCTTTACTCTGCCGTCGAGAAAAGCCTATATACAACCGTAATCAGCCGGTCGAAGCTTTTTGGTTCGAAGACAACAAATCGACCACTTATGCGGAGCTTTATTATACCTGCGCGGGGAAAGACCTATGTCAAGACAATTAGCGATGGAGGCTACACTATTGTTCTCCCATGGGCACAGGGACGAAGTTCAATGTTGATCCTCTGCCTCCGGACTGTTTGTTGGTTGAAGGCGTGTATGTTCCCGCCATATCTGGCACAATGCAAGCTTTTGACCATATCCAGATGAAGCTCGGTAGCTCTTACCGACGCGACTACCGCATCATCGTTGAAGTCTAGCAACCACTTCCGTACCTGGTGGTCAGAAGTCGCTAGCCAGATCATTGACAGCGATCCCTCCGTAATTGGCTCAAACAATCTCATCACTTTTGCATTCCAGAAGAAGACCAGAAAACTCTATCCCGAATGCTGATGCAGTTTATCCAGAACCTTTCAGGCAACGAGAAAAATGGGGAATCGATGTCCATGCCCTCGTTCCTGACGATCCACACCTGCTACTGGGGCAACTGGATATCAGCAAGACATCTGTAAGGAAGAGGCCATTTGGATCTCTCTCATCGGCTCCGTGAAGAAGCGGGGATACGCTACACACCAAAAATTCAAAGTGAACAAATTTAAGAATTGATAAAATGGTTCCACACACTGATTCATCTCATATAAATTCTTCAAATATTTCAAATGAGAGCGATTCACCTCATCAGTTTTTGAAATTTCTCACAGAGCTCTCCAGAGCTCTGACTACTGCAGGAATCGCGGTGATGTCCATAGAATCAATTTTGAAAAAAATATGCCATGCTTATGGTTTCAAAGCTGAGGAGGTTATCAGTTTACCTACCTTTTTAATCATAAAGATTGCAAATGGCGATTCAAAAGCTCTGGAGGTCACGCTGCAGAAACCCGGAGTGCTTCATTTAGACCAAGTTTCAAGATTATATGAGTTGATCAACCAGGCAGAAAATGCTGAAATAACGCCTGAACAGGGAATAAGATGTATTAATGAAATAATAAACGTTAAACGCCAAAATAACTATATTAAAAATATTTTAGGCTATGCACTGTTTTCCACAGGCCTGGGAATGCTCTTTTTACCAACTTTTAATGGATTATTTTTCTGTGGAGCATTAGGGGCCATAGCAGGACTTATATTGGCTTATTCTGAGGATAAAACAAAACTTACTCTAATTCTGCCTGTCCTAACGGCCTTTATTGTTTCCACAATATTCTTTTTCGGTATTAAACAGGGAATTATAAACGGTTCCCTAACCATAATGGTCCCTGCACTTGCCTACTTCATTCCCGGAGCAGTTCTATCTACAGGAATGTTCGAACTGGCAGCAAATAATTTGGTATCTGGTGCAGCCCGCCTTGTTCAGGGAGTAATAATACTGCTACTTCTCTTATTTGGAGTGATAGTAGGCCTTCAGGTTGCAGGTTTGTCTGAAGATTACATAATAGCCAGTACGACAACCCCTCTTAATTGGTGGGCTCCCTATGTTGGGGTTCTTATTTTTACCCTGGGGATGTACCTTTTGATGTGTATAAGAAACAAGGACATGTTAGGGGTTTTAATTGTATTGTTAGCCACTTTTCTTGGACAGCAAGCAGGAAACTACCTTTTGGGAGGACTTTTCGGGGCTTTCATAGGTTCCATGATCATGACAATGCTAGGAACTTTTCTGGAGCGATCCAAACTTAGAACACCATATTATGTATCTATAATACCTGCATTCTGGATCTTGGTTCCCGGAGCACTTGGATTTATCAGCTTAGCTGCATTAGTGGGTCAGAACTATTCCTCTTCCATTGCCAGTCTGATCCAGGTAGCTCTGACCTTTGTGGCGATCTCCACGGGGCTGTTAATCGGTGCTGTGATTGCCGATCCGTTAAAAATCGGTTCATTTCCCTAAGTCATTCAGTCGAATACCCCGCTAGCTTGCTGCGGGGATGGAAAACTTCCCCTAGAACCATTGTTAAATAATCGTTGAGTTTATCCCAAAACCAATATTTATCCTCAATTTTCAGAAATACTCAGGATTAGCTTCATAGTCATAAGTTTGATTGGTTGCTTAAAATATGAGATCTAAAGAAGTAAATTTTGAGTTTTGGGATAGGCTCCAGTTATATATGAGCTACTTATTGCTGATAAACTACTCTCAATTATTCTGGTAAAAATCACCAATTAGTTAATTTTCAATATCAATTGGAGCTATGTAATAGAGTATAAACTAAAAAATAGCTTTAAAAGAGAATAAACGAAAATATACACACTGCCTTAAGAATATATGTGATATAAAACACATGTCCTAAAAATGATCAGGGATCAATTTAATTAATGAGAAAACATATACAATAAAAAAGCAGCAGAGCATTCTGTAAGCTTTGAACATCAGTAGTGTAGCGGTCATCACCGGGCGTTGCCAACGCTCGAACCCGGGTTCGAATCCCGGCTGGTGTATTTCCCAAATCCCGTCTCGGGAGAACGGGGCCCTTTTCACTTCGCTTAAGAGGGTTGATCTGAACAGGGATAATTAATTTTAACGAATTCAAGTAGACTGATTTTTAGAATTTTTGGTTAGTATGAAACCCAGTTTGAATCCCTTATGTTCTCAATCATTTTCAAAAGTTACAGAATTCAAAGCCTTGTAATTGAGAATTTTTACTAAAAAAGTATAACCACTTATTTGTAGGTTATTATTGCCCAAAGAAACACTTTTTAAAAACAGGTGATCGTTTAATAGCAGGGTTAAAAAAGAAGAATAAGCAGCTTTGAAGGCTGCTTCAATTGAAATTTATTTTGAGACTTAGTACTTTTTACTTCCTTCTCATGATCTGATACACAGTTCCTAGGATTCCTATGGCTGCTACAGATTCAAAACCAGGAATAGAGCTCTTATCAGAAGGCTTCTCTGCGTCAGATGCCGGGTTTGATTTTGAATTGTTTTTAGGAGCGGAAGTTGCCGAATTGGAAGGCTTCACTTCTACGTTTTTATTAGGTACAACGATTGTAAAGGAGCCGAAACCTGGAGTTTTGGACTCAAAAAAGACATAAGTATTGTCTTCACCAACTTTTTTGGTTTCAAGTTTGCTCCAAGCTTTGTTGTAGTTCCAGAGAGCCAGAGATGTTTCGTCAGCTCCGCACTTCTTGAGCCACTCCTTTTCGACTTTGAAACCGACAACTGCATTTCCGATGCTATCAGAATTTACAACTCCTCCAGAACCAACCCAAATGTTCACGTTCTTATAAACCGTGCCTTCAGGTAGGCTCGATACCAATTTTGATTGGCCTTTCAGCATTTCGACAATAGCAGTGATCTTTCCCAGAGATTTTTTAGCATCAAACTCCACATACCTTATGCAAGTTACACCCTGTGAGAACTCAAACTTTACGTGCTTTCCAGCGGTGACAGATTGCTGGGACAGCTCTTTTGCCTCCACGTTGCTCTGTGGCTCGGCAGAACCACCGCCGCCTCCACCGCCTGAACTGCTATGTCCGCCTGAGCTACCGCCGGAACTACCACCTGAACTGCTGCCTGAGCCGCCACTGGAAGATTGACTGACAGTAATGGAACAGTCGGCAGGGAGGACAGGACACTCAGCTTTGTTGATATCTCTCAGAATTCCTACAATTTTGTATGTACCGCTTGATGCAGAAGCTTTCAGGGTATAGCTGAAACTTTTTTCAGTCATGAGCAGGAAGGAAACTTCGCTGCCATTTACAGTTACAGCTCTTTCCGGAAGGGTAGAACTAACATATGTGAAGCCAGTCGGAAGCTTTTCAAGAACCTGTCCGGCAGCACCATAGTCAGCTACATTAACTGTCACCTGGAACTCCTGATTGGGACTAACCGAAGCAGGGAAAGTCCTTTGTGCGCTGCTTGCAGAAGCAGGGGCAGCATATAAAGTCAGGGCCAGGAGCAATATAATAACAAATTTAAAAGGTTGTTTCATATGCGATCCCACCCATCAGCAAAGTATGTACCCAGAACTGTATATTTGATCCCACTGGATACATTGTTATCGTTTACAAGATTCTTAATTTCTTCAGGAGAGAAAATTCCGTCAGCGCCTCCGAACTTTGCTGCAAGTTCACTCTCTTTTAGTGCAGTGATAGAAATACTATTTTTATCTATAGCACTGCTTCCCGAGGGGTTCGCAGCCTTGAAAATGAATTTAAACTCACCTGCTACAGTACTGTTTACATTATAAGTATAGAGATTTCCACCCTCTGACTTCAATGAAACCGCGCCCTGTCCTATGGGGGTAAGATCGATGGTCACTGATGGAGTTCTAGAGGATACTGGATCTACAACCTTTGCCGTGACAGTCGAAAAATCCTTACCGTCATTCAGGATGAGTTTGGGAGATGCAGATAAAGATTCTATAGTAGGGGGTATAAAGTCTCCATTGAAAGTCAGGTCAAGTTTCACTGGCAAAGCTCCTTGCTTATAGGTCACTGAAACAGGTTCGGATGCAACGCCTCCCAATGTGAAAGTTATCGCTTTTCCATTATCTTGCTCAGTACAGTTAACTGCCACCTTGTACTTTCCAGTCTCTTGAAGAGGGTACGAAGCAACAAGCTTTGAATCCATATATGCAGAGATTATAAGTCCGGGCCCCGCATTTGCAGCATCTCCTTTAAGGTTTCCTTGAAACACATTGGGGATAGCAGGAGGACTGTTGGCAGATGCAGCCGGAACAAGGGACATGCCCAGTAGCAGAATAACCAGGCACGATAAAACTCTTAAATATTTGTCCTTGATGGTCATCATGTCACCTTGATATTTTACCATTAGTCATGTAGACTCTTATGAAAAAAGTCCTTCAGGGATTCCTTCGAGATCCCCTCCCGAGATCGGATCCGAAAGCGAGCAGAAGTATGCCTACAACCGCATAAATAATCGAGAAACCTGGAGTACTTTGTGAATTAGGGGAATTTTCGGAAGATTCTGCTGCCACCTTATCTTTGGAATTTGCAACTGTACTTTTCAAAGCCTTTACATCTGGCTCAGGGATCGAAGTTTTAATGGAATCGGCTTTGGAACCCTGTGCGGAAACCCCCTGTTCTTTATTATTTGTCAAAGATTCTGAACTTGCTTTTAAATTTGAATTACTGTTTGAATTACTGTTTGAATTACTGTTTGAATCGCTTTTAGAGCCGCTGTTAGAATCACTGTTTGAATTACTTTCAGCGATCTCGACATAAACTGCCTTACCATCAGGCAGCTCAAGGGTCGCTATACCTCCAGATTTCCAGGTAATATTGCTTGCAGCATCCTTCCCGTCCACCTTAAAAGTAACCAGTTTTCCTTCATCCCCAGAAGTACCAGGAATAAAGATTGAGTAATTTCCGGAGGAAGTATTTGCAAGATACTCCTTTTCATTTAGATAAGCTGCAACAACAGTCCCATTGGGAGCAGGCGTGCCGTCAATAAGAGCGACTCCACTTATTGTCATCGGAAGCATTGGAGGGGATGGAGGAACATCCTCTTCTGCCATACACGCCTGAGAGAAAGCCAGGAAAAAAAACAGTAGTATGTATATTCCTAACAGGCCATTTTTTAATTTTTTATTCATTGTAGACCTCCAATTATAATTGCACAACAAAAAGAAAAAGAACCATTCAGCCTAAACAGACTGAATAGTCAGTTGTTCTGAAAATTGAACTTATGGCATCTCATTTCCGCTGTACGTATCCTGAAGTATATTCAGGTTGTATACACTCTCGATGGATGCGTAAGTACCGTCGTCCTTCATGAAGATCCAGTATCCCTGCCCAGGAACCATATATCCATCAGTCTGAAGTGCTCCAACTGGCAAACACTCAGTGCCACTAACATATTTGGGGTATCCAGTGCTCATGCTATCCGTCATCTCAGGAATTATGCCACCCCAACCTTCACCGTTGCTATAGGTGATGAGGTTAGAGAACTTGTAGCTATCCACGGAAAGAATACCATTGAGAATATTGCCACTGAAATCACTGAGTGAAGACAGAGTCATGTTCCAGGGTGCACAGTATGTGGAAGTGTGCCCTATCATGTTCCATCCTGGTTTGAGAGTCAGAGAGGAAGGCACATCAGGGTTACCAGAAGGCATTCCCTTAAGTTTGACATTAGTTGTGCAAGGCTCCTTGGTATAAACCCAGTAACCTTTACATGGCTCGATAGTCTCAGGGAATTGCCAGCATGAGCCGTCCCAGTAAATAACTGTACTGTTCTTACCAAAAACCGTTTCCGGACAGTTGTATGAAGCAGCGAGGCTCTTCGGCACGGATTTCAGGTTCCAGCCTTCATTAAGTGTGATATTCATATCCTCATACGTCTGGACTGGACCACACATGGAGAAGCACTTATCGTAGTTTGTGGCGTTATCGCGAGCAACAACAGCTACCCAATAGTCCTTGCCGTAGACAAGGGACTTTCCAGTGCAGTTTACAATGGTCAAACTCATATTGGATGTAGATTCTACTAATTCCATATCCTCAATAGAGCTTGGCTTAGATGGGCTAATTAAGACGTCGTAAGGCTTAGAGGCAAGATCTGTTTCAGTGCTAGCATTCCAGCTAACGTATAATCCTGGAGAATTACTCAGTTCAATCCAGGAAGTTTCACCTGGTGTATCTGCAACTTTCAGGTTTGCCACAGGTGCTGGAGCCTTGCTGTCAACAGAGAAATACTTCAAAGTAGGCTGGTAGGTTTTACCGGTTGTACTATCAGTAATAACTATTGTCCAGTTTTTGTTAAATCCATCTGCGACCGAAGCTTTTACAGAATAGACGTCTTTACCGACAACGAAACAACTCCCATCGCACTTTCCTCCAGAGCAGCCAACGCAGTTATTGTTTCCTGTGTCGCTGCTGCTACTATCTCCTTCATCACAGTCGCAACTGTCACAGTCGCCACAGTTGCAACTTGAACTTACTTCTTTACCGTCAACGAGAAGTTTGTAGCTGAAAGGTAACCCTGATCCTGATATCCCAGATTCGTTTCCGATCTCGAAAGGTAGTCCTGATCCTTCCCCGCTATTTCCAGTAACAGTGAAGTTGAATATCGGGTTTGCAGGAACATATCCTCCATCAGGAGAAACGAGGTTCACTGTAAGCCCATTAAGATCCACATAGAATTTCCGGACGTCACTGTTAACGCTGTTTCCGGCTCCATCCTGAACTGAAACTGACCAGTTGTGAGCACCATCAGCAAGTTGAACTTCCTCAGCTACGGGCACTCCGGAACTTGCAGTTCCGGTAACATTAGTTCCATAACTTCCGTAACGCTTAGCAACTTGTCCATCTATGTATAATGTATATGTCAGGCCAAGGTTAGTATATTGAGCAGCTAAAGCATCCTCACAAGTGAAGTTGAATGCAGTGGCGTCATCTATTATCTGTTTGGAGCAATCTAGAGGGGAATTAAGTCTTACACTGGGACATTTAGTGTCCACATACAGAGCACGAGAACCGCTCGTATGTGTTGTTCCTTGGCTGTCTCTAGTTTTAATTTCCCATGTGTAATTACCGTCATCCAAATTAAACTCAAGTTGTTTATATGCGCCAGCGGTTATAACCCCGGTACTCTTTGCGATGCCGTTAAGATAGAAAGTATAGGAAAGTTGACTTCCAGACTGATATGTATCATATGCAGTGAAATTAAAGTTGACACATTTTTTGTTAGCAAACTGAGAGGTAGGGCTAACTATGTCTATGTACGGATCATTAATTTCAAACCCATCATCTGAAAAACTTCCGTCATCCAGTAGATCAGTTCCATTAGAGTCAAGTGGATTTATATCTACACCCAAAAGACCACTTAGATCCTCTGGAATCTGATAGTTATAAGAAAAGGCATTATCACCTTGTGGTGTCATCAGAGCATTATCCACTAAAGTATTATTACTAGCATTACTAGCGCTTACTAAATTCGCATTACTAGCGCCTACAAAAGGATTGTCAGTGATCGATATAGTTGCATTAGCGACAGATTTATTGAAATCTGCAGTGATATTTAAAACATCTCCCGGTCTCCCGGTTCCGATGTAGTTGATCTGAACGCTCATATTACCAGTGTTCAAATTGGTTGGTTGTGCAAGTGCACTTCCTATCCCTGAAAAAAGGAATATGATAAGTAGCGCACTAAATTGTATTGATCTTTGTTTCATGTTCTGCACCTTGGTTCCTCAAATATCCAATTTTTTCCAGTTTAAACATCGAATAGCAAGTCTTTTTGAATATTATCAGTAAGTTTGAAGATATAGTAGATTCCGACTATAAATATATCTTCGACAAACAGTATATTGATATTTATTTAGTGGGAGACTTAAATAATAAATAAATAAATAAATAAATACTGTTTGATAATTGTAGTTTATAATTTACCCCCAATTTTTCAACCAAGCCCCCTCGATAAAGTTAAATTGGTATAATTTTAATCTGTCCAGTTGATAAGAAACCCAACGCTTCTCCGAAATCGTTTTTGGTAGAAGTGGGGTAAGATCTGATCCTGATGCGGCAAGTTGTAGTCCCATCGGTTCTTGCTGCAACCAGGGAAGTTATTGATCCCGTTTTTGCACCAGAGCTGTGTCAGCCTTGGACATGAGATATGTACGAGTTATCTCAAGGCGAAAATCTATCTCAAGTCAAATTTTCACCGACTGCAAGCGTTTGATTTTAATGCAGGGTACACATCTCTGTATATTATCTTAGAATGATAATATAGCTAAGATTACACGATAACTGATATAAATCTTTCTAACAGATTAGGAAAATTAAATTTAGATAGTGATAATAAAGAATTCCGTGTTTTCTGATAGAAATTGTGCATATTGCTGGAGTTAGAAAAGCTGAGATGTATCTGAACTTTTAATGAGAAATGAGGGAAAATTTGGACCTTAAAAAAATAAAATGCGAGAATATAAATTATATAGAATGCAAAATTATTAGAAATTGGACGTTTTGCTACTGGGAGAGATTTTTAGTATTTAAAAGACTTAATGTAAAGAAACTCCTGAAAGGAAAAAAATTCTTGAAAGAAAAACCGCATTATATTATTCAAAATCAAGTCTGATAAACTTAAAATGTTAAAAAAACATAATTTAAATAAAAACGTTTTTTATGCGGATGGAAGGGGGGCTTAAAATTCGATATACTTTTCAGGATTCTACCGATTTTCCTGTCCAGAGAGACTTTATCCAGGATATGCAGGATTTTATAAGGATTTCAACAGAAGTCATACCGCTAGAAAAGTCGGCTATCAAGATAAAAAATGAGAACCAAGAAAGGCTTGCAATTTTTGAAAGAAGGATTCAAGAAATAGACATGTTTGAGAAAGATATGAGGAATTGTATTGAAAGCCATACAGCTGGAGTGGATGCAGCTGAGCTTCTTGAGGTCAAAGAGAAAACTCTTGAGACCTCTTCAGCCACGGCGCTGGAAAAGAAAAACGAAAAACTTGCAGAGCTCGACAAAGAGAACAAACTAGATCTTATGGAAACGCAGCAACTCAATACAAGGATACTCTCAACTCTTGGTCCTTTCTTTGAAGACAGTATATATGGAGCTCAAAACACATGCTATGCTTTCATCGAGGATAAAACGTTGAGGGGAAAACAAATTGGTTTTGTTGACAACATGCAGTATGAATTTGAACTCCTTTTTACACAGGATACTCTAAAGGTAAAAGATCTGCAAAATCTGACTTTACCTATATGGTCAAAGAGCGGAATCCTATCCAGAGATAAGAAAGTAAAGAGACTCGATGTATCCGATTTCTATATCACGAATATAGAGCATGAAGGAAATAGCCTGAAAACTGTGCTCGAAGACAAAGATGCGGAAAACAGGTTCATCATCTCATCGGATGAGAAAGCCTTTCTGATCACGTACAAGGATTACGAGATTACACAGGAAAAAGAACTGGCTGCTGCCTTAAACAGAGATTCGGTCGATGCGTTCAGAGAAAAGTTGAAAAGTTTTTTTAAAGATTTTGTGGGATCAAAGAGGCTCAGGCGTATTACACTTGGTGGGAAAAACGTAATTGAAGAAAATAGAGTTTTTGACTGCCTGAAACTAATCGCTTCGATATATGGAGAACTTGTAACGGAGTGTCTTGAAAAAGGATATACTAAAGGGGAAATTACCATCAAGATCGAAGAACCAGAAGGGAGAAGAACAGAGAAATATCTTGAGAAGTCGGAAGTTTTCAGAGACCTGTCAACCATTGGAAGCGAAGGAAGAGAACTTGCCACACTCTTGAGAGTCGCTGACTCCTGAAAGGATTATATAGCGAAAAGGAGGCTTCTGTTGACGCAAGACCAGAGTAACTTTGGGTTCTGGAGTGTTACTGTAGCAGAAATGCTACAAAGGCTTCAAACAACAGATAAGGGCTTAAGTAGCTCAGAAAGTAGTGAACGCCTTAAAAAATATGGTGCCAATCTCCTTAAACCAAAAAAAAGTTCAGATACTTTTACAATCTTATTTTCCCAGTTTAAAAGTCCGATTACCCTTATTTTGCTTTTTGCAGCCGGACTATCTTTCTTTCTTGGTGAGACTACAGATACTGTAATTATTGTGACCATCATCCTGATCAGCAGTCTGCTCGGTTTCTGGCAGGAGAAAGGGGCTGCAGACGCTTTCGAAAAATTGCTCAGTGCAGTTGAGGTGAAGGCAGCAGTATTAAGGGATGGCAAAGAAGAAGAAATTCCTATAGAACAAATAGTACCGGGTGACATAATAATCTTCAATGCAGGCGATATAGTTCCTGCTGACTGCCTGATTTTAGAATCAAAGGGACTGTTTGTCAATGAAGCTACTCTCACTGGAGAAACCTACCCAGTAGAAAAATCAACAAAAACGTTGAATGTAGAAACCCCTCTTGCACAACGTACAAACTCTCTCTGGATGGGAACAAGTGTAGAGAGCGGAAGTGGAAAAGCACTGGCAGTATCCACAGGAAAAAAAACCGAGTTTGGGAAGATATCAGAAGAGTTAAAAACCAGTGCTCCAGAAACTGAGTTTGAAAGAGGTATCGCAAAATTTGGTCATTTTCTGATGGAAGTTACCATGCTAATGGTTATTGCAATCTTTGCAATCAATGTTTATCTTCAGCGCCCGATTCTGGATTCCTTCCTTTTTTCCCTTGCTCTTGCCGTTGGACTTACCCCTCAACTTTTACCTGCAATTATAAGTGTTAACCTTTCTCACGGCGCAAGAGAAATGGCAAAAAATAAAGTGATTGTTAAAAGACTGGCCTCAATTGAGAATCTTGGCAGCATGAATTTGCTCTGTTCCGATAAAACCGGCACTCTGACCGAAGGAGAACTTCAGCTTCATTCTATTAGGGATATGAAAGGAGGACAGAGTGAAAAAATTCTTCTTTATGCCAGTCTCAATGCCTATTATCAAAAAGGTTTTAAAAACCCTATCGACCGGGCAATCTTAGAACATAACAAATTCGATGTGGGGGAATATAAGAGACTAGACGAAGTCCCTTACGATTTCATACGCAGGCGATTAAGCGTTCTTGTTTTTAAAAACGATAGCAGCTTGATGATTACTAAAGGTGCGCTCTCGAATATTCTTGATGTTTGCTCCCTAGCAGAAATTGAACCTGGGAAAATTGTAAAAATTTCGGAGGTAAAAGAACAAATCGAGCAGCAATTTAAAGAGTTCAGCGAAAAAGAGTTTCGAACACTAGGAGTCGCATATAAGGACATGAACCAGCAAATGAATATCGAGAAAGAGCAAGAAAAGGAAATGATCTTTCTCGGGTTTCTCTTGTTTTTTGACCCACTGAAACCGGATATTGCAAATACGATAGAAAATATGGAGCAACTTGGGATTTCTCTGAAAATTATTACCGGAGATAACAAACTTGTGGCTGCCAGTATTAGTAGGGAAGTAGGGTTTAAAGCCTCAAGAATTCTAACCGGAAGCGAAATTTATCAGATGACAAGTGAAGCCCTTGTAAGAAAAGTAAACGACATTGACGTCTTTGCCGAAGTAGAGCCAAATCAGAAAGAACAAATTATTCTTGCACTCAAGAAGAGAGGGAACGTTGTTGGATATATGGGAGATGGTATTAATGATGCATCTGCTCTTCATGCAGCCGATGTAGGAATTTCAGTGGACAGTGCCGCAGATGTCGCCAAAGAAGCTGCAGATATTGTGCTGATGGAAAAGAGCCTGGATGCACTTGTAGAAGGCGTCAAAGGTGGACGAAAAACCTTTGCCAACACCCTGAAGTATGTTTTCATGGCTACCAGCGCGAACTTTGGAAATATGTTCAGCATGGCAGGAGCATCCCTTTTCCTACCTTTTCTTCCCCTGCTGCCTACACAGATCTTGCTAACGAATTTATTAACTGATTTTCCAGAAATGACTATAGCCACAGATACCGTTGATGAAGAGCTGGTTGAAGAGCCACATCGCTGGGATATAAATTTCATCCGCAAGTTTATGATGGTATTTGGCTTTACCAGTTCAGTCTTCGACTACCTGACCTTTGGTGTTCTGCTTTTCCTGCTACCGGATATGGTAGAACAATTCAGAACCGGCTGGTTTATAGAATCTGTTATTTCGGCATCAATGATAGTCCTGGTAATCAGGAGTAGAAAGCCTTTCTTCAGAAGCAAACCCGGAAAATATCTAATGGTGGCCACTATGCTCATCGTAATCTTTACTCTTTGCTTCCCGCTAACTCCTTTTGCAGCACTCTTTGGGTTCAAACCCCTTTCTATAAAGGTTATTTTAATTATTGGAGCCGTAATTGGACTGTATATTTTTATGGCTGAGACTATAAAGAAGATTTTTTATAAAAAAGTAAAATTTTGAAGTTTCCCTGTCTTGACAGGAAAATATTTATTTTATCTTGCAGTTACTCCGGTTTCTTTTCTTCATAGCCTGCCCCGTCCGGCAGAAAAGGAGCGAAAATGATAACCATAAACAACAACAGAAAAGTGCCGTACATCTTTGTCGTTGCCTCAAACGTAGCATAAAACATGAAAATCGCAAGCATGACCCAGACAATGAAACTGAGCTGAAGAGCAAGCTTTGCCCTGTATAAATTCTCTGTACTTTCTCTCAATAAAATCCCCCTCAAAGAATCCACTCCAAAGATCCCAATTAAAAATGATTCTCGATTGGATAAATAAGTGTTTGTCAAAAAGAGAGATACAGAGATCTCGAAAAAATAGGGATATAAAAGAGTTCTATTTAAAGAACTATCTGAAACTTGATAACCATGAATCCATTTGCATTAAGGCTGCAAATCTTCAGTATCCAGCATCAGATAGCATGAATATAACTCTAGAAATGTAAGTTGATTTTATAAGTGTTGAAATTTAATAACTTGAATTAGAAGGGGATTAAATATCAATAAACTGGAGCAATTTATCCCCTTCGTTTACACGCCTTAGAAAATCTTCTCGGTCAGTATAAGGAACTCCGGCGATTATTGAATCAGCAGCTTTTCTGCCGAGTCCGGGAAGTTCTCTGATGAGACTGGGAGAAGCGGTGTTGACAGGCAGAGGATAAGGTATGCCGGTAATCGAACGCATTCCATGCCCTGTGACCGTAACGTCAGTAAATTTCCGCAAGGGCAGAGAAGCAGGAATCCCTATCAGCAAAGGATATGAACCAAGCTGCCTCCCAAAAGTAATACCTTTTTCGTGTACCTCACACATTACGTCCCTGAGTATGGTACCTTCAGGCACAACACGCCGCAACATTGGGAGGTCAATATTCTTCCTAACCCTTTCCTTATAGTCCAGAAAGAGCTTTTTGTGCTTCCTTGCGGCTTCGTCTTTTCCATACATGGGAGTCCCCGGAAAAGCCATGACCTGACGGATATTGATCCTACGAAGGAGCAATCCAGAATCGAGTACCTGCTTCAGAAAATCATAATTGAGTTGGAAAGTTTTCTTAGACTCGCCCATCAACCCATGCACGAAATTGATACCAGGAAGAATTTCTGGAAGCCCATTTGCCCCTCTAATGGACCCAAACCTGTTCACAAGTTTGATCGCCTCAAAGACCTCTTCAGGGGTTGCCTTAAGGGAATTTGCCTCAACTACTGCCCTGTCGGCACTTTCCATTCCAAAAGCTGCTACGTCCCCTGCAGTATGATATTTGATTATTGTTTTAAGGATCTGTTCCGACTCTTCAGGATAAGCTGCAAGTGTTATCGGGTTTGCATTGTCCATATGGAGCACAGACAACTCTGGAGCCGAGCTTCGAATTCCCCTATAAAGCCGTTCAATAGCGACTGGATCAGGTTTCGGGACAGGCCCTCCAGTATCCGTACCATGATAGGAGAAAAGGTCAGGCTGCCTACCTATCCTAAAATATCGGGCTCCATGAGAGTACAGGGAGGATACCTCGGAAATTACATCCTCAATTGAACGGTAGTCGGAAGCCCCGTAAAAAGGCTCTGTGCAGAAGGAGCAGTGAACCTGTCTGCCGCAACCCCTGTAGGTCTCAAGCTCGCACATGCAGTAAGGATAATCAGGGTGTTGCCTGAGTAAAAAAGCTCCTCTAGGCCCCCAGCGTCCGATTTCGGCTGTTGTCCTGAAACGATGCTCTACAGTTTCGGGATTTACGAGATTCGCAGAAGAACTTCCGTTAACGTTGTCCTTAAAAAGATCATAAACAAAAGCTTCGAGATCCATTCTGGCAAGCACTGAGCCTGAGAGGTTTATTCCTCCTTCAGTACCTTTTGCAGCCCTTCCACCTTCGCCACTGAAACCGAGCCTAATAGGTCCACCTATAACTTTTACCCCGTGAGCAGTCCGGAAAATTGTCTCAATTTCCCCAGGCGTAATTGGAGAAGCCCGAAGATATTTACCTGGCACGGTCATGCCTGCGATAATGATAACAAGGTCTGCTTTTCCTGTAAGTTCCCCTGCTCCGGGTGGGTTCTCTCGCAGCGTGTCAATGGTTAGGTAGTGAATGTCCTTTTCGGAAAGCCCGCGTTCTCTGAGAACGCCTGCTATATAACGCGGGTAAGGAGAAAGGTAGGGAGGAACCCCAAGACAGGCAGGTTCATCTACATAGCCGTCTATGATGAGTGCTTTCATATCAAATCTTGTTTCCATTTGCGTGATAATCGAAAGTATAGAGTCCAGTTAGATTTAAGTTACAAGTAAACTACAGATAAATTATAGATAATATCGAGATTCCATGCTCACCGTTACCTTCCTTCCGGCATGGTTATGGAATATAAATTTTCTAAATACTTAAGCTCATAATTATAAAACCAATGCTAGAAACAACATGAGAAGTATTAATGCAGAAGAGTAAAAAAGTAAAAACAACATCAGCGTAAAGATAAAAACTGAGTAAAGGATAAGGTAAATAAAAATTTAAAAAATAATTAGGGCCGGGACCGAGAATCGAACTCGGGTCGTAGCCTCCACAGGGCCACAGGATGGACCTCTACCCTACCCCGGCCACGGGGGTCTGGTACTCCAGATTGAAGCAAGCTATAGAAGGAGTTTTTTTATATAAAGTTTTTGCCGGAAAAGGCAGGAGACCCTCCTTAGGGAAGAGATTACTTCTGTTTTCCGGCCTCAAGATCGCAGAAATTAGGCTAAAAGCCCTTTCCGGACCAGTATCAGAGTTCCTTGAGCTTTTCAAGGGCAAGTTTTGCGGCCTTTTCGCCAGAGAGGAGCATACCTCCGAAAACTGGGCCCATTCTTGGGGAGCAGGTTGCGGCATTTGCAGCCATGCCAGCTACGATCAGGCCCGGGTAAATTTCCTTGGTTGCGTCAACAGTTAGGCGCTCACCAACCTCTGACCACATCGGTTTTTCTCCGAGCTTTCCGAGGTTTCCAATTTTTGCATTGGGAATTTTCCTGAGAATCGTATTGCATACGACCGCATCATGTCCTGTTCCGTCAATTACGAGTTTTGTGCGGATCATGAGAGGATCTACATGCAAATGCTGTGCCGTGACAGGACCCCAATTGACGACAATTCCGGTAACCTTATCGTTTTCCCGGATCATAACATCCTCAAAACTCACAAGGTTAAAAACCTCAGCCCCGGCTGAAGTCGCACCTGCAATCAGCTTCCCGACAGACTCTACGGAGTTTGCCACATAATATCCGGGCTGGTACTCTTTATACCTGATTCCAAAATCGTCAAGGATACGGCAGGCCTCCTCCTGTACAACTATGCGTGGGAACATCATTCCTCCAGCCCACATGCCTCCTCCGAGTGATAGTTTCTGTTCGTAAATAGCAACCTTTGCCCCTGCCTCTGCAAGATACTTTGCAGCTACCAGGTTTGCAGGCCCTCCTCCTATAAGTGCCACATCAATTTCCGTGTAGTTGAGGAAGGTTTTGGAATACTCATCAAAAATTGCCCGTGTGATTATGACTTCATCAAGTTCCATTTTAATCTCTCATAAAGTTTCTAAGATCAAAAGCTTGGAAAACCAGCCCAGCTTTTTCATGAACAAATTAGGGAATTGTAAACCCTAATATGTCGTCATAAAACTTCACATTTTGATTATAGGCATTACTTTTAAAGTTGTTGGAATCGATGGAAAGGATAGAGAAGAAAAAGCTCAGAAATAAATTGCCAACAAGCACGAATAAATGAAAGTATTTGAAAGCATTTTCATGCCGCGAAAAATTGCAAAGAAAGTGCCATTTATTCGTGAACACCTTCAAAGAACTTTCGTATGTTGGAAAGATCCTCGGGTTTTCCCAAAAGGACGCAAGCATCTTTTGCCTGGAGGAAGGAGTTTCCATAAGGAACATAAACCATTTCCGAAGAACTCCTACGAATAGAAAGAACTGTTACTCCATATTTTTTCCTTAATTCCAGATCTGCGAGGGTTTTTCCGTCGAATTTGGAACCTTCGCCTACTTTAACCACCTGGATATCGACTCCTGGAAGCCCACCTTTTAGACTAAATCCGCTGTTAGCACCTGTACCTGCATCGACAGAAAGTTTCCGCATCATTAAGTAGCCGTTAGCTCTCAGGTCATTAACCAATTTTTCAATATCTTCCTGAGGAACCAGATACTTTCTCAGTACGCGGAAAAAGATCTCTACTGAGGTTTCGTATTCTTCAGGAATAATTTCATCTGCACCGAGGTCATTAAGATATTTCATTTCTTGTAAGTCCCGTACCCTGGTAATAATGCAGACGTTTGGATTCAATTCTTTTGCCTTCTCGACTATTCTCCTTGTAGCAGCCTCGTTCGAGATCCCTATTACAAGAACTCTTGCATCCTTTATTCCCGCATGTTCCAGTACAGCTCCAAATACCGCATCTCCATATTGTATACTTTCTCCTTTCATTTTTTCCTGTTTGACCGTTTCAGGGTCTGATTCCACGATAATATAAGGAATACCTGCAGTTTTTGCGGCCTTTGAAATTGCTTTTCCGGAAAAACCAAAGCCTACGACTATAATGTGATCTTTTATATCAGGTTCAGCATCTGCTTCTTCTTGAAGAGAACTTGAGCAAAAACCACTTACGAGTTTCATGCCGAAAGGAGTTTCCGAAGCCTTTGTGACAATAAAGTCAGCAGGCTTGTAAGAAGCATTAATCAAAAAAGGCGTAGCCCCCATAGTAAGGATTGAAACCGCCAGAAATGCCTGGTAAGTCCCTTCTGTCAGGAGTGAATATTCGATTCCTAAGCTAGAAAGCACAAAAGAGAATTCGCCTACCTGTGAAAGTGCAATCCCTGTCAATATAGTTGTACGGAGAGGAGCCCCCAGAAGGAAATTTACAACAATCCCAGCTATTGATTTTACAAGAATCAGGACGAGTGTTGCAAGCACAAGAATTGGGAAGTTAGCAAGCAAGTAATTAATGTCCAGAAGCATGCCTACAGACACGAAAAAGAAACACATAAACGCGTCTTTCAAGGGTAAAATATTACCCATTGCCTGCTTACTGTACTGGGAACCAGACATAATGACTCCGGCTAAAAGAGCTCCGAGAGCTGTCGACAACCCAATACTCGAGGTAAAGACCGCTGCTGATAAACAGATGAATACAACACTGGCTAGAAACAATTGTTTACTTCCGGTCTTACCTACATGGTAAAATATCCAGGGAAACAGAAATTTGTCACTCAGAATAAAAACTAAGATAATGAGCAAGCCTTTGAACAACATACTTGGAAGAGCTCCGTCAAAACTTACGGAATTTCCTGCAAGTATCGGAGTGATCAACATTAGAGGTACAATCGCAAGATCCTGAAATATCAGAATTGCAAGCGAAGTTTTCCCATGAGAAGTGTTGACTTCATTTCTGTCCTGAAATACTTTGATTACTATCGCGGTACTGCTAAGTGAGATTAATAAGCCTAAAAAGGCAGAAGTCTCCAAACTAAAACCTAAAGCAGAACATATAGCGAAAACTAATACTGTTGTAAAGAGCAGATGGAGAATTCCTCCAACCATTACACTCTTTTTCATTTTCCAGAGTTCACCTAAGGAAAGATCAACTCCTATTGTAAAAAGAAGAAAAATTACGCCTAGATCGGCATTTAGGTCTACAATCTCTCCTCTGTTAATAATACCAAGCCCATAAGGCCCTATCAGCATACCGGTTACAAGATAACCCAGCACAGGAGGAAAATCAAATCTGTAAAATATAGTAAGAATTAAAATGCCAAAGCCAAGAAGTACGTCAACATGTGCCAGTAAAGATTCTACCATTTATTTTTACTCCTCTGAAGCTAGAGCAGAGGTGTTTAAGTGTCCGGACATTTTAAGTAAGAATATTAAACCTGAACATATACATGAAGTATCCATTAATTATCCTCTGTGGAATTTTAGATTATAACTGAACAAATATTTATTAATTAATACAATATTTTTTAATAAATATAAATTTATTATTTAAATATATTTCTTACCTCAACTGATTATACTTTCAATTTGAAGTCGGAATGTTTCCATCTGTTTCTTTGCAAACGACAATGATTTTTTTCTTGGCAAATTCATCTTTGAGTATAACTCTCAAATGTTGCTCTAATTGAGACGATTCCAAAATTCACCCTTGCTTCTACAAATTTCGTATTCGGAATAATTAAGCAAGTTTAGAATCTGAAAAATAGTAATGGAACTCTTATTGATTGAGGTAAAGATGCTTTTGAAACAGATTCACGCATCTAATTTACTTAAAACTCCACAACTGCTATCACAAGAAGAAGCTGACCTTTGTTTCTTCCTCTAGATCGCATACTACCTCAAGCTTTAATCAAGATCGTTGTTTGGCTACAGCATCATACACAGAAAATTACGCTTTTATTTATAAATTAGCCCTCTTGAGCGAAGCAAAGCGTAGCGAAAAGGGCACCGTCCTCCCGAGACGGGACTCGGGTGATGGAACTCAGGCGGTGTAACAGACTGATAAAATGAGAATTAATTACAGGACATAGCTAATAATTACACCGTACTATTGAAGGAATTGACTGCTTCAAGAATAAGAATTCCAGCGGTTGTATAAATCATTAAAAGGTACCAGGGTAAAATATTATTTTTCGTTTCGTCTTTCAAGAATATGTAAAATATAAAAATCCATATAGGGGAATATTTCGACGCAAAATCAAGTTGAATATGGATCATATTTTCTGGTACAATTACAAGTACTAACGTACAAGCTGCAGCTACTAAAGATAATTTTACACCATCAGCTAAAGACATTATGTAAAATAACCCATTATATTGTATAATCGTTTGTTTTTATATAAATTAATTTATTATTTTCTATTTAATTTTAGATTCAATAGCTAAAAAGAAAAATCATAATGGGAGTTTACCCAACTGAAGATAAAGCTCTTGAACAGGAATCTTTTGTCAAACTTATTTCAGTCCAATCTCCATTGGAAAAAACGACAGATATTCGTGATCCATAGATCCAAACCGGCACTCAATAAGCGTCATTCTCTTCAAGAAGCAAAAATCAGAGAGTAAAGAGAGATAATGTTTTTTCTCTTCTCTCGACAATATCCCATTCTCAGCAAGCTATTATGAAAAAGAGCCCTGTTTGTAAATATATTATTGTCTTTATATAATGTAAAATGTTAGTTCAGGAAGGAAGATTCCTATATTTCTATAATCAACAAAGCTAGCTTTATTGATAACAAAATAACGTACTAATGAATAGATAAGTGTGAAAAAATTCAAGAAATGCTCTGAGAGGGAAAGCCAAAAATAACCCATATATTGGCCAATTCGGGAGTGATAGCTGAGATTTCGGAAAATACGTAAATTACGTTTCATTACAACAAAAATTAGGCTGAAAATCTGGATTCAAAAAGATGTGGGGGGTAGACCCGTAATTAATCCCGTACAACCACAAGCGTAATATTAGCCTCTGAATAATCTGCACGATTTTAGAAGTACAGTAGAGAAGCTTTTACCAAAACGGGTTCTAACCAGCTTAAAATATATTCTTTGAGCATAAAAGTGATAATTTTTTGAAGGGAGTGGAAAAGTGGAAAAGAAACTATACCTAACCATATTATCTCTGGTAGCAATTACATTAGCTTTCTCAGCTATTGCAGCGGGCCAGAATTGGACTATGGTTAACTATGACGATTCCATGTCCAGGCATAGCAATCAAACGCATATAGGCAAAGATAATGTAAATCAGCTAGAGGTCAAGTGGATTCTCAATACAGAGTCTGTAATTGAGGATTCGCCTTTGATTATAGGAAAGACTGGGTATGTTCAGAATAACAAGTACCAGGTCATTGCTTTTGATATGAACACTGGCCTGAATAAATGGAAGTACGATCCCAATGTAATGTATCCTTCGCCATCACACGGCATAGCCTATGACAATGGAACAATTTATGCTCCAACTGGTCCTAATGGAACTGTAGTTGCCCTGAATGCTGAAAACGGCAAGAAAATATGGGAATCGCCAGCCTTGCAACCTCTGGGAGGATCATTTGTTCTTACTTCACCGCCGCTTGTATGGAAGAATTACCTGATTCTTGGCGCCTCGTTTGGAGATGTGGTTCTTCAGGGTGCTCCTGCCACAAAAGGAAAAGTAACTGCTCTTGATAAGAGAACTGGTGAAATAGTATGGCAGATTAATACCACAGTAGGTGACTGGGTTAAGGGAAATAATGCCAGTACTAATGGCGGTGCCACTGTATGGTCGGGTGGAGCAATCGATACTGATAAAGGCATAGTCTATCTGCCCTGTGGCAACCCTGCACCCGATTTTGACGCATCCAGCAGACCTGGAGAGAATCTGTATTCAAACAATGTGATCGCCATTAACATTACTACCGGGAAAATTCTTTGGGCAACATCTTTCATAGCAGCAAATACAGTTCTAAATGTTACTATCCCCGATACTCATGATTGGGACACTTGCTGGGGAACCAATTTGGTTACTATTAATTCTAGCAAGGGCCTCGAGAAAATAGTCATTGGCCATAATAAAAGAGGGGATGTTATGGCTATGAATTCAACTACAGGAAAGCCACTCTGGTGGAAAAATGTGGCTTATTTATACCGCACAAATGTTCCAGCCATGCCAAACGGTAGCGGAGCTGTCTGGCCCAGTCCAAGCGGTGGAGTACATTCATATTCAGCCTTTGATGAGAACAACGTTTATGTTGCTGTAACTAATCAGGGAATGAATTACTTCAGCAGTCCTGGAGAAGGTCATGTTGAGCCTGCA
>DASXVB010000175.1:0-12940 GCA_036504475.1 Methanosarcina sp.
TAGAGGAGACAAATACAGCGTCTTTATGGAAGCTTTTGAAGAAGTTGCTAAAAATGGTGCAGACCTGCTTTCCGTAGAGAGCATGGGTGGTAAGGAAGTCTTCGACTACTCCATTCTGAGAAACGACACTGCAGGTATGCTTTTCGGTATCGGTGTTCTCGGCAGTATGGACATGGAAATGATCTGGTCCGATATTTCAGACATTGCAAAGAAGACCGGCACTGTTTCCGCAGGTGACACTGACTGTGCCCAGGCAAACACTGCAATGTTCATTGCAGGCGGTCTATTGGACAAGAACCTTGCTCACACAACTGCAATCGTTGCAAGGGCAATCTCTGCAGCAAGATCTCTCTGTGCATACGAAGCTGGTGCAGTAGGTCCTGGAAAGGACTGTGGATATGAAAACGTAATCATAAAACCCATCACCGGTATGCCAATGACCACAGAAGGTAAGACCTCTACCTGTGCTCACTCTGACGTTATGGGTAACCTGATCATGGAATGCTGTGACCTCTGGTCTAACGAGTCCGTTGAATACCACGGTGAATTCGGTGGTACAACTGTCCAGTGCTGGTCAGAAACCCTTGCATATGACTGTTCGATGATGAACGTTGCCCTTAAGACCGGAAAAGCAAAGGAGCTCAGGGACATTCTTGTGCTTTCTGACAAATACAGAGACCCACAGGGCTATGTACTTGCTTACGACAATGCCTACAAGGTAGGACAGGCAATCGTCAAGGACGGAGAAAACAACTATCTCCGTGCAAAGAACGCTGCAATCGAATGTTGCAACATTGTCGAAGAAGGTGCCAAATCTGGCAAACTCAGACTTACAAGGTTCGAAACCAATGCTCTTGCGAAGGTTAAGGCCGACCTCGAAGCCCTCACCGACGATGCTGACAAGTTCATGAGCGACAACCTGACCAAGTTCAAACAGGAAGTTGCAGTTTTCAAACCAGAAAACTACGGGCTTTAAGCCCTAAACTTCCTTTTTTCATTTTTAGAGAAAAATGGCTTCAGGTGAAACCATGAGCGAAAACGTGGGAAATCCTACCGTAATAGTTGACAAGACTGCAAATGCTGCCCCTCTTGGCTTTACTGGCCTTGGCCTTGCAGCAGTCCTGTTGAGTCTGAGCTACATAGGGATATATCCCGTAGAATCAATGATTGTCTCCATGGCAATATTTCTAGGCGGGTTTGCCCAGGTGTTTGCAGGAATCATGTGCTGGAAAAAAGGAGATGTTTTTGCAGGGACTGCATTCTCAGCTTTCGGCCTTTTCTGGTTCTCGTTGGCAGGATTGCTTATTATGCCCGCAATCGGTTGGGCTGAGGCTTCGTCCGGAACTGCTATGGCCGCGTATCTCTTTATCTGGGGCGTTTATACTTTTGTTATGCTGATCGTTACTATGAAAATTGGAGTCCGTGCCCTTCAGTTTGTATTTGTTACTTTATTCTTATTATTCATATTGCTGGCTGTTGTAAACGCAACCGGAAGTACAGGGTTGCTTGTAGTGGCTGGCTATGTAGGACTCGTAATGGGTCTTGGAGCTCTTTATACAGCTTTGGGCATGGTAATGAATGAAATCCATGGAAAAACAGTAATCCCACTTTAATAGTAAAAAGCAATCAGATTTAACAAAAAAACCCTCGAGTGCTTGAGGAAAAGACCTACACCAACCTCTAGATCTTTAAGAAAACAATAAAACTGTAAAAAACGTAAAAACAACCTAAAATAAGTTTTCAGGAAAGCACAGATTTAAAATCTGTGCCTTCCAATCCTCCTAAATATTATTTCATGAGTGGTTAAATTCTTGTTGTAACAACGTTAGAAATACAGGCACCCGAGGGCCTGTTTAATTTTTAGGAATAATATAGTTTTTTTGTTTTTATTGGCCTGCATAAAAGTGCCGCTTTAGGAAGGAAAATTGGAAAAATTAGAACGGTGAGCTTCGAATGCAAGTGGGTAAAAATTTTGGCGAAACCCAAAATATTTCTTATACAAGGCTTGCTTTGAGTTTGACACTTACGCTTTTTAAACTACTCGCCGGACTTTTGGGAAACAGTACTTTGCTTCTTGCCGATTCAGTTCGCTCCTTCTCTGAATTTATCAATGAAGATATGAAACTCCTGAATTTTTCTATTGCAAATAAGCCTGAAGATAAAAGTCACAATTACGGACATGGAAAAATCACAACCCTCTACATGGGAGCAGGGGCTTTTATTCTTCTTTTTGCAAGTTTTCGTGTGATTTCCCTGAGTTTTGGGGAATTACTCATGTTTTTGCAGGGCAAAGAGCCAGATATCCCTAAACTCATTGCATTCTATGCAGCAATTACAGCTTTTGTATTAAGAAATGTTATAGTTATTCTAACAAGAAATTTAGAACCACAGGCTAAAGAGACTTTCTCAAAGGTTCACATTTCCACAAAAGACATATTAATATCCGGTTTTGTAATCTTTGGTATAGGGTGCACATTCATACCTGGAAAAGGTTTTGATATAACCGAATCCTTTGTTGGATTTCTTTTAAGTCTCTATCTTCTTTGGACTTCAGGGAAGCTTCTCTATATAACCGCAAACGAGCTGATAGAAGCTTCCCTTGACGAAGAAAAGAACCTGAAAATCAGGGAGATAATAAATAAAACTGAAAACGTCACAGGTTCCAGAGAACTTAAAACCAGAAGGATAGGGAAAGGAATAGCGATCAATGTCTGTATATGTGTTAATAGCTCCTTGAGCATCTACGAAGCCGCAGAGATCGCAAATCTAGTAGAAGAGAGGCTTAAAAAAGCTTTTTCAGAGGAGACATATATACTCATAAGAATCGAGCCCAACTCTAGAAAGAACCAGGCTTTTAAAAGCAAAGCCGGATCTTTGGAAGAAGAAAGATGGAAACAAGTAACTTCACACTAAAAAGATAAAAAATATAGAAAAAATAAAATAATAATATGATAATAAGTGCATGAAAAAATAGGCATGGAGAATCAAAAATTAAGAAGAGAGACAATATATTGCTTTTAAGCGTTGAAACTATCAGTTCAACTATAAATAATGTTTAACAGAATTTCAACAGATTATCATAATTTATAATAACAAGTTGAAGCTGACTTGATTAAAGAAGTCTGAATTTTAGTAGCTGCTAAAGAAATATTTATTATCCTAATTTAAGAATAGTCTGGAAATCCTGGGAAGTTAAGCTTGTAACTCGCAAAAGAGGTTGAAAATGAACTTCAGTCTTGGAATCGATGCAGGAGGCACTTACACTGATGCTGTAATCATTAGTGATTCGGATGGATCTGTGATCGAATCCGGTAAAGCGTTGACTACCTACCCCGATCCACTACCTGGAATGAAAAACGCTATTGACGCATTGAACCCTGAGTATCTTAAAGATATTAAGCTTGTATCCGTATCTACAACACTGTCTACAAATACCATTCTGGAAAACACCGGCTTTCCTGTAGGACTAATAATGGTAGGTGATTATGTAATTCCTGAGCAACTCCCTACGGACTACTGGGTGGCAGTTTCTGGTGGGCATAACAATGACGGCGAAGAATTAAAGGCCCTTGACATCGATTCCGTGAAAGAATTTTCCCTCAAGGTGAAAGATAAGGTTTCGGCTTTTGCGGTTTCTTCATATTTCAGCAATCGCAACCCTGAACACGAGCTTGCTGTCAAAAAAGCCGTAAAGGAACTTACAGGGCACCCGGTAGTTTGCGGACACGAGCTTTCTCAGGATCTTGGAGCCTATGAGAGAGCTATAACTGCGTTTCTCAACGCTCAGCTAATTCCTATTACTCACAAGTTTATCCAGGCAATAGTTAAAGAGTTTGAAATCAGGGATATACACGCGAACATACTGATGCTGAAATGCGACGGGTCAGTAGTGGGAATAGAAGAAGCCCTAGAAAAACCAATTGAGACTATATTCTCAGGGCCTGCTGCAAGTCTTGTGGGTGCATCTCATTTGAGCAAGCTCAATACCTGTGCTATGATCGATGTTGGCGGCACGAGCACTGATGTAGCTATGATGGAGGACGGGCTTCCACAACTCAGTACTTCAGGAGCCGTTGTTGGAGGCTGGCAAACCCGCGTAAAAGCTATCCGTATGGAGACCTCTGCAACCGGAGGAGACAGCCATGTCTGGGTAAAAGGCGACCGAATTTATATTGGCCCTCGGAGGGTAATTCCACTCTGCAGGGCTTCGGTCATATATCCTGGCTTCAAGGAAAAATTAAAGCAGAACAGGGTTGCAAAAGGATATCTCTGCGAGAGTATTCAGGTAACAAAATTTTATATCAGGACCGGTTTCAGACCTATAGAATTGAGGCCAGGAGAACGGGAAATCTACAAGCACATCGGAAAAGAACCTGTTTCCTTCGGGGATCTGCTCATAGCCCTAAAAAAGCGTCCTTCTCCATCAATTTTGGATTCACTAATCCAGAAAAGATTAATCCAAGCAATTGGCTTTACCCCTACTGATGCCCTTCATGTGCTTGGAGAATATACTGAATGGGATGTGGAAGCTTCAACAATCGGGGCCTCCATGCTTGGGAGAATACTGAAACAGAGCCCGGACACTTTCAGTGCTGAAGCAAAACACAGGGTTGCGCGCAACATTGCCGAAGACCTTATTGCCTATCTTATAGAGGGAATGCCAAGAAACGAAATAAATAGAGTTCTTCTTGGAAGGAATTATACTCGCTTCAGAGTTGAAATTCCTGTGGTACTTCTTGGAGGGCCTGTAAAGGCATATGTTGAGGATTTGAAAAGACTGATTAATGCCGATTTTATAGTTCCCGAATACGCCGATGTGGGTAATGCTGTCGGAGCCCTTGTTGGAAAAGGAATTAAAAGGGTAGAGATACTCATAAAAACAAAAGTAATCCCTAAGTCAAATGAAGGTAAGGCTGAGAATATAGATTATGAAGCTCATGAAAGATGCACTCCAGAAGACATCTTGCAATATGAAACTAAAAATGAGTTCATTGTTTTTTCTCAATCTGAAAGAAAGAAATTCGAAGTATATAGTAAAGCCGTTGAGTATGCAGAAACGCTTGGAAGGCAGCTTGTTATGGATTACATGGTGAGCGCAGGACTTCAAAAAGAGAAGATAAAAATAGATGTTAGTAGGAGCCACCTAGCACCAAGCGGCTGGACTGACGTGCCCCTGGAAACAAAACTTGTTTTTGTAGGTATAGGGACCCCGAAAACTATGACCATGGCTTGATAAAATAAAAAGAAATCTAGATATGAATAGTTAGAGATTATAATAATGACAATATCTTGTGAAATAAATTGAGAGATTTAATAAAAAGATTGATATAGTTGAAAAAGGACCTGAATTGAGTAATATAAAGTAAAAATGGGGCTGTTTTGAAATGCAATATAGTCTGGGTATTGATGCAGGCGGAACCTACACCGATGCCGTAATTTTAAGAGATTCGGACAGCCGAATTCTTGATACCAGCAAGGCAATTACTACCTATCCAGACCTTATGGTTGGAATTCGAAATGCTATTGACAAACTGAATCCGGATTATGTTAGTAAGATAAAACTGGTGTCTGTTTCCACAACTCTGTCGACGAATACTATTCTCGAAAAAACAGGATACCCTGTTGGCCTTATTTTGGTAGGGGACTACACCATCCCAAGGAAACTTCCCGCAGATTACTGTATTACTGTGAAAGGAGGACACGACAGCAATGGAGATGAGCTGCAGCCTCTAGACCTTACTACCGTAGAACAGTTTGCAGTAAGCCTCAAAAAGAAAGTTTCTGCATTTGCGGTATCTTCGTATTTCAGCACAAGAAATCCGGAGCATGAAATTAAAATTAAACAAATAATCACTAAATTGACAGGACATCCTGTGGTTTGTGGATATGAACTATCTCAGGAACTTGGAGCGTATGAAAGAGCAGCAACAGCCGTCTTAAATGCTCAGTTGATTCCGATAACCTATCAATTTATTCACTCCATCGTGACCGAAATAAAGGAAAGAAAACTTGATGCAAAAATCCTCATGCTGAAGTGTGACGGCTCGGTTATAGATATAAAAGGTGCAAAACTACGCCCCATTGAAACAGTATTTTCAGGCCCTGCAGCAAGTATTATGGGAGCTTCTCACCTTTCAGGACTGGATACCTGCGCTGTAATCGATGTTGGAGGGACGAGTACAGATGTCTCCATAATAAAAAAAGGAAAACCTGAACTTTGTGAGAAAGGAGCAGTTATAGGTGGTTGGCAAACCCGCGTAAAATCAATAAGAATGGAGAGTTCGGCAAATGGAGGAGACAGTCATGTGTGGTTTAAGAAATGCGTTAGGATAGGCCCGAGAAGAGTTATGCCTCTTTGCTTTGCTGCTGTAAAGTACCCCAACTTCAAGGAAAAACTGGAAAAAAACCCTGTGCCCTTGAGAACCATGCTTAATGAGCATATTCAGCCCACCAAATTCTTTGTCAGTACTGGAGCAGATCCTGTTAATTCCACAGAAAACGAGAAAAAATTACTCGAATATATAAAGGACGAACCTCTTTCTATATACGAAATATTAAATAAAATGAAGCGATTCCCCTCTCCGGCAGTCCTTGATTCACTGATTCAACAGCGTGCGATTCAGGCCATAGGCTTCACACCAACCGATGCCCTGCATGTTCTTGGAGAATATACCGAGTGGGATGTCGAAGCTGCCCAGATAGGAGCCAAAAAGCTTTCTCGTTTTACCCAAATGGGAGTTCATGCTTTTTGCAAAAAAATAAAACAACAGGTTGCAAGAAATATGGCTTATAGCCTGATGTCCTTTATCATGGAAGGTAGGGGAAAAGAAGGAATAAATAAAATGCTGGATGAAGAAGTTCCTGCCCAGTATAAATTAAATATCCCTATAGTCCTGCTCGGAGGCCCTGTAAAGGTTTATTATGAAGAGCTTAAGGCCCTCATTGATGCAGAGATTATAGTTCCTGAGCAGGCCAGGGTAGGAAATGCAGTTGGAGCCCTTGTAGGAAAAGGAATTAAAAGAATTGAGATAATTATAAGACCAGCTTCGATGGAAAATCCAGATCAGAACTTTTTAGTATTTACTCCTAAAGGAAGAAAAAAATTTGAGCAATACAGAGCGGCAGTAGAATATTCCCGTAAAACTGGCGAAGAATTCATATTGGATTCAATGAAAGACTTTGGACTTCCAGAGAGCTCAATAAAAATAAACACAAGTGTAGAGTACCTTTCTCCTCGTAGCTGGAAACATACGCCTATGGAGACAAAAATGACTTTTGTAGGAATCTGCACTCCTGGTGTTTCTATTTAACTGAAGGGGAGATAATTCGTTAGAGACAGCTATTTAAGAAACCAGACAAATGCTCAATTTGAAAATAAACAGCCAAGGAACCAGCCTGCCGGAAAGAAGGATCGGCGGCAACTGTAAGATGATAAATAACAGGAAGTAAGAGAATATGGATTCTTCACTTATTGATCTCGTATTCCGCTCCGATAAAAGAAAAAACCTTCTTATATTGCTGGATAGTGGCTCAAAAAATATTGATGAGATCAGGAATGCACTTGATGTTACATCTACCTCGATCCTTCCCCAAATAAAGAAATTGATAGATAATGACCTTATTGTCCAGGAAGATAAGATGTATAAACTCACAGTTATGGGAGAGTTTATAATCAAGAAAATAAAGCCCCTGATAAGTGCCCTTGAAGTAGTGGAAGAAAATAACTCTTACTGGACAAGCCACGATCTGAATTCAATTCCACGCTATCTGCTGGAGCGAATATCCGAATTAGGAAATTGTACCTTTATAGAGCCCGACCTGAACCATATCTATGAGCCTTCTCAGGTAATTATTGACAGTATGAGCAATGCAAAGCAAGTTTCAACTTTTGCTTCTTATTTCAACCCCGCCTATCTTCCTCTTTATCTTGAGCTAGGTAGAAAAGATGCCGAACTTTCCCTGAACTTTAACCAATGTTTATGGGATCATCTTTCAAATGAGCACTCAAGCATGGTAAATGAATTAATGGACATGGACAATGTAAGCCTGTATGTATCCAAAGAAGGAATGAAACTTACTGAGGTTACTGTTACTGATAAGACAATGCTACTGGGACTTTTTGATAAAAAGGGGAAATTTGACCAGCAATTTGTTATGAGTTCTGAACCTAGTGCCCTTTTATGGTGTCAGGAACTGTTTGACTATTTCAAAAAGCTTTCCAAACAAGTAAATAAGATATGATATAAAAAGAATATAGATGTAAAAAAATCTCAATTACTTCCAAAGGTACTTATAGTTCTTGTAAACTTGAAAAGAGAAGCTCCAGAACAACTGCAAGATAAAGTTTAAGGGGCCATAAAAGTAATAAAAAATAAAATTATATATTTTGTAGTAATTTATTGCATAAAAATGGTATTCTTTTATATCCTTGAGTATAGACCCCCAAAGACCTTTATCTTATCAAAAAAATTTAATGGCAATGGATAAAGGTATAGGAAGTTCAGAGCCTTCTGGTATAGAGATATTAGAATGTTAGATATAACAAGTGAGACTTAAGAGAGGGATCAGATGGAGTCATCGTTACTGGATGTTCTCTTTCTTTCAGAAAAAAGGAAAAATCTACTTTTACTACTTCTGGATGGACCCAAGAACATCGAAGAAATCAAAAATACACTTGATGTCCGTTCGAGTCCGATAATGACCCAGATAAAGATACTGATGAAACAGGATCTTGTTGTTGAGAGTGATAGGCTCTACAAACTTTCCAGTATAGGAGAAATCCTGGTTCCGAAGATGAAGGTAATCCTGGAAACATTCAACGTTTTCGATAAAAATCATGATTATTGGATAAACCAGGATATGACATCAATTCCTCCTGAGTTCCTGGATGAGATCGGGAAGCTTGGAGACTATATGGAAGTAAAACCTGATCGAAACCATGTATTTGAATACCCGAAAGAAGTTGTAAAGCAACTTTCAGAATCAGAAAAGGTTAGGATTTCATCTTCCTTTTTCCTGCCTATCTATCCATCCCTATGCATAGATCTTGCAGCAAAAGGTACGGATATAACCTTGGTGTTCACGGAATACGTTTATGATAGAATGCTCAATGATTACAAGAAAGAACTTGAACATTTCCTGAACTTGAAACATACCAAACTTTACGTCTGCAATAATAACAATATGAAAATTGCCTCAAGCATAGTAACGGAAAAGTTCATGTCGCTCTCTCTCTTCTGTAACAGTGGAATTTATTACAATCATAACCTTGTAAGCTTTGATGAAGGTGCACTTAGATGGGGAAGAGAACTTTTTGATCACTATAAAAACATAGCAAGACCGATCACCAGGTTGTAAAGAAATTTTAATGTTAGATTCTAAAAACATCAGCCAGTTCATTGAGTAAAACTGGTTTAAGAATTAATTTCACGAATTTTTGAATAAACTTTTCTAAAAGGATATAGAATATGTTTTCTACTTTATTTTCAATTCGTCTTTCCTGCTTTACCAATAAAAAGACATACTCCAATAGTTTATAAAATAGATTCATATGCTATACTAGTTTAAAACAGGCCAATATCTCTTCAGCTTCGAGTTTTTCGTTATGAATCGAAGATAGATAAAGGGAATCAAAAAGAGTAAAACAGAAATCAACTAGAGTACAGTATAAAAATAAGAATTTACGTCCCGACTGAGACTTGAACTCAGGTCTAAGGCTCCGCAGGCCTCAAGGATATCCACTACCCTATCGGGACACAAGCGAGCAACATTGATAAGCACATTCAAGGATATAAACTTTATTCCTCAAGAACCAATTCAACCTCAAATTTGCAGATCTGACATTTATTGAAAGCTGAAGAAGGAAATCCTGCTTCTCCGACATCACTATCAATAAAGATTAAATGCAACAAGTTCGTTTTTATAATTTATGTCGATGACCATAGGACTTGCAGGAAAACCCAATGCGGGAAAATCCACTTTTTTCAAAGCTGCTACACTTGCAGACGTTGAAATTGCAAATTATCCTTTTACAACTATTAATGCCAATCACGGAGTTACCTATGTGCGGGTTGAATGCCCCTGCAGAGAGAAAGAAAATAGATGTGGAAAGTGTGTGGACGGCGTCAGACTTGTCCCGATTGATATAATTGATGTTGCTGGACTTGTTCCTGATGCATGTAAAGGAAGAGGACTAGGGAACACTTTTCTGGACGAACTCAGGCAGGCTCAGGCAATTATCCACGTAGTAGATGCCTCAGGAGGGACAGATGCAGAAGGCAATCCCGTTGATATAGGAGATCATGATCCTCTTGAGGATGTAGCTTTCCTGAATAGAGAGATTACGATGTGGCTCTATGGTATTCTGGAAAGAAACTGGACCAAGCTCGCAAGAAAAATTCAGGCAGAGGGACTCAAGCTTGAAATTGTGATTGCAGAACAGCTTGCTGGAGCAGGAATAAGAGAATCCCATGTAAACGCAGCTTTAATAGAAACAGGACTTGCAAGGCTGGACCATATTAAGTGGAGTGAAGAAGACATGGTCCGGCTTTGTGACGCAATGCGAGAGATAAGCAAGCCTCTGCTGATCTCCGCAAATAAAGCCGATATAGCTCCAAGAGAAAATTTGGACAGGCTTAAAGATCTTGATAGAATAGTAGTGCCTACAAGTGCAGCAGCCGAACTGGCACTTAAGTCTGCAGCGAAAAACCAACTTATTAAGTATAGCCCTGGAGATCGGACGTTCGAAGTTCTTGGGGGAGACCTAACAAAAGCTCAGGAAAAAGGGCTTGAAGCCATCCAAAAAGTGATTCAGAGGCTTGGCAGTACAGGCGTCCAGGAATGCATAAACAGGACTGTCTTCGAGCTTCTAGACCTTATTGTTGTATATCCAGTAGAAGATGAAGGAAAATGGTCCGATAAAAATGGAAATATACTTCCTGATGCCTACCTTATGAAAAGGGGTTCCACCTGCCATGATCTTGCCTATCAGATCCATACTGATATAGGAGATCGATTCTTATATGCAGTAGATGCAAGGACAAGGCTCAGGCTTGGGGAAAAACATGAATTGAAGAATGGGGATGTAATTAAGATAGTATCTACTGCGAAGTGAATAAGCCTAAAAAAGCCCATCATTTTGAAAAAAGCATGAAGCTAAATAGAGCGATGGAAAAGATGAAATAGTGGATTGTTTTAGCTTGTCAGGGAGGATATTTTTCAGATGGATTTATTTTCTTTTGCATATCCGTTCTATGAGAGATTTTTGGCCTGGCAAATAACCAGGACCTCTTTAAGTACTCCTAAGCATGTGGCAATTATAGTCAAGGAAACCGATCTCTTTGACCCAAAAGGAATGGAGAAGCTTTTATCCGCTCTTAGCATTTTTAGAAGATTCAGAGTAGAACTTGTGAGTATATATGTGGACATCCTGAAAACAGATCCGTCTTTGAAAGCCGAAATTGCATCAATGCTCAGAACAAGACTGGAAAAGAGCTTTTCTGATCTTCCTGCTGGTACAGGTTATAGAATTCACGGCGTTGATGGGGAAGAAAATGTCACTATTCCTGGGAAGGATTTTTTCGTATATGTGTCGCTGGGCTTTGGAGGAAGAAAAGAAATTACTAAGGCTGTAATGACCATACTTGGTGAAGTTAAGGCAGGAACTGTTAGGCCTGAGGACGTGGACGAAAAAATGCTTGAATCCCATCTCCTTGTCAAGCACGAGCCTGATATTATGATCCGCTCAGGAGGACAGAATCTTTCGGACTTCCTTGTCTGGCAGTCGGTCTACTCGGAATTGTATTTTACAGATGTTAACTGGAAAGACATGCGAAAGGTTGACCTTCTTAGATTGATAAGGGATTTCCAGAGAAGGCAAAGAAGATACGGAAGGTGAGTTGAACTGGAATTTGGAGAAAAGTGCAAAAATTTCCGCTATGCAGTAATCGTATGTCCGAAATGCCGACAACACGCCCAGATCACAGAAATCGGGAAAAAAACTCTGAAATGCCAGCATTGTGGAGCTAGCCTGCAAACCCGAAAACTAAGAGTGTTCTACTCCTCAGAAAATCTCGAAGACTCAGTGCTTTTTCGAACTCGCCTGCAAGCTGAAATCTCCGGAAAGGGCAACGAAACTTTTTCTCTGGCTTCTTCCTCCAAAGAGTCTGAAAACCTATACCCTGAAACCGAAAGCCAGGTAAAAGTATTTAAATTACCACAAAAAATCCCTTCTAGCACCCCTTCCCCTAAAAAAAATCCGAAAACAATTATTCTTGAGATTCTGAAAACCACAGACGGAAAAATAGAAAAAAAAGAACTCAAACAGAAAGCCCTCGAAAAAGGAATAACTCAAGAAAAATTTGAAACAACCCTCAAAACTCTTCTAGAGACAGGAGAACTCTACTCACCCCAATCTGGAATTATAAGAATGGTATGAAATATCGATAATCTCGACGTAAAACTGCACATAACCAATAATTAATCCAGAATTCCATAACCATAAAGTGCATAGAAAAAACAATCCAGACGAAATAATCACTCAAAATTCGTAAAGGAACAATTTTTAAAGTTTGTCCATCTGAGCGAACGAAATAATATTCTCTATAAAATTAACCCTTCCTTAGCAGCTGAAATATTATTTATCTTAACCATAATTCAGCCCTCTTGAGCGAAGCGAAGCAGAGCGAAAAGGGCTTCGTGCTCCCGAAGCGAAATTCGGGTGAGACAAATTATATTAACTACGAAAAGTTTACTATAATCAATATAAGCAAGAATTGAACCCGTCTTGAGTAACCGAAATAGAACAAGCCGTGTTCAAAGATTATTTTAACATTATATGTTTTGCCACAATTACAAATAGTTCATTTTTATCATGAAGTATAATGGTGTTAAATATGATGGATCCGCAAATTGAGCGAAAACTCATTGAAATTATGAGGGT
>DASXVB010000176.1:0-2214 GCA_036504475.1 Methanosarcina sp.
TTGTTATTTATTTGGGAACTGAAGCCTCTTCTGCTCTTATGACCATTTGCATGCCTTTTTGCATGAATTCTTCGGCTCTTTCTTGCTTTTTTGCTTCGGCAAAGATTCGGAAAATCGGTTCTGTGCCCGAGGGGCGGATTAGAACCCAGCCGTCTTCGTACCAGATTTTGACTCCATCGATTGTATCAATTTTAAGTCCAAGGCCTGAGGCTTCAGCTTTTACTCTTCCCATTGTGGCCTGCGTATTTACAGAAGGAATCTTGGTTTTTGCGTTGAAGTATTGAGGTACACTCTTAGCAAGCTCGGAAAGCTTTTTCCCGCCAGCCAGAATTTCAAGGATTTTGGCACAGGCCATTGCTCCATCCCTGCAATACTGATGCTTGGGGAAAATAAGGCCTCCGTTGCCTTCGCCTCCAAAGACTGCGTTTACTTCCATCATCTTTCGAGCAACGTTGATAGAGCCAACTGCTGTCCAGTAAAGTTCTACGTTTTCGTCTTTTGCTACGTCGGCCATACGCTGCGAAGAGCTGACAGGAGTTACTATAGGCCCTTTTTCACGCTCAAGCATATATTTTGCCATCATGGCAAGTAGGACTTCTTCATTTACGAATTCGCCATTTTCATCCATAAAGACAATTCTATCCGCATCCCCGTCGTGAGCTGCTCCGAGGTCGGCCCCGGTAAATTTTACCAGGTTGGACAGCTCGGTTAAAGCATCGGGCGTGGGTTCGGGGTTTCTCCAGGGAAATGTCCCATCGGGTTGGGCTCCAAGCGTCAGTACATTGCAACCAAGTTCTCTGAGAAGGAAGGGGAGAGTGAGCGAGCCTGCTCCGCAACCTGTGTCAACAACTATCTTAAGTTTGCGGCTGCGGATTTTTTCGGCGTCTACCGAGTTGATAATATTTTTGATATAATAATCATTAACCCCGGAATCGGTTTTGAAACTACCGGTCTTTTCCCAGGATACAATGGAATATTTTCCTGAAAGGTAAATTTTTTCGATTTCTTTTTCTCCATCTCTGGGAAATTCCGTACCATCTCCGGCAATTAATTTAATTCCGTTATATTGTCTTGGATTGTGGGATGCAGTAATAACAATCCCTGCATCGGCATAATCACGCACGTAATACTGAATAGAAGGCGTAGGAACAACTCCAACATCAATTACGTTCAGACCTGTTGAAAGAGCTCCGGCAATTGCAGCAGATTTCAGCATCTGGCCTGAAATCCGGGAATCACAGCCTATCGCAACCGTGCCTTTTGAATCCATGTATGTACCAAGGCTTCTGGCTAAATTGACTGCCAGTTCTGGATTTACATATTCATTGGCGATACCACGTACACCATTAGTTCCAAATAATGCCATATAAAGTCTCCATCTTTATGATTTGAATGAGAATTCTGCTATGTAGGCAAATTTGCTCTTCATTTAAAGTTATCATGGTAAATAAAGCTCTGATACGAAACAGAACTCTGGAAATAGAAATATTAAAACGATTTTAAGTTGATGCTGTTTTGAAAAGCTTCTCAAGCTAAAAAACAGCATTTATTAAGGAAACACGTTGATCTTTTTTCAACTAACCTTAAATAGCTGACTATAGGGCTGGCAAATACATATATCTTATTAGCTAAAAATCCGTTATTAATGGCCACTGAAAAGATGAAATTTGTAAAGGATGCTATAAAAGCCAGAGAAAGTGCAGTTGTTGCATTTTCGGGGGGAGTTGACAGTACAACTCTTGCAGCTCTTGCTTTTGAGGTACTTGGGGAAAAAGCCCTTGCCGTAACTATAGACTCTCCACTTTTTCCAAGGACGCAACTGGAAGTGGCTGTCCAGACAGCTTGTGAAATAGGAATCCCACACAAAATCCTTTCTTTCTCTCAGCTCAACCTTTCTGATTTTTCCGCAAATACATTAAACAGGTGCTATTTCTGTAAAAAAGCCTTGCTTGAATCCTTGTTGGATTTTGCGGAAAAATCAGGATATAATGTTGTACTTGAGGGTACAAACTCCTCCGAAATACACGGGGAAAACCGTCCGGGATACAGGGCGGTGCAAGAAGCAGGAAAAAAGGTTTTTTCTCCTTTCGTAGAATTTGATGTGACAAAAGAAGAAATAAGAGAAACTGCTTCCGAGTTTTTTCTTTCGGCAGCGACTAGGCCGTCTGCAGCCTGCCTTGCTACCCGCATTCCCTATGGACAGCCAATAACTGT
>DASXVB010000177.1:0-3509 GCA_036504475.1 Methanosarcina sp.
TTTGATGTGGCAAATACACATCCTAACGAGTTTAACTCTGTAAGCATAAGACCTGAAGCCGAAGGTGTGAGATTTTACCCTGCGGAATATTTCATAGGGCCAATGAATCCAGACGAGCTTTTTACAATTGAATTTAACGCAATAGCAGACAATTCGTGGATTGCAGGTAGAGAAGAAGGGATAAACATGAACCTCACTGCAAACTACACTAACGGAATTAACAGACATGCAAATACTATAGGAAACCTTAGCTTTACAAATGCTTCAGATTCTAGTGAATCTGATTCAAAAGCCTTATTGGCAGGTGGACTTATTGTAATTGCTGTTCCCGCAGCCTTCTTGTTCTACAGAAGAAGAAAGCAATAATCAGAAAAGAGTCAATTAACATCATATTTGTGGGGGTAAATATGATAAAATTTGCACGGGCAGCCCGCATAGCGTCTGGGAGTATAGGAAGTGCTAAACTCAGGTCTGCGCTCACCACGCTGGGAATAGTAATCGGCATAGCTGCAGTAGTTGTCAACGCATCTCTTGGTGCCAGTTTTACCCAGTTTTTTACTGATGAGATCTCTTCTGTAGGCTCTAATTTTATTATTGCAGCCAGCGAGCAGCCAAATCTTTTCTTTGATAATGAGTACAATCTCATGAAGAACACACCGGGAATTTCTGGCGTATCTCCTAGGAAATCGATGACTGGGGATCTCACATATTTGTCAGAAACTAAAAACGTTAATGTTGCAGGAGTCAACAAAGACTTTCAGGAAATTCAGGGCCTGCAAATGGAAGGGGGCACTTTCCTGACGGATAAAGATAGCTCCACTGCTGTTCTTGGATATGATATTGCAAATGACAAGTTCAGTAAGAATATTTCTCACAGAAGCACTGTAGAGATTGCTTTTCGACAGGAAAACGGCACAGTTGTGAAGAAGAGTTTTAAGGTAAAAGGAATACTGAAAGATTCCAAACCAACAGTTGTAGGCGAAGACAGCGACTATGATATGACAGTCTTCATTCCCATTTCTACTATGAATGAGATGATTGGGGAAAAAGATTATGGAGCTTTCCTCGCGATGGCAGAAAGTCCTGAGAAAATTCGTGATATTTCAGATGATGTGGATAGCAGATTAGCCCGAAATTTTGGAGTCCCGGAAAGAGAAATTGACGATGAGGATTCAAAACCCTATTACGTCTTCAATCAGGAAGAAGTTCTTGAGCAAACTGGAAAAATAGCAGATGCTTTGAGTTCTTTCTTGCTAGCTCTTGCCCTAATATCTCTCTTTGTAGGTTCAATAGGAATTATGAATATTATGCTCGTGACGGTCACAGAGAGAACCAGAGAAATTGGTATCATGAAATCTGTAGGCTACAGCAATTCCAATGTTTTATCCCTTTTTTTGTTGGAATCTGTAATGGTCAGTTTCTTTGGAGGGGTCGTAGGCACTGCAATAGGTGGTATGGGAGCTTATGCTCTTGAAAGTGCTCTTAAACTTCCTCCGGTTTTTCCCTTAACATTGATTGAAATCGGGATTGCAATTTCTGTTCTTGTGGGGATAACTGCTGGCTTATATCCTGCAAGAAAGGCTGCACGCATGAATCCTGTGGATGCTCTGAGATATGAGTAAGAAATAGGCAACATTAGATAATTAAAATAAAAATGAGTCGATTCAAGCATTTGAATAACAGAGGAGTAGACATGAAAATATCAATTGAAGATGTCTCTGCTCCCGGGGACTTAATATTGGAGACAGAAACCGAAAATCCTATACTAGAAGGAGGACTGCTCTTGGGCGAAGACCGCGTTGCTTCAAATGAAGATATGTTTAACTATGAGTTGAATCGTTCGAGATGTCTCAAGAGTGACGAAACATATGGAGCAGTAACTCCCGTTATTGAAGTTGTTAATGTCAAAAAGAGTTATATTCTTGGAGATATGGAGATTCCTGTTCTTCATGATATTAACTTGGAAGTTCGGGAAGGAGAATTTCTTGCCATCATGGGACCTTCTGGCTCGGGGAAGAGCACACTTATGAATCTTATAGGTTTTCTTGATAGACCTACGGAAGGAAAAATCATAATCAAGGGCCTTGACATTAAAAAACTATCTGAAAAGGAAGTTGCCAGGCTCAGAGGATTGGAAATTGGTTTTATTTTCCAGACATTTAACCTGATTCCCCGGCTCACAGCTCTTGAGAATGTTGAGCTACCTACTTATGCTAATACAAGGAGCGGAGTTGATACTCACGAAAGAGCAAAAGACTTACTTAAACTTGTGGGGCTGGAGGACCGAATGCGCCACAAGCCGGGTGAGCTTTCAGGTGGACAATCACAAAGAGTTGCTATCGCCAGAGCTCTTATCAATGACCCTGCGATCCTCCTAGCAGATGAACCTACTGGAAATCTTGACTCTAAGACAGGTTGTGAAATTCTAGATACATTTAGAAGACTTAACGAAGACGGAAGAACCATTGTAATGATTACTCACGATCCAGAAATTGCAGAATATGCGGACAGGATAATTTTCGTAAAGGACGGGATAATTCAGAACACGGAATAATCCCTTGTTTTTATAATTTAAAACTCAAACTAATTGGGGATGGAATTAAATTGGGGCGTGGATTAATATGGCAAAAATCAAAAATTCACTTTTTTCTCTTGTACTATCTTTGCTTTTGATTTTCTCGTTTTTTGTAACTCCTGTATCTTCAACAGGGAGTGCCAATCTTAAAGTTACAATTGTAGAAACGGATCCCTATCCTGCAAAAATAGGAGAATATCTAAATCTGACTGTCCAGGTGGAAAATGTTGGAGGGGATAAAGCTGATAATGTTGACATTGAGATTGTACCTCAATATCCCTTCTCTCTCGATTCCGAGGCAAATGCCGTGAAAAATGTTGGAGTCCTTAATCCTAGCAGTACAGCTACAAAGGAGTTTTACCTTTTTGTAGACAAAAATGCGCAGAAAGGAGTACGTTCCATTGATATCCGGACAAAAACGGATAAAAATAGTCCCTGGAGTGAGAAAAGCTTTGACATTAGAATAGGCACTGACACATTTGATAGCAAAGGCACAGTCGAACTTAAGGAAGTTACATCAGACCCTGTGGTCTTCATGCCCGGGGACAAGGGAACAATCACTGTGACTCTTACAAACACTGCAAGTACTCCCACTGTTACGATTGGTGGAAGTGACTTTGATACCAATGCCAGAATTCAGGCTGCTGTTTTGAGACCTTTATCTGATGGGATAACCGTTCTTGATACCCCTTATGGGGACATGGGAATTCTGGGACCTGGAAACAGTATCAATCTTACATTCAAAGTTAAGGTTGCAGAAAATGCCACAGAGGGAACTCATAACCTTGAACTCGCAATAGAGGGTAACTCCTTTGATTACAATAGTAGAAAGAATATTCCTCTCAAGGTTGATTCTTCAAACATAAAGGTAATACCTTCAAAAGAACTTACAATGGTCAATGGCCAATCTACAGTTGAATTTGATGTGGCAAAT
>DASXVB010000178.1:0-8652 GCA_036504475.1 Methanosarcina sp.
TCTTAATCTCGCGAATCGTTTCATCAAGTTCCCTTTTAATTCCGTACTTCCGGAAAAAATGAGTCAGTATATTTGAAACGTCTCTTTCGAGAATTTCGTCGGCGTGAGGATGCTCAGGAGTGACATACTGAGGCCAGTCGATTAGCTGGACTCCATCATCGGAAACAAATATATTATACTCACTTAAATCGGCGTGGATAACTCCCAGTGAATAAGTAATTTTCATCTGTTTAAGAATTTCATCTAGATACCATTCGGGGTTGAGAAGCTTTGTTTTTGAGAGAAGGCTACCTTTTGCAAGCTCCATAACTATTGCATGCCTGTTATGATCAAAAGGTTTCGGAATTGAGACCTTTGGATACAGATTGGTCATAATATCGTACTCCCGCTGGGCGGCAAGCCGGGCTGCATAAATCCAGGAAAAGTGTTCTCTTTCCCCCAGGTGTTCACGCACTCGTTTTATTTGCTTGAAACTAGTTCTCCCTTCCCTGTGGAACTTGATCACGACCGGCACAGGTTCCCCAATTGCAAGCTCAGGCGGCAGGATCGCTTCATAAATAACTGATTCCTTTCCTACCCCGATTTCGTCCCCTATAGCACTGATACTTTTTCGCTTGACAAAGGCATTGAGGGCAAGGGCATCGTATCCTTCGAAGTAAATCTGAAAACCTTCATAAGGCTGGGTAGTTCTTACTACAAGCTTATTCCGGACAAGCTTCTTTATCCTGTATTCGAGCTTTTCAAAGGGAAGCCTAGTATATTTATTCAGCTCATCAATTGGCACCCATTCAAAATGCCTCATTCCGGTCTCAATGCCAGTCAGTATCCTGAAATCCTTTGAGTCAAGCTCTTTAAAAACCCTCAGTGCTTCGTCGATCATCTTGATATTACATATAGCCTTCGATATTTAAATAAAACTCCCCGAGCCTTTTAGAATCATGATAGAACTTTTACGTGCTCACTATAACATAAAATTGGCAGTAAGACAGGTAAGTTACTTAAAATACTTACAACTAGGAATAAAAAAGTATAGATTGATTTTTCTTTAAAAGTAACAATTATAGAGCTTTAAGTGGGTTGTTTGCAAACATTTCGTATAAAAGTATTATGCTTGCAGGTTGTTACTGACTCAGTTCCAAAATCTAGTGATATAAATAAGTGTAACATCACTACATAGATTTATAATTTTATAACTATGTAATGATGTTACGGCACAAAAATGGTAACTATAAATCTGACTCTTATTTCAGCTTTTTGAGGTAGTTAGCAGAGAAAATTGTAGGTTTAAGGAAGCAAAAATAAAAGGAAGCAAAAATAAGAGAAATCACTAGATTATGGAATTGTGTCAAAAGCAGTGAATAAAAATATAATTCAGGGTTAAAATGGGTACATACTAGAGAAAGAATCCAAAACCAGTAGAGGCTCTCTCATAGTTTTTCAGGTCCTATCTTTCCTTAATTTTCTATTTACTTTTTCCGTTAGTTCGTGAAATTATATTTATGAATAATATTAAATAGCATTGAATACAATTATTAGGTCTAATCAGTATTTTATTATCCATTTTGCTAAACTTTAGCAACATGAGTAATTGGGTGGGTATTATAAATTTATTGCATTTAATAATCACTTAAAATAGTGGTTCTGCGCTTGGCAAACAACTATATTTTACAGAATACCAACTATATATTTTTCTACTATGTGTACATATATTATGCAATATATATAGGTATAACTTAAAGCTGTAATATATTTTATCGATAGGTACTCTGTGGATTAGTATGCAGATAATGGTCTTATAGGGAATAATTGTATGTAACTGAAAAACTATCCGACTGGTAAAAATAGAGAATGTAACGGAGTTACTTCGAGTTTGGGGGTATTAATTGGGTAAACAACTGAAAGTTTTATTTATCGGAACTTATGTTCCAAAAGAATGTGGAATTGCCACATTCACATCCGATCTTTTAAATTCAATTTTGGGGGAATATGACGACGTTGATTGTGAAGTAATTGCTTTGAATGATCCCTCTGAGACCTACAATTATCCTGAAGAAGTCGTTTTTCAAATTCAAAGGGATAAACTCGAGGATTATTACCGGGCTGCGGATTTTATAAACCAATCTGATACTGATATCGTATGTCTTCAGCATGAATTTGGGCTTTTCTGGGGAAATGCAGGAGACTACATTTTTGCTCTCCTTTCAGGAATCAACAAGCCTGTAATAAGTACGATGCATACTGTAATTCGGGAACCTGAACATGAATATCGAGTGTCCACAGAAAAACTCATCAGGTATTCTGAAAAGCTGATTGTAATGAGCCAGACTGCAGTCGATATGCTAAAAAAAGTTTATAATGCTCCTGAGGATAAGATAGAATTAATCTTCCATGGAGTGCCTGACTATCCGTTTAACAACTGCAGTAAATATAAAAAAATGCTGAATCTGAAAGGGGCTCCGCTTGTTCTTACTTTCGGCTTGCTTAGCCAGAATAAAGGTATTGAAAATATACTTGAAGCTCTTCCTGAAGTCGTAAGCCAGTATCCTGACCTTGTTTACCTTATACTGGGTGCCACGCATCCTATAATTAAAAAGAGATTTGGAGAAGCGTACAGGCAATATCTCAAGAATAAGGTTTCTGAACTCGGGCTTGAGAAGAATGTAGTATTCCATGACAAATTTGTTGAAAAAGAAGAACTCTGTAATTATATCCTGGCCAGTGATATTTACGTATCTCCTTACCTTTCCAGAGAACAGATAGTAAGCGGCGCTCTGACCTATGCAATTGGTATGGGAAAGGCAATAGTTTCCACTCCTTACTGGTACGCCCAAGAAATGCTTTCCGACAATCGCGGGTTGCTTGTAGACTTCGGAGACACGGACGGCTTTAAAAAATCTCTTTTGCACCTGATTGAAAATCCAGAAGAGTGTGATAATATGCGCAAAAAAGCATACGATTTTGGTAGAAAAATGACATGGAAAAACGTAGGTAAACAATATAATACTGTTTTTACAAGGGCCTTAAAGAACTACAGTGCTTACTCCAGCACCTCGAACAAATTTAATTTCCTTCCAAGCGAGCTACCTGAAGTAAAACTTGATTATCTTAAACTATTGACTGATGATGTGGGCATTGTACAGCACACCAACCTTGGTGTACCGGCTCGTAATTATGGATACAGTACTGATGACGTAGGCCGAGCTCTTGTTGCACTGATACAGTTAATAGACAGCCAGAAGAAAGCAGATGAGTTATGGACACTAATTACCACATATATGAGCTTTCTTGAACATGCTCAGACCGAAACAGGTCATTTTCACAACTTTATGAGTTATAAAAGAGAATTTTTGGACGAAAAGGGTAGCGAAGATACTCTTGGACGTGCTATCTACGGGCTCGGACACGTGGTAAGCTGCCCTTACCTGTCAAAAAATATGCGTACACTTGCCCATACCCTTATGAGTAAAGCCAAGCCTGAAACGGAGAAGCTTAACTATCCAAGGGCAAAAGCGTATGCTATGTGCGGTTTATACGAAGTGCTCAGGGCAGGTGTAGATACCGATGAATTCGAATCAGTATTCAATTCACGCAGGGACGCCGTTAAGTCCGTAGACTCTCTTGTAAGTAAAGATACCTTTGAATCCATATTCACCAGCCACGCAGATTCTCTTATCGATTTATATAAGACCAATCATAAAGAAGATTGGAACTGGTTCGAACCTACAGTAACTTATAGCAACGCAAAACTGAGTGAAGCTCTTTTACTGGCGTATAATTACACCAAAGATCAAACTTACCGGAAGGTCGGCCTTGCTACTCTTGACTTTCTTACTGAGATTCAGTGGAAAGGCAACTTTTTTGACATCGTTGGAAACCAGGGATGGTACTCCTACAACGGGGAAAAGCCAATTTTTGATCAGCAACCCATTGAGGCAGGTTACCTGACTCAAGCTTATGTATCAGCTTATGAGACTGTGCATGATAGGAAATATCTGGAACTTGCAAGATATTCTTTTGAGTATTTCCTTGGAAGAAATCGTTTGAGAGCTGTTATGTATGATTATTCCATAGGCGCAGTTTGTGACGGGCTCAACCGCGATGGTATGAACTGTAACCAGGGCGCAGAATCTGTAATTTGCTTCCTTATGGCTTTAAACTCCTTAAGTAAACACGTAGATAAGGCTTTCAGTACAATACTGCAATCTGGAGTTAGCAATGAAGTGGATGACAGAAATCTGCAGAAAAGAAAGAGCTTTTTGTCAGCAAATCAGGTAGAGTGAGAGGATATTATATGATCTGGAAAGACCATGGGGAGCTATTTGTAAGATGCAATCGGAATCCTATACTAACCGTTGACGATTGGCCTTATCGGGCTCACTCGGTCTTTAACCCTGCGGCTGCTATAGTTGATGGTACAACCTTGTTACTGGTACGTGTTGAAGACCATAGGGGTTTTTCTCACTTTACAATAGCAAAGAGTGAGAACGGAATTGATGGCTGGAAAATTGATCCTGAGCCAACCTTTTCTCCAGACCCTATAAACTATCCCGAAGAGATATATGGTATTGAAGATCCGCGCATAACTTACATAGATGAACTGGGAAAGTGGGCTGTGGCATACACGGCTTTTTCGGATTCAGGCCCATTAACTGCTCTTGCCTTTACAGAGGATTTCCGTAATTTTGATAGACTAGGAGCTACTCTGCCTCCTGAAAATAAGGATTCTGCCCTTTTTCCTGTAAGATTTAAAGGCAGATGGGCGATGTTGCATAGGCCAGTATCTTTAATAAGCGGTGCAAAAGCAAACATCTGGATTTCCTTTTCCCCGGATATGAAATACTGGGGAGAGCATGAAGTTCTTTTGTATGCCAGGGAAGGCGGATGGTGGGATGCCAACAAAATAGGGTTATCTCCACAGCCAATCCGTGTATCTGATGGATGGTTAATTATGTACCATGGAGTACGTCAGACAACGGCTAAGGCAAGTTATAGGCTTGGACTTGCCCTCCTTGACCCTGATGATCCGAGGAAAGTCCTTCATAGGTCGGAAGGCTGGGTTTTCGGGCCCCGTGAAATGTATGAACGCAGTGGAGACGTTAATGATGTCGTTTTCCCCTGCGGATGGGTTCAGGTGGACGATGAAATTCGTATTTATTATGGGAGTGCGGATACTTCCGTATCGTTAGCCACCGCAAAAGTACGCGATGTTCTTAGGTATATCCATGAGTGCCCGGAGAAACAGTGCCCTGATGAGTATTGTAGATGGTTTGAAGAAGATGTACAAAGCTCCACTGATCCGAAAAGAGGATATTCCATATTAAAATAAAGCAATTAAAATAAATTAGATAATATAAAAATGGAGAGATCTGTAAAAACCAATAGTTATGCTGAAAGCAACTCATAAAAAATAAAAATTAAGTTGGGGGATGTGAGTGATTTTGGGGGTATTAATATAAGAATTGCAATGTTATCTCCTATTGCCTGGAGCACACCACCTAAAAAATATGGTCCCTGGGAATCCATAGTATCGTTATTGACCGAAGGGCTGGTAAAACGGGGCATTGATGTTACGTTATTTGCCACAGCGGATTCTCACACTGCAGCAAAGCTTCATGCCGTATGTCCGAGACCTTATGAAGAAGATAAGGATATGATCAGAAAGGTGTATGAAGGCCTGCATATATCCGAAGTTTTCGAGAGAGCAAACGAATTTGATATAATCCACAACCATTTCGATTATCTTCCTCTGACTTACAGTGCTCTTGTCGATACGCCTGTTGTAACAACAATCCATGGCATTTCTTCACGGAAAATTTTGCCTGTTTATAAAAAGTACAATAATAGAACTTTTTATGTATCCATAAGTGATGCCTACAGATGCCGTGATCTGGACTATATAGCAACGGTTAGGCATGGAATCGACATACAAGGCTTTCATTTCAACGAAAAACCGCAGGATTATCTTCTCTTTTTATCACGCCTACATAAAGACAAAGGAGTAAGGGAAGCAATTGAAGTTGCAAAAAAGACTGGCAGAATACTTAGAATTGCTGGTTTCGTTGCAGACCAGGCTTATTTTGAAAAAGAAGTGCAGCCCTATATAGACAACAAACAGATTATTTATGAGGGGCATGTTGAGCCTGAGTTTAAGAAAGAGCTCCTTTCAAATGCCTATGCTTTGCTGCATATGATTAATTATGAAGAGGCTTTCGGGATTGGCGTAGTTGAAGCTATGGCCAGCGGTACACCGATAATTGCACTAAACAGAGGTTCAATGCCTGAGCTTATCTTGGATGGAGAGACCGGATTTTTGGTCAATAACGTTGATGAAGCTGCAGAAGCTGTGAAAAAACTCGGCTCTATATCCCGCAAAAAATGCAGAGAAAGTGTGGAAGAACGCTTTTCTGTTGACAGGATGGTAGATGATTACATTAAAGTGTATAAGACTATCCTCGAAAAGTGCAAACATGAGGACGAAAGGCCCTGGGGTTTTTATGAAGTGCTTATGCAGAAGCCTGGATATAAAGTTAAAAGCCTTACTGTCCTTCCTCAGAGTGAAATATCACTCCAGCGTCATTTTCATAGAAGCGAACACTGGTATATAGTCAGTGGTGAGGGGCTTGTAACTAAAAATGGAAGTAAGGTAAGGGTTCTTCCCGGAGATTCCGTCGATCTTCCGGTAAACGAGATACATAGAATTGAGAATATAGGTGGTCAAAATCTTGTTTTCATTGAAATTTCACAGGGAGATTATATAGGAGAAGATGATATTGAAAGGCTTGAAGACAAGTATGGGAGGGCCTGAATAAATTAGAGCTTGGACAGGTATATAGTTGGAAATTTGGTATAGGATATAATATATGTATAAAGATCAGAAGTAAAATATTGCTATTGTAATACTTAGAATCATATCGCTGCTTACCTGTATTTCACCAACAAGTTCTACATTTTTAAACTTTTACCTATACAGTATTTCTCTGTATAATTCTTCTTTTTCAAGCTCCTTCAGATTTTGTATTATATAATTGCTAGTTTAATCAGGGCATTCTGAATTATTGTACGAATTCTTGACCTGAGCCGCCATTTCCTCACCCAGTCTTTCAGAGACATATTCTATGAAAAGTTCGATGTACTCGAATGGCACACAGCCGAGACTTTCTTCTCCTGATAAGATGAGCTTGACAAGGTATTCAAGGTCATATCGAGATAGAAGCTTTATTCTCCTAAGAAAATCCTGAGAGTCTTTTGCGTAGTGATTTGCCAGGGGTGGGAGTATGGAACGATAGGCCATTCCTGAGCCTGAACAGAGGTATCCCTCGCACTCCGAGGCAACGGTTTTCAGAATGCCAATGTCCGTTTCAGAGAGTAATCTTGCCATTATAATCACCAGTAATAGATATGCAGCTTGTATTTCAAAGACAATAATAAATGTATGCGACTGTAATATTTCAAAGGTATGAATTTATATTTATTAAACGTATACAAATGGTATTTCAGAGCCTTTCTCTCTATAAGAGTGATTCTGCTTTTCTGTTATTTAATAAGGTTGCATACTCGCCTTACTGGATGCAGTCGGCAGATGTGAAAAGTAGATATAGTCAAGTATAAATAATTCTGAATTTAAGCTCTTTTTCAAGAGTAGTGAAATATAAAGTTGAGGATTGCCGAAGAATTGAAGCTTTCTTCGGATTGTCTGTAGTTTTAATAGTAAAGGCTTGCTTTGCAGCTGGAATTTTACTTTTTACCTCGTACTTCTTTACACTTCATATTTCACTTTGCCCTTCTCATAATTCAAGTTTCATCAGGTCTTCGGCAAGAATCACTTCTTCTTCAAAATACCCTTTCAAATAGTGCATTGTTTCTCTTTCATGCCCCCGCATCTCCGGATAGAAATGAGTGAGGCAGAGACTTCCAATTTCCGTATTATATTCTTCTAAGAGGTCTGCAAGTGTGCTGGGGGTGGTGTGGTTTGTGACTTTCATACTCGAGGGAAACGAGCATTCATGGATTAGTAGATCGGCCTCGACTGCAAGATCCATTATTTCCCTGGAGGGTTCAGTGTCTCCTGAGTAAACAAATTCCCCATCCTCTCCTGTCACGCGATAAGCTAGAGTCGGGACGCTATGTGTGGCTGCCGTGCAGCTGATCTCACAGTCAAAGCCTTCGGGAGTAAATTCTTTTCCGGGGAAGAGCTCAATAACGTCTATATCCACTTCTTCCTGAAGATATTCATAGGCGTCAAGCACTTTTGAAAACCATTCTTCGGTACCTTCCGGCCCGTAGACCTTCATGCTGGTGTTTCCGCGGAGCCAGTTTGCCTTGATTAGAGGGTGCAGGTCAGCCACATGGTCAAGGTGAAGGTGAGAGAGCAATACCGTGTCTACTTCAGTGTGGGAAATCCCAGCCTCAGGAAATCTGCTCAATATACCACTTCCGCAATCAATAAGCAATGGCTTTTCTTCCAATCTCACAAGCATTCCAGATTGCACCCGATTTTTCTGTGGGATCGCAACTCCAGTGCCAAGAAATGTAATTTCCATGAGTTTAAGAATAAACTTTAAATAATTTAACTTTACTTAAAGCATGTTCGCATAATGAATCTTTGTGGCTAAAAAAAACATAATTTTTTTCAAAGCGCGAGGGTTGCCCAGC
>DASXVB010000179.1:0-1735 GCA_036504475.1 Methanosarcina sp.
AATTTATTTTTTACAACTACTCCCTAATTAAATATAATCCTTAGAAATATTCTTCGTTGATATCAAAGGCTTAAAAAAGCTCTTTTGGTATAATAGCTTTAAAGTTCCCTATATTTTTTTAAAATTATAGGAAGACTAATATCCGAGTAAACCTATATAAATAATTAAATTCTTAAAATAGAGCATTTTTCAAATGATTTTACTGGAAAGGGGTTTTAATATGTTCTCACTGAACGAACAAAAAGCTATTGAACTTGGAGAATCTGGAGAACGAGCGATCAGAGAACAAAATGAATATGATGCGCTCCAATATGTTGAGTACCTCCGTGAATTCGGAAAAGAGTTACTCGAATCAAATTTAGAGAATGATTTAAAGAGAGTCATTATTTCACTCCGGAATATTGGCAACAAAGCCATCCAAAAAAAGATCGAGAATGTTGCGTCCACAGCTCTTAATGATCTTAAATCTCTTTCTGAAATCGCACTCGACAAAAATTTCCCAAATGCAATGTGGTCTTTTTCAAAAGCCGTGCAGGAAATCGGAAAAGGAGCGGTACAGTTCCAGATGCTTGAATCTGCAAAAATTGCGCTCGATACTCTTAAAATGATAGGGCTGGGTGCGATTGAGAAGAAAATGGAAGTTGTAACCCTTTGGACGGCTATGGCACTTGAGGAAATGGCTTATCTTGCAAACAGGCAGCAGCTTGAAGATTTCACTAAGGAAACAAAAGAAGCCAGAGAAGAAATTATAGAATACTCCGAAGCCTCAGGGTTTGTTACAAGAGAACAAATTGAAAAATATCCCCAGCTTATTGCCCAGAGTATAAGTGAATTCTCAGAGCTTCAGAATCTTCAGCCTGTAGGTTATGCAGCAAAACCCAACGAGGAATTCACAGAAGAGGAATTCTTTGAAGAAGAAGCAGAAGGTGGAGAGCAGGAACCTGAAACTGAGACTGCCAAAAAAGAAAAATGAACGGACAATCAAGGGAAAATGAAGATGGTAACCAGGAAAATAAGTCTGATTATCAGGGAAAACGAAGCTGGTATTTAGAAAAAATTTCTCCGGGAAGTTTTCTGGCTGTTTACTCAGCCGGCTGTCTTTTTTTATAATTTTTGGAAATCTCCAGAAAACTTTCTATTATTTTTAGTCCATTAGGAGTAAGCACGGATTCGGGGTGAAACTGTAGGCCATATATCGGGTACCGCACATGCTCCACCGCCATAATGCTCCCGTCCTCAGCCCTGGCAGTAACTTTTATCCCGGGTGCAGGCTCGCCAATTTCAAGGGAATGATAACGTCCTGCTTCGAATGGACCTTCAAAGGCTGAAAACAATGCAGAGTCCTCATGCAGGATCTTTGAACTTTTTCCATGCACTGGCCCAACCTTGCTTCTTCTAACCAATCCGCCGAAAGCCACATTGATTGCCTGGTGTCCCAGGCAAACTCCAAGAAGGGGAATTTCCCTGCCCATTTCTCTGATTATTTCCAGGCAATTTCCTATATCCTTAGGGTCTGAAGGACTCCCTGGGCCTGGGGAAATAACCAGAGCATCAGGCTTTATCTTCCGAAGTTCCTCCAAGGAAACCGTATTGGGAAGCACCAGGGTATCTTTCTCAAAATAAGAGATATAGTCTACCAGATTCCACACAAAGGAATCCTTGTTGTTTATGAAAACTACCTTCATCTGAAAACACCTCCTGAGCTTATCATTTTCAATACATTTTCTCCTTGTTT
>DASXVB010000180.1:0-2272 GCA_036504475.1 Methanosarcina sp.
GTCCATCTAAAATTCTCCGTATCTTATCCAATTCGTAATTCTGATTTTTGCTGACGAGTTTCTCAAAGAGAGTTCTTATTTCCCCTTTTTTCTCCTCAGTGACCTTCACAAAAACCACACCCTCATCGGGCTGTCCGTACAGGACCACAGAGTCCAGAGGGGCCAGAAGGATTACAGGAAGGGTTGCCAGATCCTCTTCTCCTCTTACAAAGATTCTGAGAGGCTTTTCGGAAGCAAACGCTTCACAAAGGGTTCTAATCAACTCATCGGTAATAATTCCTGCAGGGTTGTCCACAGATACTTCGTCATAAACTTTGTCCATGTTCCGGGCTGAAACATCACTGGAAACAGGCTTTCTTTTGGTGCGGTTGTCCACAATACAGATATCCGGAATAATCCCAACCTCAAGCAAGTGGAAGGTAGTAACATCCCCTACGGATATAAGTTTTGTGGGGCTTCCAAGCTCTCCTGCAAACTTCTCTATAGTATCCCTACCCTTGCCCCTGTAAAGTGTACCAAGGGGTTTTTTCATAAGTGGGCGAAGTTCTCTCGGAAGCTCAATATGAACACTCAAATCAGCGCACCTTCAGAGCAAATTTATCTGAAATGTCAACCCCAAGCTTTTTTGCTATTTCTGAGCGTTCAGGGTCTAGGATAATTACAAGCCCACTCCATTCTTCTGCAAGGTCTGAGGTCCCGCAAATAGGACAGTTTTGCCCTTCCAGAACCCTCATGCAGTGTCTACACACTCTTTCTGCCATACAAATCCTCTTCCTTTTCAGGCAGTTCCCTCAGGAACAGCTTCATGAGACTGCTTCTTTTTGCGGGCCTCTTCGAGCCATTGCAACTTTCCAAGAGCAGTCTGACGCATTGTAAGTCCTATTTTACTCTCTTTAGGCTCTCGTTCATTGATACTTACTGCAACAACCCTGGCTCTTACATGGTCCCCTTCAGCAATGGCTTTGCCTCCGTTCTTTGTCACAAGCCTTGCATTCTTGGCGTCGTATGAAATAAAGTCATCAGTAATCTGGCTGACGTGAAGCAGCCCGTCCATTGGCCCCATCCCTATGAAAACTCCGAAGCCAACAGCCTCAATAACTTCGCCCTCAATGATTTCCTGAAGCTCAGGGACAAACATTATTGCTTCGAATGTTACATCATAATATACTGCCCCGTCTCCTACAAGGATGTGTCCTTCCCCTACCTCAACGATCTTACAAATCGCGACGAGGGATCCAAGTTTTTTGTCAACCTGCCCCTCAAGTTTTTCTCTTAACGCGTTTTTAACAGTAGGCATCACCTCTTCCCCTAAAAGGGTTGGAGGGATACGGACCGTATCAACGAGTTTCATCATTTTATACATCTGCTAATCACCCGTAAACATAATCAATTCAATGCTACCAGCAAAATAATGGGCTCTTTCAGACAAAGTCCAGTTTGTTTTTCTGACGCAGGGATATAGTCTGGATCCCTTTTTCAGCAAGTCTGCGTTTCAACCCTATATCATTTGTCAGGACAGCTGCACCCATTTCCGTTGCCAGCCTGAGAATTATATCATCCGCAGGCCCCTTAGCATCGGTTATACGCTCACACCTGTCCATCATGGATCTGGCGACCTTTGCAGCTGTTCTGTTCGAACCTCTTTCCCGCCTTATGAGTTTTTCTATCTCGAATATTACAGCCTCAGGCACAAAAAATTCGTTAAATCCCAGTCTTTTTAGTTCTTCGAAAATATCCACTCCGAACTGAACCGGGATCATGAATCCATTAGTATCTATTATAACTTTCAACTTTTAATTACCCCTACTCCAATGAGCCGCCAGCGAGAGTCAATTCTTCTGCTGATAGCAACTCTTGACCCTATAGCTGCACTAATCGGACGTTTAAGGGCTACCTGCGCTTCATTTTTCCTAGCACTGGTGACCACTCCGACTGTGGTTGCCGTTCCGATATTCAGCATAAGGGGTTCACTGGTTTTGATTTCATTGATTTTTTCTTCCCTTGTAACTCCTACTACCCTCTCGAGCAGGTGTAATTCCATGACGAACTGATGTCTGGTCTCAGGAAGGGTACCAGGTGCGCCTGCAATCTGTCCTGTTAAAGAATCTCCTTTTGTCAGTGTGGGGTCGAGATAAGTTCCGACAGCCAGAAGGCCTCCTGGGGTTGCTTCTTCTACTTTTGTCGTACCTGCAAAGATAGACGAAACCGTTGTCAAAATTGGAATCCATCTTGTAGTGCCTTCGGTTGTAACCTTGATTCCGGGCCTTATTTC
>DASXVB010000181.1:0-1713 GCA_036504475.1 Methanosarcina sp.
AGTTCCAATGGTTATGGCTTTCTTGTCCCTGACATTGAAAGACCCGATGAATCGCTGGATAAATATCATTATAGGCACCGTCTTTGCTATCCTGTGGCTCGATGGCGTAATTGGTGCGGCACAGTCTGCATATTGGGGTGGGGCATTAATGACGCTTTCAGCTGTAGTGGCTTCAGCACTTATTGTATGGTATGCATGGAAGTCTAAACAAAGAGCCTGAGTTTAAAAAATGGTTTGAATTTTAAGACAGGTTCTAAGAAATTCTGGACTAAAATCAAACCATCATTACCTCTTTTTAACCCTAAAAAGAAGTTTGGAAGACCTTGAAAAGATGAGATAATACTGAGTGGTATTTTCTATCTTCTATCCTAAACCACCAAAGTCACCATACTATGCACCTGCAACATAGACTTTACAGAAAACCAAACACAAACAATATAAACAGAGTTAGGTATTATTTTAAACGTGCCAACGTTACAACAAACAAAAAGCAGAAAATCAGATGATTCAATATTTTTGATAGTTTCAGCAACGCTTATTTATTTTATTAGTTATTTTTTCATATTTATCGATGAAGACCGAATGAAAACAATATCATTAGACTACAAAGCTGCCATAATCAGTGCAATATTCACAATAATATTCTTGGCAGCAATACTAATTTTCTACAAATTGTTTAATAAATAGGTTTAGACTCTAAGAGATTATTCGAAAAATGTTGTAATATACTGCGACTTTTACAATTAATGGTATGTACAACTTAACTTAGATTTGCTTCCACAACATGCCATTATTGACTTTTCTGATAAGCTCTAAATCTTTTTTCGTGCAGTAACTTTCTAACATTGCTTCATCATTATGTATATATATGAAATTATTCCATATATATATGAGGTATACATCATGGTTCAAGCAGTTATTCGAATTGATGAAAAAACAAATAGGGTTCTTAATATCATAAAAGCCAAATACGGCTTAAAAGACAAAAGTGCTGCTATCATGCAAATGGCCGCTGAATATGAAAAAGAGCTCATGGAACCTGAGCTTAGGCCTGAATTTATTGAAAAGGCCCAGGAAATCATGAAACAGGAGCCTATAGATGTCGGAACAGTTGAGAACTGGAAAAAAATGCTTAACTGTTGATCTGGCATGTATCGGCTACAGGTAAGACCTGAAGTTCAAAAAGTTGTTGAGAAGCTAGTAAAAAAGGACAAAAAGCAAGTTGAAATTATATTTACTAAGGTTAATGAGATTCTTCAGGATCCACATAGATATAAAAATTTGAGGTCTCCTCTCAATCACTGGAAAATAGTTCATATAGACTCTCACTTTGTGTTAATCTTCTCTGTAGATGAAAAGGAAAAAATTGTTATTCTGGAATATTACGGCCATCATGACGAAGTATATTAATAGCGATCTTTTTTCCTTCCATTAAAATTTCTTCCCCTTTTATTAAGAATCGAAGCGCCTAAGCAAAAACTATATTTCGAAAAATAAGGTTTAAGGTTATTACTTTACTCACCTTAGCACAGGCTTAAAAAATTAGTCAAGAAACAGTCAATAACTTTTAGACATGTATGAAAACAAAATTCTCTTAGGCTGTAATGTAACTCAGGACCTTCCTGAAACATCCCTCCTTTTGGATTTTTTACAGGACTGCCAGGTTCGTAACTTTTCCCCAAGAACAATACAGTCCTATAAAAGCAACCTGAA
>DASXVB010000182.1:0-4307 GCA_036504475.1 Methanosarcina sp.
CCAAAAGAAGGAGCAATGAGATCAAAGGTTGTCAGAGCTATAATGCTATCAGTATATCCAGAGGCATTTTCTGAGTAAGCATAGATAAGTCCCGGAGAATTTCTACAAATGGGATCAAAGCCTGCATCAGCGAGAGCAACAAGAACAGGGAAATAATGCTTAAGAGGATGGTCTGCGTCTTTTTCTGTCATCATCCTCATCCAATCAATAGTGAGATCTGCAAACTTTTTAATCTTTGATGCATCGGTTACAACAAGCCACTTAACAGGTTGCCCATTCATGCCTGATGGAGCAAAGCGGACGGCCTCAAAAATATCTTTGATTTTCTCTTTCTCAACAGGTTTATCTTTGAAAACCCTTATCGAGCGTCTGCTTTGGATATATTTTTTAAGTTGTTTAGGGTTAATCTGCTCAATGCTAGCATTATCATCTTCAGGAGGGAATGACTGATAATTTACCATAATTGCATTCGTCGGACAAACAGCTTCACAGTGCCCACAACGAGTGCAAAACGTCTCATATTCGATGGGCAAGGACGGAGCCCCTTTTTCTCTAGGCATGATTAGATTTATAGGACAAATCATAGAACAAATTCCACAAGCTGTACACTTTTCCACGTCAAACGAAATAAGGCTCATTTGGTAACCTCTTTTTACAAAAATACTCTTTATTTAACTCTTTATTTAACTCTTAATTCAACTCTTTATTCTGTTCTGTTGTAATCTCGGCACGTTTAAATATCAACTGCAATAGATTGTGACAAAGGAAATTTCTCCAGTCCTGACAACGTAACAGAAACTCCTGCACTGTCAGCAGAACTGCCACATAAAGCGGTCGCCCGTGCGGGTTACGCGCCCCGCTGAGGTCTCTGCGAAATGGGAACTGAAAAACAGGGCATGCCGGTCCGCGAGATAGTCCAGCGCCCACCTCCGTGAAGCACGGGCCTGCAGTGCATCTTCACAGTACACCGAGTTCCATTCAGGGCGGTATACCTGGATGGGATGGTGCATGACATCCCCGCCAAAAAGAGCTTCTTTTCCACCGGAAGTCAGGCAGACTGCCATCTGGCCGATGCTGTGCCCAGGTACCGGATATAAGGAGATTCCCTCAAGAAACTCCGCCCCATCAGGTTCAATGATCTCGGCCCGTCCTGCCTGGATCACCGGATGGACGCTGTCTTCATATATGATGAATTTGACGCGATTATTCACCGAGTAGTTTTCCGGGTCGGAATAGCGCCTTTGCTCGGCCTTTGAGAAGACATACGTTGCATTGGGGAAGGTCGGTTCCCATGCACCATCAACAAGCTGTGTATTCCATCCAACGTGATCCACGTGAAGGTGTGTTAAGATAACATAATCTACCATCGCCGGAGTCACACCTGCGACTTTGAGCCGTTCCAGGTAGGGGGACTTCAACCTGTTTAACCGGGGTATCCAGATACGTTCCTTATCGTTTCCCGCCCCTGTGTCAATAAGAATCGTATGCTGCTTTGTTCGCAACACCCACGTATGAATACTCTGGAAGACATGCGTACGGGTCTCGTCCATGTTTCCGGGAACCAGCCATTTTTCATGCTCCTGAATGAATGACGGGTTCCACTGGGGATACAGATATTCAGGAGTATTTGAATCGAGAATAAGTTCGGGTACCCGAGCAACCGTGGCATCGCCCACGTGATATACCTGATTCGTGTTCATTGATATTTCTACCTCTTTGCCCTTCTTTTCTTGTCCGGGCTGTTTCAATGCAGGTAAAAGATCGTAAGTGCTATAGTATTAAAAAATGAGCAGTTTGCACAATCGTATATACTATTATGGATGATACTATTGCTTATGCAGAGATCTCCTACTGTAGAGAAATGCCCGATCCAGATTTCGCTCTCCGTCATTGGCGGAAAGTGGAAGCCAATAATCCTCTGGTTCCTCAAAGACGGACCGGTTCGGTTCTCTAAGATCCAGAAGAAAATCCCTGGGATCACCCAGATGATGCTGACAAAACAGCTCCGTGAGCTGGTGGCCGACGGGATGATCGAACGGACTGTCTATCCCGAGGTCCCGCCACGAGTCGATTATAGTATTACCGATGACGGCCGCTCGGTATTTCCCGTTCTTATGGCGTTAAATGAATGGGGAAATGAATACCAGAAGAGGAAGTACGGAAGCTGGAACCAGCAGTGTGCGGACACTTTTCGCGATGACCTTAAAGAGTAAGATGAGGTTATGTCAAGTTGTCAGGATTTATGATCAAGTCTACATCGAAGATGCCTCTCTTATTCCAAAGACTTGAGAGGACCGTTTTGGGGATTCTGATAAAAGGCCGATTAGTACCAATAAAAATCAGAATTTATGAATTTTTGCAACAGAACCACAAATAGTAGATTATTATATCTAGAAAAGGGAAAGATATTGAAGAAATTATTGAAAAGCTACATAAATTGATTTTGAGCCCATATGTTCTGGCTGAATTAAAGATACCAATATTTAATATCGGTAGTTGGTGGGTAAGATAATTAGGTTATTTGTTTAACTATTTAATCGATTTATTCCAACTCAATAATTTTTCCAAAAAAGCTCGTAGCCTATTAAAAGGCTACTTATATTTCCTTAGACTACTGCAAAATTAGAATCGTTTTGTTCTTTACTGAGTGTCGTTCAATGTGGTGACTGTGCCAGAACTCTGTGTGTGATTCTTTGCTATAGCCAGTTTGCGCTGAGCATTACTCATGTGAGTACCGGTTTGAGCTGTGGCATTTCCAGTTATATTTTGAGTAGTGTTGCTAATTATTTCAGATGTTGTTGCTGGTGTTTCTGCAGGGGTTGTTGCTACTTCAGGGGTTGTTGTTGGTGTTTCTGCAGGGGTTGTTTGGTTTGAAACCTCCTTAGTTTGATTTTCTGCAGTATTTGTCTTTCCGGCACAACCAGCAGCAAAGACAACGGCAGCAACGACAAGGAGCATCACTACAATCTTCAATGTTTTCCTCATTATATTTCCTCTAAAATCTCTTCCTTATTTATACCCGTTTTATATAAAATTTCCAAAATTTAGATGAAATATTTATTTATGATTAGCAATAAGATTAAAGCTTTTCGATTTTAATTTATTTAGAGGATTCAGTTTCTCTTCTTATTCAACAAAAATAATATTTGAAATAGAATAAAGATGAGTTTACCAAGGTCGAAAAATAATTATCTTTTGCAAAAAAATGGATGAAAATATTCAATCCACAAATTTAAAATATCATTCATTAAGTTAAAAACTATAATTTCGTTGTTTGACTTTAGGGCACGCACGGAAAACTAAGCTCGGATTTGTTAATTAGACCGCCCAAGCAAAGTTAAATATCAGTTTCCTTAAATCAATTACCTTAAACGTAAGCGTTTTGCCTCAATATCGCTTGACCAAAACCGTTGCGTCGGTTGATCACGCCGTTGCTTGGGGTTTTTCGATAAACCCTTTTCCCAAAAGGTTTTCGGTCAAGCCTTTTTCGAAAAGGGTTTCGCCGGATAGGGTTTGGGATAAGGTCCTCAAACTAAAACGCCACTCTATTTTAAACGTTACTCTGTTCTAATCAAATTTTTCTATAAGTTTTTGGGTATTACCATCCGCGTTCCTGAAGAGCTTCTTCTTTAGGGATCATATCTGCGCTGATACCTTTCATCCCTGCACCCACGCCTTTAGAGATTTCTGCGAGTTTTGCAGGATTATCAAAGTTATTTACAGCCTCGACAACGGCTTTTGCCATCTTCTCAGGGTTTTCAGCTTTAAAAATGCCTGAACCCACAAAGACTCCGTCTGCTCCAAGGCGCATCATGAGAGCAGCATCCGCAGGGGTTGCAATTCCTCCGGCCGCAAAGTTTACCACAGGCAAGCGCTGTATTTTTGCGGTTTCAACCACAAGTTCGATCGGAGCTTCGATTTCCCTTGAAACCATAATCAGCTCTTCTTTAGTCTTCCCGGCAAGGGCACGGATTTCACCCTGGATCTGTTTCATGTGCTTGACTGCCTGGCTAACATCTCCAGTTCCGGCTTCTCCTTTCGTTCGGATCATGGCTGCCCCTTCGTTAATTCTCCGAAGGGCTTCTCCAAGGTTCCTTGCTCCGCAGACAAAAGGCACAGTGAACTGCGTTTTGTCTATATGGTAGTAGGGATCGGCAGGGGTCAGGACTTCAGACTCATCCACCATGTCAACGCCCAGAGCTTCTAAAATTTCGGCTTCGACAAAGTGTCCTATCCTGGCTTTTGCCATAACAGGAATAGTAACCGTATCAATGATCTGCTGGACAATTTCAGGGTCGGCCATCCGG
>DASXVB010000183.1:0-23992 GCA_036504475.1 Methanosarcina sp.
CTTGATAGGGGAAAAATGCGGAAAATGCGGCAGCAAAGGGGAAGTTATTCAGCTTTCTCAGCCTGCAGATGTCCGCTTTTGTTCGCCTTACGAGTGGGAAGTCCTGAATAGGCAGCTCTATTCGGCTTTTGGCTGGAATCCCCTCGGGGAGAGGCTTATTCTCCTTAATAAAATTCCTGGTGAGGATAAAACCGATGAAGTACTTGTAGACGGTTTTATTTTTGGAGTTCTAAAATTTGAGCTTTCGAAAATGGATTATAGCTTTGAGCCTTCCCTTCAGGGAGCAAAAATTCTCCTGAACCGCGCTGAAGGCAGGAAAGTTGAACTTAAGAAAACAAACAGGCACCTTAACGGAAAAAGTGTGGCAGCAGAATCTATTGAGGCTTTTGACAGCAATATAAAAGCAGGAGATTTTGTTCTTGTGACTGCAGGCAGCCTGACAGGATACGGAGTTTCTTTAGTTGACGCAAGCTTTTTAGAAAAAGGCTTGAGCGCAAACCTTTTGAGAAAAGGTTTGATCGAAAACCCCTCTATGCGGCGTGATCAAGAACCGAAGGGGTTTAGTAATCAAGCGGCCGAAACCCGCCTTAAACCTGAATTATCACCAGAATTAGAGAAAAAAGTTCTCAGAATCAGGAAAGTTGACAGCAGTGAAGCCTCGCTTCACCCTGAAACTCCTGACCTTGGAGCATGTATAGAGGCAAACAAAAAGCACCTACAGGTGCTTGGGAAAAACGCAATCAATACTATCCGCGGGATTATTTCCAGGAATGAATATCGAAATCTGCCTGTCTATGTCTCCTTCAGCGGTGGAAAAGACAGCCTTGTGGTTCTTGACCTAGCCCGCTCTTCCGTTAAGCAAAGGGAACTCAAAGCTTTCTTCTTGAACACTGGGATTGAGTTTCCGGAAACAGTCGAGTTTGTACGAAGATTTTGCCGAGAAAGGGAAATTCCTCTAGAAGAAGCAAATGCAGGTTCCGCTTTCCGGGAGCAGGTAGGAAAATTCGGGCCTCCTGCAAAGGATTTCCGCTGGTGCTGCAAGGTCTGCAAGCTGGCATCTGCAGGCGACTTTGATGCAGGGAAAAAAGCCTCTTCTCGAAAAGAAACCGGTGATGTGGCTTATCTGACAATTGACGGTAAGCGGAAGCACGAATCTTTTTCCAGGGCAAGGATTGCAGCAAGAGAAACCAATCCCTTTGTTCCTGCTCAGCTCAATATCTTCCCTATCAGGGATTGGAAGGCAATCGAGGTGTGGCTTTATATACACTGGAGAAAGCTTCCCTACAACCCTCTCTATGACCTGGGTTTTGAAAGAGTAGGATGCTGGCTTTGCCCGTCTGCCCTAGCTGCCGAATACGCCAGGGTAAAAGACCTGCACCCTGAAATGTACGCAAAGTGGAATGCTTTTCTGCTGAAATGGGCGAAAACTCGAGGGCTTTCAGAAAAATTTGTAGAGCATGGATTCTGGCGCTGGAAGGAACTACCTCCTAAAATGCTCAAGCTGGCCGATGAGCTAGGAATTTCTATTGTTGCTAGGGAAAACATTGAAGATTTTGGAATTGAAGTTGTTTCAGGAATTTCCCCCTGCAGAGCTGGAGGGTTTTCGATAGAAGCAGGAGTCAATGGCATCAAGGAAAAAGAGGCTGCAGGTTTCCTCAATGTACTCGGAAATATGGTTTATGCGGAAGACCTCGGGATGCTACTGGTTAAAACCGGAACCGGAACTGTAAAGTTTTTTTCAAATGGAAATCTGCTTGCCAGTTCGGAGACAAAAGAAAAAGCGATTTCACTTTTTAAGGAGGCTGCAAAGCAACTTGCAAGGCTTTCTCGTTGTACTAGCTGCGGAATCTGTGTAAAAGCCTGTCCGGTTGGGGCAGTTTCTTTAGAAGGAAAAACACCGCATGTAAGTGAAACCTGCATCAGGTGTGGAAAATGTACAGAATCCTGTGTGGTGACCAGATACTTTGATAAACTTGTACCTGACCTGGATCAGAGGTTAAAGTGTGAGTAATCAAAAGTCTGAATCCACCGCACAACTAAAGCAGGCTCATTTGGAGGCTTGATTCTCCAATTAATTTATTAATTTCTTCCCGGAGTTTACCGTTTTCATTAGTATATTTTTCCATCTTTTCTTCTATTACTGCAATTCGTTTTTTTGCAATTTTAATTTTCTTCTCATTTGACTGCATAGCTCTTAGCTTCGCGTTTATTTTAGTCTGTGTAGCTGGATCCATTCGTGCTATCTCCCATAATTTTCCTAATATTCTAATTATATACTTCAAAACATAAATATTTTTTTTATAACGTGCTATTCACTCCCTTCTTCGCAAATTCACCTATCTCACAAATAGTTTCTAGCTAAGTTTCGTTGAAGATTTTTAAAAAATAATAATACATTGGATAAATTGGATTCTATTTTACGCTAAATATTGGTAAGATCCCTAAAGAAAATACACGAAAAGTGTAAGTAAAATATTTTAAACAGTAAAGCATACTCTCATTACACATCGTTATAAAAATAAAAAATAGGAGACGAGTTAGCTGGACTTTTATGACGGACTACTTGCCAGCCGCTGGAAAATCGGAGCAGCCATAGCTGTAGCGCTGCTTCTGTATTTTTCTTTTCTAATTCTACTGCCCCTGGCAGATGGAATCGTACTAGGCATAGTCTTTGCTTACATTGCCAGGCCTATCCGGATAAGATTCAAAAAGCATAGAAAAATTGGAGCTCTCACAGCTAGCCTGTGTATCTTCATCCCTATAATATTCATTGTTGGGGCAGGCATTGTTGAAATTTTGAACCAGATCTCCTGGATTATTAACAATCAAACTGCAGTTGCGGCAGCAGTTCTAAATTTCATAAATTCTCTAAACATCCCAGAAAAAGTCATAGAAAATATTAATTCCGCTATCTGGGATTTTTTTACCTCGCTACTCCCTGCAGTAGGCAGCATAGGACTCTTTTCATATGCCCGAAGCATCGGGCTCTTTTTCATAAATTTTATAGTCTCGATCATTTTCTGTTATTTTATACTTGCCGATGGAGATCGGCTCTACATGGCTTTTCTTGGAGTGACACCAAAAGAGTATAAAGGAGTTGTTAACCGTTATGCTCTTCACCTCGATATGATTCTTAATGGAATTTTCATAGGCAATGCCTACTCTGCCCTAATAGTAAGTGTAACCTCAGTTTTAGTTTTCTATGCTTTTGGATTTCAACATGTTCTGGCTCTTGCAACCCTTATCTTCATAGCTTCGGTAGTTCCTCTTTTTGCTGGGTATATGGTACTTATTCCCCTGGCTTTAATGCGATACCTTGAGTCCGGGTTTGAAAGTGCAGTTTTTTTCTTTGTAGTCTCTTCTCTCATAATTTACGGCCCTCCAGAATTGATTATAAGACCCTACCTGACAAGTCTGCAATCTAAGATTCATCCGATGCTGCTCATGCTTGCTTTTCTAGGTGGAGCTTTTGTAGGAGGTATTGCAGGTTTTTTTGCAGCTCCTATTCTCCTCGGAGCTCTTGTTGCGGCTTACAGAGTTTATCAGGAACAGGCTAGTCCCGAAATTGTAGAGACTAAACTGAAACTCAAAAACACTAGATATCCCCGTAAGATTGGTTCAGAAAAGTAGTTTCTAATATCAGGTTCCAGAAATTAGCTGAAAAAGTTCTAGGTTTGAGAGCTTTTTAGGATATAATAATCAATAGAAAGGGATTGTTTTATATCGTTGAAGGATATTAGGACTGTCATATATTCTTCTTTACTTCCTTTAATCACGACCTACTGACGGTACAGGCCGCAGACAGTTTTATATAATTCAATTATTTGATTCAACGAAAATAATTGGAATAAAATTCCAAACTGAAGTTAATTCGGAACAAATTCCAATGCGAGAACGGTGATAGAATGCAGTTATTGCTCATTCACTCTGATTATATTGAATATGAAACCAAAAAACAAACTCCAGTCGCTGAAAAAATCGAAGAATCCTTGAAGTCCGGTAGGCTTGAGGAAGCGCTCACTGCTTTTATGGCTGTGGAAAGTGTAGATGAAGCTAATCCTGATGGAACTATAGAAAAAACAGTTTCCGAAATTGAAAAGGTAGCTGCCCAGGTAAAGACCGACCGTATAATGCTCTATCCTTATGCTCATTTAAGTTCTGATCTTTCTTCTCCTAAAGTTGCAGTGCAGGTGCTGAAAGGAATAGAAACTGCACTTTCAGGTAAGTATGAGGTCAAACGTGCTCCCTTTGGATGGTATAAGGCTTTTAGCATAAGCTGTAAGGGACATCCACTTTCCGAACTTTCCAGGAACATACGCCCTGAAGGGACTGCAAAAGCAGTAGGCAAAGCCGAAACATGCGAGGAAAAAGAAGAGGTTGTTTCCGAAGCCCTCAAAGCTGAAGGTACGGCAAAGTCTTACTGGCGCATCCTCACCCCTGATGGAGAACTTCATGAAGTTGAGAGTTTCGACCTTAAGCCTTACCCCAAACTTCAACAGTTTGTAAACTACGAAATTTCCAAGAGCAGAGCTGTTGAGAGAGCCCCTCCTCATGTGGAGCTTATGCGGAGGCTTGAGCTTGCGGATTACGAACCAGGGTCCGATTCTGGAAACATGCGTTATTACCCTAAAGGGAGACTTGTAAAGTCCCTTCTTGAAAATTATGTGCTTGATGTCGCAACTGATTTTGGGGCAATGGAAGTCGAAACTCCTATCATGTACGACATGAACCATCCTACTCTGAAGAAATACCTGGACAGGTTCCCTGCAAGGCAGTATTCCATTGAGTCCGACAAGCGGCAGATGTTTCTGCGCTTTGCAGCCTGTTTCGGACAGTTCCTCATGAACCATGACATGACGATTTCCTACAGGAACCTGCCTCTCCGAATGATCGAGATGACCCGCTACAGTTTCAGGAAAGAGCAGCGGGGAGAACTAGTGGGTTTGAGAAGACTCAGGGCTTTTACCATGCCTGACATGCACAGTCTGTGCGAGGACATGAGCCAGGCTGTGGACCAGTTCAAAAAGCAGTATGATCTCTGTATTGATGTGCTTGAAAATATAGGAATCCATATTAAGGATTATGAGGTTGCCATCCGCTTTACCAGGGACTTTTACGAGTCTAATAAAGAGCTTGTAGTAAATATGGCAAAAACCGTCGATAAACCCGTGCTTGTAGAGATGTGGGACACACGTTTCTTCTACTTTGTACTCAAATTCGAATTTAACTTTGTAGATGCTCTTGCGAAGGCGAGTGCACTTTCCACGGTCCAGATTGACGTCGAAAACGCCGAAAGATATGATATCTCTTATGTAAATCCCGAGGGCAAATTGGAACGGCCCACTGTGCTTCACTGCTCTCCGAGTGGGGCAATCGAACGTTGTATTTACGCCCTTCTTGAAAAAGCTGCAATGGAAACCGAAGAAGGAAAAGTTCCCATGTTGCCAGTATGGCTTTCCCCTACCCAGGTAAGAATTGTGCCAGTTTCAGAAAAGCACGTTGCCTTTGCTGAAGAGGTTTCACAGAAACTGGACTGCAGGGTTGATATTGACGATCGTGATCTGTCAATAGGGAAGAAAGTAAGGGAAGCAGGCAGAGAGTGGGTTCCTTACGTGGTTGTCATTGGAGATAAAGAAATCGAAGATGGTACCATCAACGTAACTATCCGGGCAGAATCTGAGCAAAATAAGCCGAAAAAAGTTCAAATCAAACCGGAAGAGCTCAACGCGTGGGTTAAAAGTGAAATTGCAGGAAAACCGTACCGAAAACTGCCACTTGCAAAATACCTATCTGCAAGGCCAAAGTTCTTGTAAACTCTTTTAATCTTCTAAACCCTGTCAAATAAATATTTCAGAAGCCTCCAGAGGAAACAAGATTCTTTATTTACTTGTTTCTTCTGGCTTTTTGGCACAACATATATATTGAAGTAATTCTTATTATTGAAAAAGGATTCCTTTTAAATAAAAGTAGTTCTAGGTTTGTTCTTCTACGTTTCTGGACTAATAGATCCTTATTTAAATGTATTTTGAAATGAAATTTTTACTAAATGGAATTTTTACAAATCATTTGTAAGTTATGGGGAGTCACTTCTTATTAAGTTTACAATTACATGCAGCATTTCCTGTTACATGGTTATACCAGTTTCCCAGAAACCTTTTGTAAGGTACTTTCTGGTTTTGGACATATCTAAATTTTTACATTGATAAATGTAAGGACAGCATACTGATGACAGATTTAAATGAGACCGCAGTCGGTATGGAAACCGTCGAGCTTGAGCCCTTGAGAGAAGATAAAAAGAAAATTTTCGAGAATATTATCAAATATCTCGAAACCAATCAGAAGGGCTATATCAAGGTTCCTACAGGCTGGGGTAAGACCTTTCTTTCGAAACACATAATGAAAAAGTACTATGACGAAGGAAAACTTGTGCTTTTCCTTGTCTCGAAAAATAACCCTCTTCTTAGCCAGACTTATTATGACAGGAAGAAAAATCAGCCCCTTTTTTACAATAGCGCGCTTCTTTCGTCCGAAAATAAAGTGGACAGAAAAGAACTTGCTGAAACTTTAAGAGCTTTCGGGAAGAGAAAGGGTGAAGGTTTTGTGCTTTTTGCCTCTCTGCAGACCTTACTTGGAAAGCAGAGCTCTGAGATCAAAGATCAGATTCTTGAACTTACTGACCTTGCGATTGTGGATGAAATCCATAATTTCATTAACAATCGAGGAAACGATTTTCTCAACGAATTGGGGGAAAGTACAAAAGTTCTGGGAATGACTGCAACTCCATTCCAAGGGGTTGTCGGGAATGTCAAGTTCGTGGATGAAATCGCAGGCGATATGAGGGAAGTATACACAAAAACCCTTCCGGAATGCATTCTGGATGACGAACTTGCACCCCTTAAATATACGATTGCCGAGAGTTCGGAGGATATCTTTGAGATTTTCGATTTTGAAAAAGGACTTGACGAGCTTGATAAGCAGGATCTTTTCCTTGATTGCAGCACTCCCGACAAATTGAAAAAGGTAATCCGAAGAACCCAGCTTGCAAAAGATGTGTACGAATCTATGGTAAAAAAGAGACATGCAAAAACGCTTGTCTTTTGCGCCCCTGTGAGAAAGCGCGTCTACGGCGTAGGTCCAGATGGTGAAGAAATTAATGCTTTCCATGCAAAGCTCACCTCCTCAGTCTTCAATGGGGAAATTTCAGTCTCGGAATCCGAAAAGAACTATGAGCCTGTTTTGCCCGTAAGTTTTGAGAATTATACCCCTGAAGGGGAGTTCCGAGATACAGTTTTTATAAGTTCCGAGCTGCGCAAAGACGAACAAAATGCTATTCTTGCAGCTTTCAGGGAAATGGGAAAACCTCCTTATGTACTATGTACCGTGGGCATGCTGATTGAGGGTTTTGATTTTCCAGGACTTGAAACCCTTATTTTGCTGCGTCCCACCCTGAGTATGCGGCTCTTTGAACAGCAGGTTGGAAGGGTTACAAGGCTTTCTCCCATCTCAGGAAAGCAGCAGGGTAATATCTTTGAGATTTCGGATAGTATTGACTCTCTTTACCAGCGCTTTGGAGAAGGTGTATTTTCCGGCGAAAAAGTCGACCAGGTTCAGATGCTTCAGCCTGAAATCCGTCTTGAAGAACTTTTCTCTGAAGGAGATGCAGCCCGAGCTATTGAGGAAGGAAAGATCGAGATCAAGAAAGTGGAACTCGGATCTCGAGGAAAGGGTAAAGGAAATGGTGCTCAGGTAAGGGAGATCCCAGTAAGGCTTCCTCCAACTTCTATAAGGGCAAAATATTTCTCACGCCTGCTTGCTCTGACTGAGGAGAAGGATATCGGAGCTTTTGAGCGGGAAAAAAGAGAACTCATGCGGGCTACCCTGAGATTTAGGACCAGAGAAGTCAGGGATGCAGAAGAACTTGCAGAGCTCTCAGGCAATATAAATAAGCTCAAGCGGGAAGCCTATGAAGACCACAGACTAGGGGACGTTTCAAGACGGCACAAACCCAAGGTTTTCGGGGAGGTTGAATGGCTACTGAAACTTCAGGCCTTAAATTCCCTCAAGTACGATGGTGACCACCTCTCAATGCCCGAGAAAAACCGGATCTTAAAAACCCTTGGTTTCGAGCCCGATTTCCGAAAGATAGACAGCCACAGGCTTAAATGCCTTAAACTCGGTTCGGCCCAGAAGACTATTCCTGAACTTGTGAAGGTGCTTGGGTTTGTAAGTCGCCTCTCGTCTTCGGAAACTTACCAGTTCCTTGACAAAAAGAAAAAAGAGCACTGGAAAAGAGAGTTTCTGCCTGCGGTTTACTGGGGTTTCTGTTTTATCAAAGATTCTCCCGAATTGCAGGAGCTTTTTGAGTCTACGGAATGGGATAGGCGGGTCAAAAACATTATCCGACAAAAATAACATGAGGGTTCTTGACCAATGGTGGTTTCTGAACTGACGATTTCGGACCAGTTGATTGAAATTATTCAGAACATCAAGAGACCATCAAGAAGCGGGAATCTTTTGTTTTTCTCTTCTGCGCCTTGCAAGACAGAATCGGCTCGCCAGTCAAATATATATTTTATTTGACCCCGGAAACCATTTCCAATTAATAGGATTGTATAGGCGCCTCCACCAGTTTTTCTGGCGGTCCTCCACAAAAAGAAGAGAAATACAGAAAGAAATAGGAGAAAAAAGGCTTGAAAAAGATGAATAATTAGTTCTATTGAACACATTTTCACAATCTTTTTATATTATTTTTACGTCTGGTTTGTACATTATTTTTTATTTCTGGCTTCTATTTTCATTCTTTTGAGAATGCTGCTCGCCTGCGTCGAGCGTGACAAGAATAGGGCTCGAAAAATGGTTCTGTATGCGAATAAGGTTTTATCGGTTAGAAGTTTTAGTAACTATATCCTTTTTGATGCTCTATTTACTCCATAACTTATGCATTAGCCTTCTTGAGCATAAATAACTGTTATAACCATAATAATATTTTACTGGGCCTTTTCTGCTCATTTTTTACTGGTCTTTAACGTATTCAAAAGTCCAGATAGGAATTCCTTTTACCTCGCCCTTCTCAAGATGTTCCATCTCATGAGCTGCGCTATATGCCGGAGTACCTTTCAGCAGTATGCTTTTTTTCTTCAGCTCCCGGATTGTTATCTTCCTGAGTTCTGGATTTACTTCTGCAAATATGATCTTTTTTGCATGCAGGGTTATACGGTAGGGTCTTTTAACAAGTTCTCTTTCTTCTCTTGCCCCGCATTTTTCCAGCCTGGAAATCACTCCTTCTTCATTTATTACTTCGGGATCGATAAAGAAGTATATCTTTTCCAGAGTATAGCCTATCTTGTTTTCCTCACCGTAATAAGTGATCACATCCTTTACTGCAATGCTTTTTGATTCTTCGGAGGCATAACTCCATGAACCTCCTGATTTTAGCGAAAGCAGAAAAGGAAGAAATAGATCTTCTTGAACTCCAAAACTGGAAATGATATGCTTTTCCAGGGCTGAAAACTTGAAGATTGCTCTAATTTCTTCAACATCCATATTTACATCCCCTTTTTAAGAATTTGAATCTCGAAGTCTATTTAATTTTTCGTTTTCGCTGAAATGTGTCGAAATTTTCCCACCAAAATTCTATGTTTTGGCAGAATACAAATTTTTCCTATTCTAACTAAAAGACTTATTTTTAAGTAAAAATATTACAGGCTGGGTTATAAATACAAGAATGAACCTGAAACAATTTCCTGTTCCATTTATCACCAGATACTGGAACTGAATAGAAAGAATGAGAATAAAATTTATTTTTTGCTCATATATGGTGAGATAATGGAGAAAAGACATTTTTATATCCCAAATAATAAAATTCAGATTCCTGCCATCCTTTGGGGAAATCAGAGTGAAAAGTTGTTGATTGAAGTTCATGGTAACCTTTCTAACAAAGAGGATACCGTAATTTCCATGATGGCACAAAAAGCCGTTAAAAAAGGTTATCAAGCGTTAAGTTTTGACCTGCCTATGCACGGTGAGCGTGTAGATGAGGAATATGCTTGTATTCCCGAAAATTGTGTAAGTGATCTAGCTGCTATTTATGAATATGCAAAGTCATTTGCACCTGATATTTCTTTGTTTTCGTGTAGCATGGGAGCCTATTTCAGTCTTCTTTCCTATCACGACCTTAAAATAAAGCAAAGTTTATTTCTCTCGCCCATAGTTAATATGGAACGCGTCATAAGCAACATGATGGAAGATTTTCAAGTAAGTGAAGAAAGACTAAAAGCAGAGCATGAAATCCGATTGCCGATTGGGCAGACACTTGAATGGAACTATTATTGCTACGTAAAAGAAAATCCAATTTGTTTTGAATGGAAAGTACCTACTGCTATTTTGTATGGTTCTGACGATAATCTGTCTAAATGGGACGAAATCTCAGCATTTGCGGAGAAGTATCACTCAACAGTTAAAGTCCTGGAACATGGGGAGCATTACTTTCATACGGAAGCGCAATTGAAGGTATTTGATATATGGGCAGATGAAAATCTGCTGTAAAACTTGATGTCATACTGCAAATAGAGAAGTATCCAGCTTATTATTCTTTGCCCATGCAGTTATAGAATTAATGAAGTTTCACAGATATTGAACTAATGAAGTTCTACAGATAGAGAAATAAAGAAAAGTAATAAATGCTGTCTGGTCAATATATCTTTCCCTAACAGGATTTGATACAATGGCTCATATTATTGTTGATGAAGATCGCTGCACAGGATGCGGCCTTTGCGTAAAGATGTGCTCTTCAGGTATTATCAGTCTGGCTGATGAGTCAAATATACCCAAGGTGCAGGATGAAAACATTTCTCACTGTTTTTATTGTGGGCATTGTGAAGCCTTCTGCCCGTCTCAAGCGCTTATCCTGAACTTCCTTACGGATGAAAAAATTACCCTGCCTTCAGATGCAGGCAACATTTCTCCTGAGGATGTGGCTTTCTACCTCAAAAAACGCAGGTCTGTAAGACATTTTACCAAGGAACCTGTGTCTAAGGAGAAAATCCTTGAAGTCCTCGATATTGCCCGTTATGCAGCATCTGGAGGCAACGGTCAACCGGTAGAGTGGCTGGTAATCTATGATCCAGAAGAAGTAAAGAAGATTGCCGGGCTCACAATTGAATGGATGAAAAACCTGGTGAACACCGACCACCCTATGAGCGGCTACGTGCCTATGCTTATTTCTGCGTGGGAGCAGGGGATCGATGTCATCTGCCGTGGCGCTCCGCACCTGCTTTTCGCCCACATACCCGATAATAACCAGATTGCGCCTATTGACGCTACCATCGCCCTCACACATTTTGATATCGCTGCACCGGCATTCGGGATAGGGACATGTTGGGCTGGCTTTGTTGCAGCGGCCGCCATGTCCTATGAACCTCTCCAGAAGGAACTCGATCTGCCTGCAGGAAGAAAGTCTGCCTATGCAATGATGTTTGGCAATCCTCAGTATAAAGTGTATGGAATCCCTCGCAGAAAGCCTCTTGAAGTAACATGGAAGTAAAATTTTTGAAAAGTTTACCGGGGCTTTTCAATCCCTTTTTCAATCTTTTTTTTCAGTCCCTTTTCCTCAAATATTCAGGAGCCTGCGGATTTTTATGCATCATTCCATACGATCTGCCGGATGGGTAGTACTCAGCACCGAGCTGAATTTTGCCCGCCGTTTTTTCATCTGTCATATATTCAACAAATGCAAGCGACAGATCAATGCCAGCAGAAATGCCTGCCGAGGTCCACATATTTCCGTCTCTAACAATCCTGTCCTCTACTACCTTCACGTCACCTAATTCTCGCAGTTTCTGGAGTGAAGCCCAATGGGTAGTGGCTAACCTGTTTGAGAGCAGACCGGCTCGATGAAGAAGAAATGTACCAGTACAGACAGAAAGAACAGCTTTACAATGTTTGGCCTGTTCGGCAACGAATTGAATCAGCGAGGGATTCTCCACCTCTCTACGTGTGCCTTCGCCGCCCGGCACAAGGAGAAAGTCCAGCGGAGGACAATCCGCGAAAGTGACATGAGGATTTACGGACATTCCCTTGTTACAGATCACGGGCCTGGGATTTTCGGCAACCATGAGACATTTCTCAGGCCCTTGGGCAAATTTGCTCCATAGCGATATTATTTCCCACGGGCCGACAAGATCCAGTTCTTCCAGTCCTGGGAAGATCAAAAATCCGAAATTCATGTGATAAGATTTGTGAATATTTTGTAAATATTTTTTCGCTAGATACTCTGAAAACAGTCGTATATTTTCATTTTTAATTTCTCTTCATAGCGTTAAAAATGCTCTAAATTGATATTCGATCTGAATTTAAAGTTAACATTGCCCATTGTCCAATTGTAGAAATTGTTTGAGCTTTGAGACAACATGCAAAACTGATAGTCTCAAATTGTTATTTGAGATATATCTATTAAACCTTTAACAGTTAAATCCACTGCGAGAGCGGCAAGCAAAAGTCCCATCAGCCTTGTAAAGACCAGCATCCCATTATATCCTATCAGCTTGTGAATCCCTCTTGAGAAATAGAAAATGTAATAGCAGATAATGAACGTCAGTATGATTGACACAAGAATTATTATTTTTTGCACAATTGTTTCTGTTCCTCCCATCAGGACAATCACTGTACTGATCGTACCAGGGCCTGTCAGAAGCGGAAGGCTTATCGGAAAGACCCAGATATCTTCTCGTTCCTGAGAATGAGAAATCTCTTCTTCAGTAATCCTCCCCTTTGAGACTTTAGCATGCATCATATCAAAAGCAATGCTGAAAAGCAGGATTCCTCCTGCAACCCGCAGCGAATCCACGCTAATGCTGAACAAGTTAAGTATGATATTGCCTGCAATTGCAAAAAATAGGGCAATTACACACGCAAGTATGACTGACTTTTTTGCGATTTCATTTTTTTCCTCATTTGTCATCTTGCTTGTCAAAGAGATGAAAGTCACTACTCCACTGATAGGGTTAACAACAACGAAGATAATTGTGAAAACATGGATTAGAAACCCGAAGTTTTCGGTTATCACTTATATTCCCCCACCCGCTTTTACTCTCTCATCTATTCATATCATTTTTTTGTTATACTATTTCTTGTTATGTCTCCAAGTTATTGAACAGGAGTCTGAACGTTAATAATTCCTTCAAATTCCATATGTGATCAGTTATTTATTCGGTCATTGCTGGAGTTCTTTTGAACTATTTTTCTGTTTCCATCGCCAATTTTTAATCTTAGAGCTTGTCTTAAAAATTAGATTTGGTTTTATAATTGAGAATAAGACTTGCACACTTGAACTGAAAAACATTAGCATTAAGCTGTTAAATGTATAAAATGTAATTTTAATCAATAACGGTTATTGAGTTTGGTTTTATGCATCAACTGCGTAAGTCCTATGGGTAAAGTAGTATATTTAAGGTCATATGTTCCTCAGTTTCGGAAAAGTTTACGGTCTGAATTTGAAATTAACGTTTACTTATACAATCTACAAGCTTATTCAACATGGATATTGAAAAAGATTGAAGTTTTCTCTTTTCTTTGAATCTGTGATCTACAAGACATCGGGGATCTAAAATAAATAGTGTCAATTTCTACTTGACACTAAAATCGGACAAGAGGTCTGATGGTATATAAATTACCTGACTAAAGCAGATCATTTTGGAACAAAAATTTATAGGAGAAAGAATATATATTTAAATATCTCTAATTATCAAAAAAAAGATGTTTTATCTTTTGAAAAAGTTTGATAATTTTCCAACAAGATTTTAATCCCAAAAAAAGTTGGTTTTAGATCTATTTTGGCTAAATACGGGAAATTTTGCCCTGTTCGAGATTATATTATTAAGTTTGTTGAGTCGTTGAGGGTGAAAAAATGACAAAAAAACAATTCACAGTCGCTTGTACCTTCTTACTTATAATAGCCTATATATTCAGGCGATGGAAACAGATGCAAAAATCTCTTATATGGAAAGGATTTCTAAGTGAATCCATGTGGGTAGAGGGTTATAAAGATATATCGCTTTTCAAGAAATTAGTTTTTTGGGTGAATTATCCTTTCTCTTATGCTAGATTTTTATTGGATGTTGTATGGGATCGTATTGACAGATTGTGTATTAGATATTCGAAAGCAAGATCTACTAAGCAAGGATTGAATTCCAAAAGATTTAAACTTTTCAAAGTATAATGTATTTAGGGATTAAAAATCCCCTCAGTTTTTGTGTTGGTTGGCTTGAGTAAAATCGGTAAGGAAGGAAGTCGCTGTTTCTATTCTTTTTCCTAACCCACGTGGTACTTTGGAAGTTATTGAAGATTCCTGGACATGGAGAGTTCTATTACGAATATTAAAGTAAAACAAGTATGCGCTGACTCCGAAAAGGTTGATATTGATAGGTTTATCGATACGTTTTTGGAATTGTTCAATGATAAACAAAACCTGTTATTTCTCTCGCTTACAGACATACCTTTTACCAGAGAAATTCTTCAAACATGGATGATAGAAGCTAGACAATCGGGGGTTGAATATTATGTAGCCTGCGAACAGGCTGGTAACATTATAGGAATAACAAGCATTCGGTTTAACCCTGTAGAATCATTTGAAATTTTAGCTCTTGTTGTTGATAATAGACACAGAAATCTAGGTGTTGGCGGTCTGCTTTTAGAGACAGCAATAAATAAAGCGAGGGAAAAGAATTTTAAATCGGTTGAGATTGCTGTTTTTGCGGACAATAAAAACATGCTATCGCTGGTAATTAAAAAATACTTTAAAGCTGTTAAGATTGAATACAGAAAAAGATTTGATGGGGAAGATATCATTTATTTTAAAAAATATTTGAAGTTTTGATTTCCCAGGTTCCAATAATTATTTCCGGCCTGCATTTCGTTATACATACTAAATTGACCGCTTTTAGCACCAGTGTAAAAAATTGTAGATTTGTACAGCCTATTTTTTCAATGATATCCTGAAACGTCTAAGGTAACTATAGTTTTATAAGTTTTCTCTCCAGATCTCAAACCTGGTCATCGTCTAAAATAATGTGGTTTGCCTGTATCTTTTTTCTTTGTCTAAGTGCTTTTCCTTTTGAGAGTAATTTATAATACCCATAAGTCTATCAATAAAACCTATTTGCCCTTTTAGTATTTTTTTCTTAGCTATCTCAATATCAAACCAACCTGCTTTGTCGACCTCAGGAAACTTCTGTACTTTTCCAGAGTTTTTTGGCCACTCAAGCGTAAATGTATTACTTACAACATTTGTTATATCCAGGTTTTTTTCAAGAGCCCATACATGCACTATCTTCTGGCTAGATTGATTTAACTCTCCCAAATCAATAAACTCGCCTTCAGCCTCAAAACCTGTTTCTTCTTTAAATTCTCTTTTTGCCGTGTCTAGAGGTTTTTCATGCCCTTCGGGTAGCCCTTTAGGTATTGACCAGACTCCATAGTCTTTTTTTGCCCAAATTGGCCCACCTGGATGAACTAGCATTACCTCGAGTCTTTCATTCCTGAACCTGTATAAAAGAATACCATCACTATAAACACTCACTTTTCTAACTCCTTTACAGATTTTTTACTTGAGAAGTTGTAGGGAGCTCAAAGGGTCAAGTACAAAAGTGTTTCAGTTTAGTCCTTATATTTTAGTCCTTAAAGCGCTCACATTATATACTCTGCATTCGTGCCTACTCTTATAAAACTCATTTCTTTCATAATATGGTGGTTTTTTGTCTTCGAAAATTAGCCGTGAAAGCTTCATCCGGTCTATTGCAGACCTTTTAAAGAAAGCAGAAATCGAGCTTCCTGATGATGTAGTGAATGCCCTCAGGAAAGCTGAAACTGCAGAAGAAAATCAGGTTGCAAAATCTCAGCTTCAGGCAATCCTAAGAAACCTTGAAATTGCAAAAAAGCATGGAGTTCCCATGTGCCAGGATACGGGCATCATGATCTTTTTTGCGGAGATCGGAACTGAGTTTCAGCCCGGCTTTGACTTAGAGGCAGCAATCAGGGAGGCTGTAACCCTTGCAACAGCCGAAATCCCTCTCCGTCCAAACGCCGTCGATCCTCTGACCCGAAAGAACAGTGGAAACAATACTGGAGTTGGAATTCCAGATATTCACTGGAAATTCGTGTCGGGAAATCAGTTAAAGCTTACCGCCGCTCCTAAAGGCGCAGGCTCGGAAAATATGAGTTCGCTGCGTATGTTTAACCCGACAGAAACCGGAAACATCAAAAATTTCGTACTTGAGACCGTAGTAAACGCCGGAGGAATGCCCTGCCCTCCTCTGACTATAGGAGTCGGTATTGGGGGTTCTTTTGACGCCGCAGCCAGGATTGCAAAAGAAGCCTTGTTCGAACCTCTTGACGCTCCTATGGAAGGATTGGAAAGAGAAATTTTTGAGGCTGTAAACGCTCTTGGAATCGGCTGTATGGGGCTTGGCGGCAGCACAACTACCCTTGCAGTGCACGTGAAAACCGCTCACTGCCACACGGCTTCCCTTCCGGTTGCAGTAAATATTCAGTGCTGGGCGAACCGACATGCATCGATTGTGTTCAGGGGGGATGAGTGATGGAATATCATCTGCAAACTCCGCTGAAGAAAGAAGATATCGAGAAACTCAATGCAGGAGATATTGTCTATATATCAGGAGAAATCCTGACGGCCAGGGACGAAGCTCATGCCAGAATTCTTGAGATGGGAGAAAAGAAAGAAAGACTTCCATTTTCTCTTGAAGGATCAGTGATCTACCACTGCGGCCCACTTATGCAGCAAAATGAAAGCGGCTGGAAAGTAATTTCGGCAGGTCCTACAACCAGCGGCAGGATGTCAAAAATGACGCCTTCTATCCTGAAAGCGCATGAGGTTCGGGCAATCATAGGAAAAGGCGGAATGAAAGGCATAGCTGATACTTTAAAAAGTAAATGTATCTATCTGGCTTATACAGGCGGATGTGCAGCTCTTGCAGCAGAGTTAATCAAGGAAGTAAAAGCCGTCCACTGGCTTGACTTTGGAATGCCTGAAGCAGTTTGGGTGCTCAAGGTTGAAGAGTTCGGGCCGCTTATTGTAGGTATCGACACAAAAGGAAAAGATATTTTTACAGAGGTAAGGGAAAAAGCTCAAAAACAGCTTGAAAGTCAAAAATAAGTATTTAAAAGGCATAAAAAGCAAGGATTAACTTAGTACTTTTTCATTAGCTGGCAACAGAGATTGAGGGTGGCAGGAACATCTTGTCTACATCTTTGCCTCAGTCTTTAATAGGCTGCTGGATTCGCAGGTTTAGGAAAAAGGTTAGCAGAGCTAGTTAGAAAGATCTCAAAGACCTGCTTAATTGTAATCGTTTTCAAGTTGCCTGAAAGTCTTTACAAGAGACTCCATCTTTCGGACAATGATTTTTCCGAGCAGGGAAAGCTCGTATATTTTATCCTGCTGAACCACTAGCCCATTTTCCTTTAGTTTTTTAAGCTGAGGCAGGATTGAAACTGAATTTGTATCAAGCTTGTTATTGATTTCTTCAATTGTCCGGGGCTTTTCTTTGAGAAGGAGAAGCAGGTCGGTCCTTTTTTCGGAAGACAAAAGAATTGTGATCAGGGTAGATCTCATCATCCCTACTGTAAAAACTATGGATATATATTTATTCATTCTCAAGATTATAATTTTATACTAAATTAACTGAAGAACTTTAATTTGCAGAAAGATCCTGCCTTTTAACAGATTTATTACAACAATGGATACAACAGATCTTTACCTGAATATAAGAGACTGTCTTAATATTAAATTTGGTTCTATAATTGGGATAGGACTTACACGCTCGAACTGAAAAACAGTAGCATTAAGCCATTAAATATTGGAAGTCCAATCTCAAACAATGATGGATGCTGCATTTGATTTCGTACATCGAGTGTGTAAGGCCCATAAGAAAAGTGTACCTGAATTTCGGAAAAAATTTACAGTATGAATTTAAGTTAACCTTGTTCATTATTCAATTGTATGAATGATTTTGAATTTTAAGACAGCCTCTAAGAGTGAAAAAGAGAAAAAGCATTTTCCACCCTGATATTTTCCATCCTGATATAGTTCAGAATTAATTATTCCAGCCGTAAAAAATCTTTTGAGTTTTTCAAACTGTCAGCATTTTACTGCTCAGCTTGTGAAGGAACCAGAATCTCAGGCGGTAGGAAAATTGAGGCAATTATACCGAATACCGCAAAAATCACCAGTCCCCAGAGGGAAGCTTTTATCCCGTGAATGCGGGCGATTTCATTAATTCTCAAGATCTCCTGTGAAAGGTGAGGAGGGGCATCTTTCAGGATAGCTGTCAGTTCTTCATTATTCAAAAAACGGGCATTCTCTTCTACTACCGAGATCACGTAGGGTTTGAGATTATCTGGGATAACAGACTGTTATCAATCAGGGTAGTGTCTCCTCCTACCAAGTCCACAATGACGATAGAACCCATCAGTGCAGTCCCAACAGCCATGCCCAAGTTCTGGGAAATGCTCATAAGAGCAGCTGTCTCGCTTGTCCTTTCAGGAGCTACCTGGGATAAGACGAGATTCATTATCTGGGACGCTAGAACTCCTACACCTATACCTATTAAGGCAAAACCGGTCAGCAAGGCAAGTCCCCTGACCTCCACATTAATGGTTGCAATAGCCAGTAAAAGTCCTGCAATAAGTACGAGTAACACAATCTGGATTATGCGCTTTGGAGCTATGTGGGTAGATAATCGAGAGGCTGTAAGTGAAGCAACTAAAAGTGGTATGGAGAGTGGGAGATAGAGAAAGCCTGTCTGCATCGCGTTGAGGCCCAGGGCGATCTGGAGAAAAAGAGCCATGCTGAATAGGAAACCCCGATAAGAATGGTCTGAACCACCTGGACAAGAATTCTTGAAGTAGTCCCGCGGTCTCTGAGCACATCGAGCCTTACGAGTGGCATCCTTCCCAGAATAATGACATGATGTTCCCAAAGGGCAAAGGGCAAAGCACAGTAGAATAATGCCTCCTGCTAAAATAAATACTGGGGTCGGGGAAAGGCCAAAAGGGGAAATTTCAAATTCTCCTCTTGAGAAAGGCTGAAGGGCTTTCCACCAGCCGTAGGTTCCTGCCAGCAATACCCTAAAAACAATAAGTCCCATCCCAAGTGCAGAAAGTATCGAACCCAATATATCCTATATCCAGCTTAGGTTTCTCTTTAGTCTCAAGGGGTGCGTCTAGGATATACCGGCTTAAGAACAAAAGAATAAGTACGATCACGACATCCCCACCAAAGGCAAGCCTCCAAGTGTACTCAGTCGTCAGCCAGCCTCCTATAATGGGTCCGAGGGCAATTGCGCTTGCAACAATTCCACCTAATATGCCATAAGCAAGGGCACGGTATTTTCCGCTGTAATTTGAGATCACTAGCGTCTGGATAGCAGGCATAACAAGGGTTGCCCCAAATCCCTCCAGGATTGACCAGCCTATAAACAGTACAGCCATCGTAGGACTGATTGCAGTTAGGAAAGAACCAGTACCATAGATGATTAATCCCATTCTGAATGCTTTTTTTCTGCCAATAATGTCTCCGACCTTTCCTCCAGTGATCATAAATGATGCCATTACAAGGGAATAGAGTGTAATGGCAGCCTGGACGGTGGCAACGTTAGTGTTAAAATCTACAATAAGTGTCGAAATCGAGACATTCATTATTGTCGTATCAATAACGAGCACAAACATTGCAAGCACGAGTGCAGCAAGTACAACTTTCTTTCTATGTCAACGCCTCCTATAGTAGATATAAAGGCGCAATACCTGCAGGAAAAAGCTCACTTCATTCTGTTTGCGGCTAGGCGACCCAGGAATTAAAACAGGAGCAGGAGGACATAACTCTTTTTTGATTACCTTAAGAATCGTAATCTATGCCACCTGCATCTTTGCTCCTTAATCTGTCCCGAATGCTCCCCTTACACCCGGCAGCATGATATAGATGAGAACTAGGGCATTCACGATAACTGAAAAGTTTACATCATACCATGAACCTCCTGTAACCAGTACCACAAAATCAATACACAGGTTGAATATCGTAATAACAGCCAGAAACATCCAGGCTTGCTGGTCCACCTGCCAAAGCATCTGAGCCAACCACACCCATATGTAGGCGAGCAGGCCGTACAATAATGCATACCAGAGACTGAAAATACGGCCTTCAATCACTCCTAAAAAAGGCAAAAAACCGAGAAACCGAAGCATTACAATAGCGTTTAAAAACGCCAGAACTACAGCTACAAAGGTCAGAATAGTAACACCAATAGGTCTTTCCATACTAAATCTCCTCCCTGTCCTGCGATTCCTATATCAGGTTCTCATTCTTAGTCCCCAAATAAGTGACCCTATTCCCCCAAGAATAAGGAAAAAGCCGAATATCCATGGCAAAAACATGGCTCCTACCAGGGAATTGGTTAGAAGAAGCAGACCTAGAATTATAGTAAGAATACCGATAATTCCTATTCCCCACCCTCCTCCTTTAAGTGCCAGGACAATTTTCACAATCCCGTTGATAATAGCCCATATCCCTATTAACATAATGAATAAGGTAAGGACTATGAAAGGACTGTAAATTGGGTACATCAGTATAAGGGCCCCTGCAATAATGCTCAGGATACCCGAAAGTAGTTTCCATACTCTATTCCCCGAGAATATTAGCGCCCCTACAACAGAAAGAATCCCTTCTGCTAGCCAGAAAATACCCAGAATCTGTATGAGAAAGACAGTGGTTGCTGCAGGCCTGTATAAGAGGAATAAGCCTAAAAGGATGGCAATGATTCCTTCCAGAAGAACCACCCACCAGGGTACCTGCAGTATTTCGTATCCCATCTCTTTATCATAGTCAATTGATTGTTCTATAACATCAACTGGTTGTTCCATATAGTCATCTCCCCAAATATTCAGTTCTTCAACCCCATTCCCTGCGGCTAGAAAAATAGACATGAGTACCGCTAAAGGGGGTACCATTTATCTCTATATGGGATTTCTGTTTCTGGATTGCTTATTTGCATTCAGAAATAGTCAGAGTCAAAGAGAATATGGCCTTCCCTCTCACAAAGAAGAAAATCTCTTTTTCCGGGTCAGTTCATCAATGAAGTCCACCATAATTATCAACCTATCTCAATAAGTCTCACAAACATTACTGTTAAAAAATATTAACCAATTCACTTTTTTATTCACCTTTTCCATCAAGAACTACCGGCGTGACTCAGGCTAAAGTAAACTGTTTATCTACCACTCAACATCACGAAGATAGGATATTATGATATCAATCTCAATATTATCTATTTTCAAACTTGATCAAAGACGAAGTAGTGGTATAGATAGTTATATATTAATTATTATATATAAGATAACTTATTATTATTCTCAAAAAACTTTTAGTTAAAAATAAACGTTCGATACCGATATACAGGGAAGCAGATAAAAGAGAAAACAGGTAAATAAGGAAACTGTTTTAATAGAACTTCAATTCCTGAGGATCATTGATGAATCCAACAAGTCAACGGGATATTCCCCTTTATATCTACCATGCCGGGCAATGTGACCCGAAAAAATGTACTGGAAGGAAATTGGCTCGCTTTGATCTTGCCCGTCTTTACGACAGGATCTCAAGGCTGCCAAGATCAGCGATCCTTCTGGACCCTACTGCAGAAAAAGCCCTCTCTCCTGCCGATGATTATAGGAAAGGAATTATTGTACTCGATTGTTCCTGGGAAGAAGTGGAAAGGGTTTTTCCTGAACTTGCGAAGCTAAACCTTGAACATAGGGCTCTTCCCTATTTGCTTGCAGGCAACCCTGTGAACTTTGGAAGACCCTTTAAACTCAACTCAGCCGAGGCCTTTGCAGCAGCTCTTTACATTTTAGGGTATAAAGAGCAGGCTGAAAAAGTCCTTTCCAAGTTTAACTGGGGACACAGTTTTCTTGAACTCAACAGGGAACCGCTTGAAGAGTATTCAACTGCAAAGAATAGTACTGAGATTGTGGAAATTCAGAGCCATTATATCTAATTATTTTTGAAAGCCAGCAAGCTAGTAATCCCTTGAAAGAAGAGATTCATATCAAAGATCTGAGGCAAATAAAAAGGGTAGGGCACTTACATAATGAGAATATCAATGACATCAGCATCCAGAAAACAGATTGGGGTTATAGGCGCAGGGGCTTGTAGTAGCGAAGTTAGATATCTCGCAGAACTGGTGGGAAGAGAGGTTGCAAAAAGAGGGGCGGTTCTGCTCTGCGGAGGTCTGGGCGGAGTCATGGAGGCCGCAGCATACGGAGCAAAACAGGAAGGAGGAACAACTCTGGGGATTTTGCCCGGGGTCCTGAAAGAGGAAGCAAATGTCTGGATAGATATCGCAGTCGTCAGTGGGATGGGACATGCTAGAAATGCTCTTATAGCACAGTCCTCTGACGCATTAATTGCGGTTAATGGAGAATACGGAACGCTTTCAGAGATAGCCCTTGGCCTTAAGATGGGAAAACCTGTAATCGTACTAGAACCAGGATGGAAAATTGAAGGTGTGTACAGGGTAAAAAGTCCGAAAGAAGCCGTAAAACTCGCTTTCAAGCTGACTGAAGGTGATGGAAACCTTAGAAACTCAGTCTCAGCCGGAGAAAAATTCAAAAAGGCGTAAAATATTGAAAGGAATGAACTGGGAAAAGGCCAGAGAAGGGCTCTGGTTATGAAATAATTTTCGCTCAAGCCTTTTTTTAAAAGGCTTGTGATAAAGAGTTCGGAACCTAATTTTAGTTACGGATGACAGTGTGTTTGGAGATTCGATCCAAAAATTTATATTAGAAAAGGAGACTTCAAGAATTAGGAGGCAGGCTTTGTCTCAGACTGGCAGAAGTTTTGGGGTACGCCAGTATTCCTCGAAAGAATGTAACAAAATTATACCGGAGTTTTAGATGCACCTTATTGTAACGGAAAAAAATATAGCAGCACGGAGGATAGCTGCGATTCTGGCTCCAAAAAACCCTAAGAAGGATAGAGTCAGTGGAGTAGACGTATACCGGTATGAGATCGCGTCCGATGGAGAGAAGCAGGAGACTGTTGTTGTAGGGCTGTCGGGCCACATCGTAGGTATCGACTTTCCCAAGGAGTATAATAATTGGCAAAAAGTGGAAGCTAAAGCCCTTGTCGACGCTGAGATAGTAACCACTCCTATAAACCGAAAGATCGTAACTGCTCTAAGGAGCCTGGGAAAAGAGGCAAGCAGGGTCACGATTGCTACGGACTACGATCGAGAAGGAGAACTGATAGGTGTCGAGGCCCTTAATATTATAAAAAAAGTGAATCAGGATGCTCCTTTCGACCGGGTCCGCTACAGTGCAATAACCCCAAAAGCAATAGAAGTCGCGTTTTCAAAGTCTACAGATGTCGATTTCAATCTTGCGGACGCAGGCCACTCCAGGCAAGTTATTGACCTTGTATGGGGCGCAGCTCTTACCCGTTACATTTCTCTTGCCGCAGGCAGGCTTGGGAAAATGTTCCTTTCCGTAGGCAGGGTACAGTCGCCAACCCTTTCTCTTATTGTTGATAGGGAAAAAGAAAGGAATGTTTTCGTTCCGACTCCTTACTGGGAAATCCACACCGAACTTCAAAATATAGAAGGAGAAACTTTTTCGGCTCAACATTCAACTCGCCGCTTTCTGGACAAAGAAGCAGCAGCAGTAGCCTTCAAGAAATTGGGGAAGCAGGCGGAATTAAAGGAAATCGAAAAAGGGAAAAAGACCGACCAACCCCCAACTCCATTCAATACAACAGGTTTCATAAGTGCAGCAAACTCAATAGGTTTGAGTCCCGCAAACGCAATGCGCATAGCCGAATCTCTCTATACGAATGGTTACATTTCATACCCAAGAACTGACAATACGGTTTATCCCGATACCCTTGACCTGAGAGCACAGATTGAGATTTTCAAAGAGGGTCCCTTTAAAGAATACG
>DASXVB010000184.1:0-4318 GCA_036504475.1 Methanosarcina sp.
AGTTCCAATGGTTATGGCTTTCTTGTCCCTGACATTGAAAGACCCGATGAATCGCTGGATAAATATCATTATAGGCACCGTCTTTGCTATCCTGTGGCTCGATGGCGTAATTGGTGCGGCACAGTCTGCATATTGGGGTGGAGCACTGATGACGCTTTCCGCAGTAGTGGCCTCGGCACTGATTGTCTGGTATGCGTGGAAGTCTAAACAGATAGCTTGAATCTTACCAACCAAATCCAGATAGTAGAATATAGGCATGTAATTAGACTCGAAACAGAAATTTTGGACTAACAATGTAACTAAAATTCGAAAATTGTAATTTTAAGATGGCCTCTTAGAGAATTATCATAAAGATAGTATTGAAAAGTGTTAAAAACATTTTACTATTATAACCTTGCCTGCGAAAAGTCTGGAAAAACTCGCTTTAGTTTCTAAGAGATAAAATAACAATAGTAAATTCAGAGCTAAGAAACCAGAAAAATTAGAAACTAGGAATCAAAAGTAAGAGATCTGAACTGAAAATCTGAACTGAAAATCGGAATTAAAAACCTGAAGAAATAGACAATAAGCCTTTAATCCATACGTAATAATATTTTAGTATGGCAGCCCCAAAGTACCTGAAACGTTACTTCAAGGTGCAGAGAGATGAAATGCCTGCTCTATTTAAGATAACCGAGAGAATTCCGGTTAAGTTTGATCCAGGCATGCAGCTTGAAGAACTCAGGAAAATTCATGGGAAAAGAATTGAAGAATACCGAAAACTCAAAGAAGACCTTGAACTCGAAGCTTCAGAAGCCTTTGCCTATAAAAATGTGGCTGACAGGTTAACACTTTTTACTGAAAGTTTTCTGGAACTTCCAAAAGCCAGCCCCTCCCTTCTTGACCTTAAGGTCGAGCTTGCGGAAAGAATGCTTTCGAACTGTCAGTACTGCGGGTGGCGCTGCAAAGTTGACAGGAAAGCAGGCGAAAAAGGATTCTGCAGGCTCGGCGAGACTTCAAATTACGCTTCCGAGTTCCTGCATATGGGAGAAGAGCCTGAGCTTGTACCCTCTCACACGATCTTTTTTACGGGCTGTGTTTTTGCCTGTGTTTACTGCCAGAACTGGGATATCTCAACTAATCCTGATGCTGGAACCCGAATAGATCCCAGGAAACTTGCGAAACTGATCGATCTTAGGAGAATGCACGGAGCCAGGAACGTAAATTTCGTAACTCCGACCCCACACGCGCATAATGTCCTAAAGATAATTCGAGAAATCTCTGTAAACACGCCTGTGGTCTGGAATTCGAATATGTATCATTCTCCGGAAATTGCAGAAATACTCGAAGGAGTTGTGGATGTCTACTTGGGAGATTTTAAGTATGGAAATAATACATGCGCCCAAAAATATTCAAAAATAAAAAATTACCTGGAAATCGTGCAGCCCAATTTTAAATTTGCCTACAAAACCGCAGAAGTTCTCCTTCGTCACCTGGTTCTTCCAGGTCATCTGGAATGCTGCACAAAACCGATTGCCGAATGGGTTGCAAAAAATATCCCGCAAATCAGGTTTAATCTCATGTTCCAGTACAGGCCATGCTACCGGGCAATGGAATATCCGGCACTGGATCGCTACCTGACTCCGGAAGAAGAGGCTGCAGCAATATATATTGTGAGAGAGGCAGGAATTGAGGATTTACTGATATGATAAAAAGATGCCGTGGACACTATAAGATTAAATAAGCACAATTTCCAGAAAACACTAAAAATTATCAGTTAAAAAGCTAAAAGACAAATAAAAAGATTAGAAAAAGTAAAAGTTGCCAGGATAAGGAAAATGGAGAATAGAAAAAGGCAAAATGAAATTTATTGAGCTAGATAAACACGTAATTGACATTTTTTAAGTTTAATCAAACTTTCCAAGATCTTTTTTATAAATCCATGTTCTAATTTTCACGGTTTAGTTTCTTAAATTTAGAATATTATTGCACTAGATTAAACTTGTATTGCCCTTTAAGTCCGAAACATTATTGCGTGATATTTATATTCATAATACATAGATTGTACATAGCGCATTTCAAAACCATGTTTCTTTGCAATTTTTTGGATATTATAAGGATTATGGGAAAAACCGTAAATGTTTCTTGGACGGTTTCTTAGGGTTGCCAACATTGAAGCTCGAAAATCACATCCTATTCTATATAAAGCTTTTAAGATTCCTGCATTCGGTGCAAATATCCCTAATTTCCATAAAGGATATAAGCGCGGATCCAGTATGTCAAAAAAAACTATTTTACCATTTGTATTGAGATGCCTTGATGCACTAGCAATAAACGTGTCAATTTCTTGAAGCGTTAAATACTGAACTACTCCAGCTGCAGTTATTCGATCAAAGGTGAAATGTAGGTTTTCCCAGAGTGTTTCATGATTAGCAAGGATCAGGTCAATGTTATTACATTTTTGTTCCTTGAGCCTTTTGCTTGCCTCGCCGAGCATGGATGGGGAAAAATCCACTCCTACAAGTTTTTCATATTCAGGAGCATAGTAAGTAAGGAGTTCTGCGGAGCCACACCCAAAGTCGAGAAGTGTTTTGCCTCTTTCTAGGTGGAACAATTTCTCCCTAGCTTCCATAGCAAGAAACTCTTCGGATGAATATCTGTGCCCTCCATGAGTCTTATCCTTAAAAAAATCTTCCCAGATATTCTTTGGCTTTGTATGCGTTTTTTCCATAAAGTCTATACTTTCTACTTCCATACCCCTCCTCCTAATGTATAATATTAATTATATTTTAGTACATATATTATATATTGATCATATTAACTCGGGATGAAGTAACCAGAAACTTACAATTAATTTTTATAAATATAACAAAATAGTGTATTCTGTTTCCTTCCGGAAAGACTCCTGGTGTCCTTCGTCTAAGGACGATACACTATTTCTTCACTCCCCATAATACTCCTATTTGATAATGAAATATATACTTGATCTCTGAAAAAATAATGTCACTGAAGAACTGCTAAGCCGTAATCTAAAACAGCACAAATTATGGAGAGTTTCTCTAGTCTCAAGGCTGTTCCAAATTTAATTATTTGGCTTTGTAGAAAACATCTCTAAACTAGCTTCAGGAAGCTGAAATTAAATATGTAAAACGAGATTACGTCATTCAGTTCAAATAAATGGAGATTAGTCACTTCTGAGGATTTCTACAAAGCCAATTATTTCTTTTTAGAACTAAAGTTTCTATTGGAAGTGATTTTTAACATTAATTTACCTACAATTTATTACACCTTTTATATTTTTAATGGTATATTATATACTTTTGGAAAAATATATATACTATTAATAGGAAGTAACTTACCGTTTTCCGAATATAGAAGAAGACAAACCATCAGTTACTTTCAGATGAAAAAGGACCGAAAAAAATGGTAACTAAAGAGGGACTTATTTAGGAGCTTTCTGATGCAGTCATTTCCTGTAAGAAAGATGCAGTACTTGTTGCTATCGAGAAAGCAAAAAAAGTTATGGACCCCGCTGAAATCATTGACAAAGGTCTTTCATCAGGCATGAACCAGGTAGGAATTCTTTTTGAGAGAGGGAAACTTTTCCTGCCTCATGTAATGATGGCAGCCGACGCGATGACTACTGGGGTTAAACTGCTTGAAGCTGAGTTTCCGACGGGGAAGGAAAGTAAGAAACTCGGCGTTATCGTAAACGGCACAGTAGAGGGCGATGTTCACGATATCGGTAAGTCAATTGTATCCACAATGCTCCAGTCCTCAGGTTTTGAGGTCTATGATCTTGGCAGGGATGTGCCTACAAGAAATTTCGTAGAAAAAGCGAAGGAATTCAATGCTGATATGATTGGAATCTCAACCCTTATGACCACAACTCTCCAGGGTCAGAAGACATCATTGACCTTCTCAAGGAAGAAGGTCTCAGAAACAAAGTAAAAGTTATGGTAGGCGGAGCCCCTGCAACCCAGGCTTGGGCTGACAAAATTGGTGCAGACTGCTATGCCGAAAATGCAAGTGAGGCTGTCGCAAAAGCAAAAGAAATGCTGCTTTGAACCTGAGTTCTATCTAAACTAACTATATGAACTAAATTTATATAAATGGTGAAAAAATGGCAACTGAATACGCTTTGCGTATGGGAGACGGTAAACGTGTCTTCCTTACCAAAGAAAAGATTATGGCTGAGATTGAAGCCGGTACTGCAAATGCTGCCGATCTTGGCGAGATTCCTACCCTCAGTGCTGATGAGATTGACAAACTTGCCGAGATTCTTATGATGCCTGGCAAGGCTGTCAGTGTCGAACAGGGTATGGAAATTCCTGTAACG
>DASXVB010000185.1:0-14090 GCA_036504475.1 Methanosarcina sp.
ATTGACACAAAAAGGAAACGGCAGCCATTACTTTTCATAGTCTTTTTAACTGCTGGCTGTATACCTTTCCAATTCTCTGGATTGTATCGGCTTCTTCAGGATCTTTATCGTCCCTAATACGAATGAAGCGTGGAAAACGCAGTGCAAAGCCTGAATCATAATTGGGACTTTTCTGGATTTCTTCAAAGGCGATTTCCAGGACTATCTTTGGCCGGATTGCAAAGACTCCGCCAGCTTCTCCACCTTCCATGAGCCCAGAAAGCATTTCTGTAAGCTCTTTTAGCTGATCGTCAGTCAGGCCCGTACCCACTTTGCCGACCTGAAGATAACGCAAGGTTTCTGGATCATAACAGGCAACCGTGTAAGAACCTATGAGATTTGCACGCCTGCCAAAACCCCATTCAGCTCCCACGACTACAAGATCAAGGGTTTCCATAAGAGGTTTTTTCTTTAGCCAATTTTTGCCACGCTTACCGGGAGAATAAACCGAATTCGGATTTTTGACCATGACTCCCTCATGCCCGGCTGCTAAAGCTTCCTTGTAGATCTTCTCTATAACCTCAAGGTCTCCAGTTATCACCTGTTTATCCACACAGATGGACTTTGAATCTTCAACCGAGCTTTCCACACAGGATTCAAGGGCTTTCCGTCGCTCAAGTAAGGGGAGATCAATCAAAGTCTTGCCGTTTAAGTACATAATGTCAAAAAGATTGAGCTGAATAGGAATACCAAGAGCTTTTTCCTCTACGTCATACTTACGCCGGAAACGTTTGAGGATTTCCTGAAACGCCCTGGGCCTGCCATTCTCATCTACTGCGACAGCCTCTCCGTCAAGGATTGCCGACTCAGCCTTTACATGTTTACGCACGATTTCCACAAGGTCAGGGAGGGAATTTGTGACATCTTCAAGCTTTCGTGAAAAAAGAGCAACTGAATCACCAGCTTTATGAATCTGGACTCTTGCCCCGTCGAATTTCCATTCGATCGCTGCTTCCTTCATCTCTCTGATGTCAGCATCTATGTCAGGACTAGTCTGCGAAAGCATCATCTTAATCGGGCGGTTAATCTCAATCCCAAGTTGTTCTAAAGCTTCCCTTCCCCCTTCCTTGGCAGTTGCAGCGACTATTCCCAGATCGTTCGTAACCATAAAGGCATGCTCAACTACATCTGCAGGAACGGAAAAAGCCTTTGCAATTGCGTCCCTTACAACGCCTTCTCCGACTCCTATACGGAGTTCCTCAAGCGCAAGCCTTGAAATGTACTTTGCTTCTCTCGGCGTCGAGGAGTTAAAGAGAAATTGAAGGTTTTTGATCTTAATATCCTGTGAGCCTTTCCCTGAAGCTTCAGAAGCAATCTTGAAACGATTATAAACTTCGAGTATTGAGAGTTCGGGTTGTTCTTCAAAGAAAGAAGAAAAAGTAACCTGATTTTTCCTTTTTTCTTTGAGGATGAGAAGCGCTGTATCTCCAATGTCTCCGGTAGTCCGGATAAGAGATTCTATACTTTTTATAGCCATTCCCGAAGCTCTGGAAAGAGAAACATACAGCAGGCTCGTGCCAATTCCTAATTGCTTTTCACTCCAGGCAGGAAAAACCTCACTCATAATAAAATGAGTTGCAATAGGCAGCTCTTCCACATCAACCTTTTTTAGAAGATCCGCAACCCGGCTTGTAGTATCAATAGTACTCGAGATTTTTTCAATTGCCTGGCATGTTTCTGCAAATTCCCTGAAACTTGTCATGATCAACGCAGCTTTTTAATTTTGTTTTTTTCTGAATTCGAGCAAAACCTGAATTTTTTACCTATCAGTTCCCATAAATTGCGATCAAATCGCTGATAATGGCACTCGCGGTTTCAATCGGACCTGCACCCTTACCCGTAACCGTAATTTCTCCTGCAAGTTCGGTATCTACTGACGCCACATTCAGAGTCCCTCCGACCGCAAGGGGATGGTTGATAGGTACAAGTCTGGGAGCTACATGAATTCTTTCCCTACTAACTTCTCCTATGAGTTTAATCACATGCCCTCTTTCATAAGCCATCTCAAGAGCCTCAGGTGTGACTTTCGTGATTCCTGTAACTTCAACGTCACTATAAGAAACATCAAGTCCGAAAATCGCATTAGCGAGAATTACTAGTTTACAGGCCGTATCAATCCCTTCCACATCATATGTGGGATCGGTTTCAGCAATACCCAGCTGCATGGATTCGGCAAGAATATCATTGTAGCTTGCCCTTTCCTCCAGCATTCTTGTCAGGATATAATTACAGGTACCATTCAAAATTCCTTTAATACTTTTAACCTTATTGCCTGCAAGTACCTCATTTGCCAAGTTGATAATAGGCATTGAACCCCCAACAGTTGCTTCGAACCTGAAATGTGCCCCTGCTTCCTTTGCTGCTTCCATGAGTTCCCTGTACTTAAGAGTAAGAGGCCCTTTATTGGAGGTAATAACGTCTTTTCCGATTTGGAAGGCTGCAAGCATATTTTGCAAACCTGCTCCGCCGGTTAGTATATTCGTTGGTGTGGTCTCGATTACCAGTTCATGGGGTACGGATTGGATGACCTCAACTCCTGAGAGATTTTCGAGGGCTATAGTTCCATTGGTTCTTTTCCTGGCTAGGCAGTCAGCAAGGTCCACACCTTCTGGATTAATAGTTGCACCTTTTGAGTCCACAACAGCAACCACTTTTACTTCCAGCCCAATACTTTCCAGATACTCTTTTTTCATAAGGAGTGCTTCGGCTACGCCCTGTCCGATTGCACCAAACCCGAGAATGGAACAGTACACTGTTTTCATGTTTTCAGATCTCCTAAACTATTTTTCAGGCCTGGATATCAATCGGAAGAACCATAAGCAGGTCTTTTTTTACCGAGACTTCTTTAAGGATGGCAAGCGCCTTTTGCAAATCCTCTTTACCGACAGCATCGATTTTTATGAGGGCTGAAGAAAGCATATTTATACCGGGCATAGAGAGGGAAAGGTCCACAACCTCAGCAAATCCTGTCCTATCAATTTCATCAATCGTATCCTGGATCCCGGTATGTACCACATGTCCTATGAGCACGACATTTATGCTTTCCCTGAAACGGTGTTCACCAACTCTTACAACTCTAATTCCGTTTTCTTCAAGTTTAGCCTTTATCGCTTCAATGCTTTCAGGCTTGGTTTCGAGTACAAGCTTTACGGGCACCGTTTTTCTGGGGGTTCTCTTCTGATGATGATGTACTACTGTTATCAGGTTAGCCTTAAATTCCAAAAGAGGCTGGAGGGCTAAAAGCATTTGCCCGGGTACATCTTTCAATTCAATGTCCATGGAAACTCGCATGTCATCCCTCGCACATTTCAATAATCCGTAATGAAGTTTAAATAATAATCCAGTAATCTATCGATTTTACATCCAATCCATCGATTATTTGCATTGAGTAGCTTACTTTCAGAGGTGAAGTGATATCTCAGAGTATCCGGTTTCAATCCAGTCATGCTGCCTTTCAAATCTGATATCTGTAGTCTGATTTATATAATCAGATTTCAAATCAGTTCCACAAGCAAGGTTATGTTACTCTGATTTAATATTAACAAATTTATCTCTAGTAAACAATCTCTCTGCATGAGAGATTAAAAAGGGTATTCAAATTATACTGCATACTCCAAATATTGTTAACCCTTTCTGCTGCTTAGTAGATGAATTAAGTTATATAATTTACTGTTTATTGCTCTTCAAAAAAAGAATTTATAGGGTATTATATTCACTTATTCCTTCTTACTTTCGTGTTTTTTCTGCTTTGAAATATGCACATCCGGAATACGGATTATATTTCCCCTTCCTTTTTTGAATTTCTCAATGAGTCCACGCTCTTCAAGGTCCGAAAGCATAAGACTAACTTTGGACTCTGAATATGGAGATTTTTTTCGTAGTTCTCTCTGAGTAATTCGATTTCCGCTAGCTCGGATTAGCTCCAAAAGATTCTTTAGATCCTCAGGAAGATTGAGCTTTGAATGCTCTTTAGCTTCAGTACTTGATTTATTGAGTTCCTTTTCATGGAAAGCTTCCAGAAGATCCTTTAGATCCTCAGAGAAATTGAGTTTTGAATGTTCCTTAGCTTGAGAACTCACTTTGTTTGGTACTTTCTCATGGAAAGAAGACTCCGGAAGATCTTGAATTTTTCCTGTAGATTTACTCGTCTGTTGTAAAGATTTATCAGTATCGGGAATTTCTTCGGACTTTCCATTAAATTGTTCAGAGCTAAGTTCTGAAGTTTTAATTACTTTCTCTGTTGAATCGGCTTCAGCTTCCTCAGAAAAGACTGCATCCTTTATAGAACTTTCAGACTCCAGCAGGTATGGCTCTTTGTTTCCTTCGGAAAAATGTACTGTTACCGGTTTTTCGTGCCTCTTTTTCAAAAAGTAGACGCCTAAGAGCAGGACTGTAAGAGCTAGGAACGAAACTACAACGGTATATTGATAGCTTGGTTGGGACACCGGCTCTGCCTTTTCATAGTCCAGATTGGGAATATCAAGTACATCCTGGTTCAGAAGCTCCTGATTAGTAGAAATGGAGGGTGGGAACAGGAGTAGATCGTGTACATAGTTTCCTTCTCTTGAGATCACAACTACATCCTGAGCTGTATAAACTATCTTGTTTCCTTCAAGATAACTCGCATTTATTGCATAAGTTCCAGGAGTTAGGTTGAAAGAATATCCCGAATTTGTTGCAATAACATTTTGTTCAGGAGTAGAGTTAATAGCTACAACTGAATTATTAAGAGGTTTGAAAGTAGACCACTCATAAACTGTTCCGTGAATCGTGGCCGCAATCGCATTTCCCTGAAAGACTATCACAAGAAAGAGGATAAGTGCGAGCCTATAGAGTTTTCTAAAATTCACGAAATGATAAATGGGCTACTCACATAAATCTTTTACTTTTCTTGAAAGAGATGCACAAAAAAAACAACTGCATATTAAAGCTTTATCAAGGAAATTGGATATTTATCAAGCTTGAATCTTTAAATCTGCTTTTTAATAAGACTAATTCCTAAAAGAATGCTTATATTTACCTTAATCTATATAACATTGTAATAACTTCAAAAGGGAGGCAGTCAGATGAAAAAATCAAGAGTTGTGCTATATCTGGCTTGTTTTACAATTATAACTATAGTATTCAGTTTGCTTCCAGAAAGCTCCCTTGCAGCCAGAGATTCTTCTGAAAACAGAAATGTTAATCCAAATCAGTACCGTGAAGATATGCTTAGTTCAGACAAGAATAAAACTGACAATGTTGATGAGGGTAATAGTTCTGATGAGGGTAATAGTTCTAAATCCGCTGCAAAATCGGAACAGAGGAATCTAAACTCAAAAAGCCTAGGCAACATTTCCGAATATAAACAGGAAAGAAAGCAATCAAAGGAAGAACTCCAATTTTATAAGCAGGAATACAAAGTAACAAAAGAAAATTTTCTCAAAATTAGAACTCGTATTCGGGAAAATGAACTTGACCCTAATTCCAAAGAAGCTCTAAGTGTTACAAAGAGTTACCTTAACTCGAGTATTAGCTATATGATAGCTCATCTTTCAAATGTAAAGGGCAATATGGAATACTCAAATGGGAACGGAACAGATGAAAAAATTATTGCCATAGATGAAAAGGTTAAATTGCTCGAATCTGAGAAGGCTAAAATTGCAAATGCCTCAAGCCAGGAAGAGCTTTCGGTTGTGGTCAGGTCCGTACGTGGAATTTGGAATAATGCCGAGAAAATCAGTCTTTCAAGCACAGGGCAGATTGTCAGTGAAAGAATAGGAGAATTCCTTGAAGAGTCTGAGAATGTTTCTAAAAAACTTGGGGTGCAAATTGAGAATCTTAAAGAAACAGGTGTTAACATATCTGAGCTTGAGACAAAACTTGCCAGTTACGTTTCGTATATAAACTCCGCGAAAGAGAAGAAAGGAGCGGCAGATTCCATCTACAATGGCGAGAATGCCACTCGGGAAGATATGCAAAAAGCAAATAATTACCTTCGTCAATCCTTAAATGATATTAGCAATGCAAATAAACTTCTCAGGGAAATTTTTGGTGAATTGAAGAATTATGAAACTGAAAAATCTAATAAAACATAAGTTCAAAATATAGTAAAAGTTATGTCCTTAAATCGGCGTTAACAATACAAAAATATAATAAGCACAAAAATAACATATGTAATGGATAGTTAAAAGATTTAAAGTGTAGCTCCCGTAAATAGAACAAAAACTTCTCATAAATGAGAAAATTGTAGCTCAGGAGATGAGAGTGAAAAAACTACTAAATGAAAAATTACATAATTGAGGAGGTAGAAAATGGTTAAATTTGCTCACCTGCTCGTGCTGTCAGCTTTAATTGTCTGGATTGCAGGAGCCGGTTGTGTCGGGAACGGTACATCTGAAGTAGAAAAGTCAGGAGTAAACCAAAAAGCTGTCGAGGCAGGGAACGATGTACCAGCTAAAGACCTGGAAATGGGACTTACGCAAGATGAAATTCAAAAGCTTGATCCTGATACGGCAGGTCTAGAAAAAATGCTCGATAATGCAAGTCCTGAAGAAGAAATAGTAGTTGAAGAATTGTAAATTGGAAGGAAAGAAGTGAAAACTAGTTAAAAACTAGTTAGAAGATTGTTTTCACTTAAAAAACATTTTTTCTTTGTTTTTAATACTCTGAATTTCTTCTTCTAGCGTTTTTATTCGAGATTCAAGCTCATGAATATCTTTTTTGGTAAAGGCATCGGTTTTGGATATCGATTCCTGAATCTTTTCAGAAATTTTCTTTTCAAGATCAAGCGTCTGTTTTTTTCTCTCTTCAAGCATATCCTGGATAGCTTTTTTACCTTCTTCCTTACTGATATCTCCCTTATCAACAAGTTCTTTTACAAGGTCATTCATTTTATCTTCAGTTATTGCCCAAAGACCGGCTCCTATAAGCCCGAGTTTTCTGATGGATTCCCTCATGTAAAAACACTCACTTTTAAATTAATTATCTTGAATTAACAGTCTTGAATTAACAATATGGAAATAACTTAAATGAAATTCTTACAGAAAAATAATTAATTAATATGATCTCCAGGAGTGTATTAAAAGTTCCCCTACCTTAGAAAATAAATATATAGTCTAGTTTTGTGGATATATATTTGTCAAATCTGTCTTGTGTTGCTGTCTTCTGAATTTATATTATTGGTATTCTTACTTCATGTGATCTGATATTGAGCTTTCTTCGAATCTACGTTTCAATAATTGTAGTTTTTTTACTAAAGAAAATAAGTTCTCATTAAGGAACCTATATTGATCGAGATTTTTTTTCTTGATTAATCTTCACTCGTCTCACGCAAAAGCTAAGCAAAAACACGATCAAGCGCAGCTTCCTCTGGATTAATCTTCGCTCGTTAAAATCAAGATAGACAAATTACTTGAGTAGTCTATTAGCATTAGCAGTCTACTAACGTTAAAAGATTACTTAACCAAACGAAAATATATAAATATATTAATTGATAATGTTATTTGGGGGTAGTTTATGGCAGACACTTTAAAAGTTTCACCATCTATTTGTGCATATCCTGACGACAAATATGAAAACCTTGAAATTGAGGTGGTTCTTCCAGGAGTGGAAAAAAAAGACATTTCTTTTAAGATTACTGAGGATGGATTTTATGTAAAAGCCATCAAGGAAGGAATTGAATATACGGACAGTTATGCAGTCTGCTGCCCGATAGTCCCGGAAAAGGCAGTAGCTAAGTACTCAAATGGTGTACTTAAAGTTACAGTACCTTATCAGCAGCCTTTTGAAAACGCGGTAGACGTAAAAATCGAATAAGATAATTTTGAACTCACGCAGTTGAGCCGAGAAATTAATTGAATTAAACCTCAAACGATTTAAATCAGGATATTTTGACAGATACTCATACTTGATTTATTCTTCAACTGTGTAAGCCCTAATGTATAAAAATTCAGTTTCAGTAAAAAAGAGGTTTTTAAATGAAGAAAATGACAGAACAACATCTTATCAATGCATTTGGAGGAGAAAGTCAGGCACATATGAGATACTTACATTTTGGGAATCAGGCAGAAAAAGAAAAATATACTAATGTAGCCCGCTTATTTCGTGCAATTGCCCATGCGGAATATATACATGCAGGAGACCACTACCGGGAGTTAAGGCATCTCGATGGGGGATTTGTCGCAAATAGCATGGCAGCCTTTGGCCCTGGAAATTCCGTGAAAAACCTTAAACTGGCCATTGCTGGTGAGACATTTGAGATTGAGGAAATGTATCCTGTATACATAGAAGTAGCAAAATTCCAGGAAGAAAAAGGCGCACAAAGAAGTTTTGAATGGTCATATGCCAGTGAAAAACTGCACAAACAGCTTTTCGAGAGAGCATTAGAGTGGGTAAATTCAGGAAAAGACATTGAACTTGGTCCTGTACAGGTTTGCGAAGTATGCGGATATACCCTTGAAGGAGAAGCACCCGACAGGTGTCCCGTATGCAATGCATTAAAAAACAAATTTACTGCATTTAAATAAATTACTGATAAGCGCTTATCCTGTATAGGTTAATTCTTGTCAGGATAGTCAATTCTATTCAGGCAAGTTTTTCTAATGCAGGATAAGTATTACTTCTTAAGAGACTCTAGCTGTGCCAGCTTTCTTACTAAAAGTGAATGCGTTTTGGAATAAGCTCTGTTTTCATCTTCCGTACTTGAAACTAAAACTGCATTGCCGGAAAGAATTATTCTGGGATTTTATTGTCTTGTTCCTTGCTTTCAAGCCAGTCTGCAATTTTGGGCCAGAGGGACAGCGAAATTATCATTGAGAGTACAAAAACAAAAATCGAACCCGCAACCATGTCTACATGTGTGTAGGCAATTTCTCCTCTGGATATGTTGGTTAGCATAGATCCAGAAAGGAAAAAGATAACAAGCACTATTGAGGTGACAAGACTTAATAGAAACACTATTCTTTGCTTGCTATCTGTGGAACCAAATTTTACCATATAAATCTCCTATTTAACTCTCTATTGTTAATTTTAAGCTATCTGTCCCGTTCATTTAAGCTTGCTTCTTTTCATCAGCAAGGAATTAGTAGTTACTGAAACTGAACTAAGTGCCATAAAAGCAGCAGCAAGTTCAGGTGTAATCAGGATCCTATTAAAGATGGGATAAAGAATGCCGGCTGCAATTGGGATTCCGATCGTGTTATATCCAAAAGCCCATGTGAGATTCTCTTTGATCTTGCGGATAGTAAGTCGACTTAGCTTAAGGGCTGCAACAACATCCCTTAGGTCATTTTTAATGAGAACGATTTTTGCGGATTCCATTGCCACGTCAGTACCCGCTCCCATTGCAATTCCCACATCGGACTGAATCAAAGCAGGAGCATCATTAATGCCGTCACCCACCATCCCAACAAGCTTACCTTCGTCTTGAAGTTTCTTAACTTCATTTGCCTTATCTTCAGGCAACACTTCAGCAAGTACTCTGGAAATACCTACTTCTCTTGCTATTGCACTGGCTGTAACAGCATTATCTCCAGTTATCATAACTACTTCAATGCCCATTTTTTTTAGGGTTTCAATTGCTTCTTTGGAGTTTTCTTTAAGAGTATCTGCGACTGCAACAAGACCTATAATTTCATCCCCATAAGCCACAAGCATTGCAGTTTTCCCGTTTTCTTCGAATTCGCGCATTTTAGTTTCCAGTTCCTTAAAGGAAATTCCGTTTTCTTCCATTAGTTTGCGGGTGCCAAGCAAAATCCTTTTTTCTTCAAGGCTAGCTTCTATTCCCTTTCCAGGAATAGAACGGAAACTTGCTGCCTTTCCAAGGCTGACTCTCCTTTCCTCAGCTCCATTTACTATGGCTTCCCCAAGAGGATGTTCAGATCCTTTTTCAGCCGTCGCTGCAATAAAGAGTAATTCTTTTTCCTCATGGCCCGAAACTGCAAACACATCTGTAAGCTTCGGAGTACCTTCTGTAAGAGTTCCTGTTTTGTCAAAAACAATAGTATTAAGTTTATGCGCCATTTCAAGAGCTTCTCCTCCTTTTATAAGGATTCCGTTCTCTGCGCCTCTACCAGTGCCAACCATAATGGCCGCAGGAGTTGCAAGCCCAACTGCACAGGGGCAGGAGATTACAAGGATAGTAATTGATATGAGTAGAGAAAAGAGGAAAGGACTGATTCCTCCGTAAAGGGCTGATTCCCCTACTCTATAGTGCCAGAAACCTATGAAATACCAGAAAAAGAAAGACAGAAGGGCAAGAATATGCACAGACACTATGAAGTTGCCAGCAAAAACGTCTGCAACCCTCTGGATTGGAGCTTTGGTGGTTTGTGCAGTCTCCACTAGCCTGATTATCTGAGCAAGGGCAGTATCACCTCCAACCTTTGTAGCCCTGAACCTGAAAGATCCCGTTTTGTTCAGGGTAGCTCCGATGACTGTATTACCTGGGCTCTTCTCCACAGGAATGCTTTCGCCAGTGAGCATAGACTCATCTACTGCCGAACTGCCTTCCACAACAACTCCGTCAACAGGGATCTTTTCTCCGGGCCGAACAACAACAGTATCACCAACTGTTACTTCTTCTACAGGAACCTCTTTTTCTACGCCATTTACAATGATTCTTGAGGTTTTTGCCTTGAGTCCCATTAGTTTTCGGATGGCTTCTGAAGTTCGGCCCCGTGCTCTGACTTCGAGGTATCTTCCAAGGACAATAAAAAGTATGAGTAAAGCTACAGTGTCGTAATAGAGGGTATCATATCCCGGTCCTAGATCAAAAAATGTAGATGCAACACTGATTAAATAAGCTGCTCCAGTTCCTCCGGCAATTAGTAAATCCATATCAGTTACGCCGTGTCTGAAACCTTTGAAAGTTCCGACAAAAAACTGTCTTCCTGGAAAAAGAAGAATAAGGGTAGACAATATAAAAAGTACAATTGGATCTGTGAGAAAGTGAGGAGTAAATGTCATGAGGAAAGGAAATGCCATACTCATATTCCCGAGAGCTACAGGAATCCCAAGCACAAAAGCAATTATCAGGTTATTTCTCTGCCTCCTGATTTCAGTGTCTCTGGAAATCTGTTCTCTGTCCTCATACTCAACAGTTTCAGTTTTAACAGATGCCCCATAGCCTATTCCCTTAACTGTAGAAACTATTTCTCTGACCGAAATACGGGATGAATCAAATTCTACAACTGCTTTTTCAAGCGGGAAATTTACTGAGGCTAAAATCACGCCATCGGTTTTATTAAGAACTTTCTCAATATTTGCAGCACAGGAGGCACAACTCATTCCTTCAAGATTGAGTGTAATTTTATCCTTTTCGACCTTGTATCCAATAGATTCAATGGCGTCTTCAATATCCTTTGGGGAAATAAGTGAGGGATCAAAACTAACTTTTGCCCTTCCAAGTTCAAGGTTAACAACTACTGAGCCCACGCCTGCTTTTCTCTTCAATACTCTCTCAATATTTGAGGCGCAGGCCGAACAGGTCATGCCGGAAACTCCAAGAGTAATTTCCTTTAAACCGGCTTTCACGCTTGAAGTTTTAGGTTCCTCTTCTTGTGGCAGTGCACATGTTTCAGTCAGGGGACAGGCTTGAGGAATCTCTTCAGGTTCCTTTGATTCTTTTAAAGTCGTTTCCGCAACCTCTGGAGCTACCCTTACTATTGTGTTGGAAACCTTTGTCTGAGGCTCTTCCTGAACTTCTTTTTCGCTTTCTGTCGAGTATCCCGCCTTCCGTATAGCTGCCTTTATGTCATCCAGGCTTACTTTTTGAGGATCAAAGCTAATCGTCGCGCATTCGGATTCGAGATCTACATTAACGGATTCCACTCCTTCTATAGAAGAAATAGCATCCGCTACTCTTTTCTGGCAGTGACCGCAAGTCATGCCATAGACTCCAATAGTAACTTCCATCGGATTTGCCGCCTATCCAGGTTTTTTCAGGATTACTCGGTATTTAAAAAATTTTACCGGGATCTTCTATCGTTTTATAGCCAGCTTTAAGTAAGGCCATCTGTATGACATACGCATCAGTTATCCGGCTGTCATAGGCTACATTTACGGTTCTTTCAGGAATATTGATGTTTACTCTGGAAACCCCATCGATAGAGGTAATGAGCTTTGTGACCATATCCTTGCAGTATCTGCATACAAGGTCGTCTACTATAAATGTTGTCTCCCCTATGTGTTTCACCCCCGCAGCACTATCTTTCAAACAGGCACTTCACCCGTATGTAAAAATTTGTACTATTTGTACTTTTTATTCTATACTCTTTGAAACCAGTAAGAAACATTGCTTGAGCAGACTATCACATTATACGGGTTCATATCCCGCTTCCCTGATTGCATCTTTGATCTTTTCGAGGTTTGATTTCCCTTCATCATAATCAATAACTACCTGTTTGGTCTGAAGGTTTACGTCCGCTCTTTGTACACCTTCCACAGCTTCAACTGCCTTTTTAACCCTTAGCTGGCAGTGCATACAGGACATGCCTTCTACTTTTATGGTTTCTTGAGTCATGTTTTCAATCTCCGCCTAATTTTGCTTAATATTTAACGTATAATTAATAATTTAACATATACTTAATATTTTAACATAATTATTTTCGGGAATACTATAAGATTGAATAAGAATATATCCGCTTTACCACAAATTCTTTGCGTAAACTTGGATTGCTGAAACTAATTTTATTTTCATATTATCCAACAGATAAAAATAATAATCAAAGAAGTTTGAACTATCTCAAGGCATCCTCTCCAAAAAAGAAAAAGTCTCTAAATAGTCTTTTCTATCTTATTTTGATACTCTAAAGGTGAAACCTCATCTACCCACTAATTTATAAATACATGAGATGATCTCAAACAATCTTCAATATCTGAACTGTTTCAATGGGATCTTATATTTTCAGATACGGACCTTAATTTGTTCACTGATATTAATATTATATATTTTCAAAAAAGTTCTTTCTTATATGTCTATGATGACCTATCCCATATTTCTAAACAAATACTTTTTACATTACAAAAAAGCTAATACACAATTCACATTTATGGCATAATATAGTAAAATATAGTTGTGTATGAGGAAATCATTTACATCTCGCTGCTTACATTACTGGCAAGCGTAATTGGAACTCTGGCCGGATTTGGAATATCCACAATCATGGTACCTGTTCTTTTGATTATCCTTCCTCTGCCTCAGACCCTGCTCTTGGTGGGTATAATTCACTGGTTTAATGATATATGGAAGACACTCTTATTTAGGAAAGGAGTAAGATGGAAACTTTTTCTTGCTTTTGGTCTTCCAGGAATTTTTACCAGTTTTTTGGGATCATCCCTATCCTTGAAAATTTCCCATGAGATTCTTTCAAGAGCTTTAGGTTTATTCCTTATCTCTTATGTTATCTTCATCGTCTCTGATCGATCCTTCAGGCTGAACCAGAAGTTATCGATTGCAGTGTCCAGTGGATCCCTTACTGGATTTTTTGCAGGTATTTTTGGCATAGGTGGGGAAATAAACGCAGTAGCCTTGAGTGCTTTCAACCTTGAGAAAGCCGTTTATGTTGTAACTGCAGGTGCCATATCTTTTATGATCGATTCTACTAGGATAGTGACGTATATCCGAGGAGGTACGAGGCTTGACCCTATCCTTGTATCAAGCTTTTTGATCTTCATACCCGTATCTTTAATCGGGGCAATGATTGGGAAGAAAGAGATTGAAAAAATACCCCAGGAAAAATTCAGAAACTTCGTGGCAATTTTCATATTTTTATTTGGCTTGAAATTGGTACTGGTCCCTTAATTCAGTGGTATTCTCTATCATCTAACTTTTAAAAATTATTGTAGTTTTTGTGTCTTTATGTTGAGAATTATAGAACATTGAAATAGGCAGTTTTCATCTTCAATAGCACGAAAAATGAATAAATAGTTAAAAATAGAAGTGGAGCAGTCTCCACTAGTTTTTTATAGATTGTCTTATCTTTCTATACTTGATAGACTCATTAGCATTTACTTGATGAGTAATTTTCGCTTTGCTCACTCTTTTCTGCCGATATATTGCCTAATGTTTC